>JADFQE010000079.1 GCA_022561985.1 Chloroflexota bacterium
AGGCGAGCGCTCGCCCGAGCACGGCCCCGGCCGCGTCGGCGGCCAGGGCCAGGATCTTGGTGCCGCCGAGGTCGATGCCGACGAAGGCGGTGCGGTCCGGCTCGCCGGCCACGCTACGTCTTCCGCACGGGCTTCGAGCGAACCCGCTTGCCGTTGGTGCGAGCGCCCTTGGCGCCCCCCGTGGCGTCCGTGCTCGTGGAGAGCGCCGTCCGCTGCTTGGGCCCGGAGCCGTTGGCGGACAGGCTGTTCATCAGCCGCAGGTGGTCCGCCAGGAGGCGGGTCGTGAGGTAGTTGGCGCGCACGTGCTCCTTCGCGGCCCCGCCCAGGGATTCCCGTGCCTCACGGTCGTCGAGGAGGTCGCCGATCTGATCGGCGAACTCGGCGGTGGTGTTCGCGATGCGGCCGACGCGGCCGTTGTCGAGCTGCATCGGGATGCCGCCCGCGGAGCTGCCGACGAAGGGCTTGCCCTTCCAGAGCGCCTCGGAGATGACGAGGCCGAACCCTTCGCGGAGCGACTTCTGCATGACGACGTCCGCGGCGGTCTGGAAGGTGTTCACTTCGAGGTTGCCGACGCCGTTGAGGTTCGTGAGGACGTGGATGTCGTAGTCCTCGCCTGCCTTGCGGACGATCCGCTCGTAGAACGACCACGCCTCCGGGTCGTCGTTGGCCATGGAGGCGACCATCAGGAGCTGGAGGCCGGGGCGGTGCTCCTTGAGCAGGCGGTACGTGTCGATGACGCCGAGCGGGTCCTTCCACGGGTCGAACCGGGATATCTGCGCGATGATCGGGCGGTCGGGGTCGATCTCGTACCGCTGGAGCACCTCGCGCACGACGTTGGGCGGCAGCGGCGTGTTCTTCGTGCTGGTCGGGTCGATGGCGGGCGGGATGATGGCGACCTGCGGTCCGAGATCGGACCTCACGTACTCCTTCATCGTGAACACGGCGGCGTCGTAGAGCTGCACGTGGGTGCGCACGAAGTCCCACACCTCGGGCAGCGCCTCGGTCGTGTCGAGGTGGCAGCGCCAGATCCACTTCGCGCCGAGTCCCCCCGAGTCGCGCAGCCGGACGTAGTAGAGCAGGCCGGCGGGCTGCGGGTCGTGGACGTAGACGAAGTCGTAGTGTCCCGTCATGGCCTCCGCGTTGGCGCGGTTGACCTCGCGCCAGGTGTCGGCCATCGCGTTGGTCCAGGGGATATACATCCCCTGCATCGCGTTGTGCATGCTTTTCGTGACGTTGAAGAACTCGGGCGTGGCGTCGATCACCTGCCATTCGGCGTCGATGCCGAGGTCATGGAGGAGCGGGACGATGCTGTTGAGGAGCTCCGCCACCCCACCTCCGAAGGCCGTGGAGTTGATGTGCAGCACCCGGGCGCCGCGGAGCGGGCGGGCGAGCTCCTCGATCTCCGCGATGACCGCGTCGCCGACGTGCTGCCGGTACTCCTCGAGGGACTTCGGGGTGACGGACACAGGAGACGGCATCAGCGCTTGGTTGCCCTCCGGGCCGGGGTCTTGTGCAGGACCTGAGCGAACAGCTTGAGGTAGTCGGCGAGGTAGCGCGTCACCAGGTAGTGCTGCGCGATGTGCCGGTGGGCGGCGGCGCCGATCCGCCTGCCGAGGGCCGGGCTCTCCAGCAGGCGGAGGACCGCCGCGGCCTGCTCGGCGGGCGTGTCCGCCAGGATGCCGGTCCGGTCCGGCGTGAGCACGGACTCGGCGACCGAGCTCTTGCCGCTCACCACCGGCCTGGACTGCCACATCTCCTCCAGGAGCTCGATCGAGATGCCCCGGGGGAACCCCTGGTGGAGGAGCACCGCCGCCTGGTCGCGCAGCGCGCAGATCTCCACGTTGCCGACGCCGTCCATCTCGCTCAGGACGATGACGTCGCCGATCTCCCGCCCGTGCGCACGCAGGGCCTCGATGGCCTCGCCCTGGGCCGGTCCGCTGAGGAGGTCCGCGATGACGAGCTGGAGGTCGGGCTGCTGCCGCTTGACCATCTCGTAGGTTTCGAGGACGCGCGCCGGGTCGTCGTCGCGCGTGCTCAGGACGATCTGGGCCATGACCGGCCGCGTCACGTCGACGCCGCGCTGGGCCAGGACGGTCTCGCGCACCTCCTCGGACACCTCGCGGCAGCGGGGGCCGAGCGGGTCCACCCCCGGCGGGATCACCACCGTCCGGCGGGTCGGCGCGTCCGGGCGGATGAACCGCTTGTAGTCGTAGATCGAGACGTCGAAGTCGTCCGCGTGCCGCCGGATGAGGGACCACGCCTCCGGGTGCGAGGTGCGATAGTCGCGGTGGGAGTCCCAGAGCCACATGCCCGCCGGCCGGTGCCCGGCCGACTGCGTGAGTGCGGCGTGCAGCCCCACCGAGCCGGTGTGGTGGACGACGACGATGTCGAACTCCTCGTCGAAGAGCTCGGCGTTGGCCTGGTTGAACGTCCACCAGTCGTTCGCGAGGCTCGCGGGCCATTCGACCGCGTAGCCGGAGAGCGCCAGGCGCAGGTGGTGGTCCATGTCCAGGAACTCGCTGGAGACGCGGACCTGCTGCCACTGCGCCTCGATGCCCAGGTCCGCCAGGAGCGGGACCGAGCTCTGGAGGAGGTTGCGGACGGCGCCGCTCGCACCGGGCGAGGAGAGGTGCAGGACGCGGATGCCGCGCAGCGGCTCGGCGAGGGCCCGGAGGGCCGTCACGACGTCTTCCCCGACGATGGGGATGTAATCGTCGATGGAGTGGGTGCTGGTTGCGACGCTGCCGAACATCGTGGTTGGCGATGGCTCCCTAGGCGCGGGGCGGGTTGGCTGCCGGCGGGTGCATGGCATCCCGGCTACATGGGTATTATCGGCTCGCCGCAGAAGACGGGTCAAGGATGTCCGCCCCCAAATGGCCCACGTGTGAACCCCACGGCGATATAATGCCCGCGCCCCGCCAAGGGGCATCCCGCCCGCCAACGGGGCATTCTGGAGGAGACCAAGGCGCACCATGGCGACGTACGAGCGGGCAAGCCAGGACATGGGGAACGTGGTCTCGCTGGACCACCTGAACCTGACGATCACCGACCAGCAGACCGCCACGCTGTTCTACGTCGTTGGTCTCGGTTTCACGCGGGACCCCTACCTGACCGTCGGGCTCGAGAACATGTGGCTGAACCTCGGCCGCCAGCAGCTCCACCTCCCCACGCGCCCCGAGGCGCAGACGGTCCGCGGGCGCATCGGGCTCGTCGTGCCGGACCTCGAGGAGCTCGATGCGCGCCTGGGGAGCGTCGAGCCCGGGCTGGCGGGCACCAGCTTCGCCCACAGCCGCGGGAAAGACTCGATCGACGTCACCGGGCCCTGGGGCAACCGCTTCCGCTGCGCCGCTCCGGGCGGGGCCTTCGGCGGGACGCTGATGGGCATGCCGTATGTCGAATTCGACGTGGCGCCCGGCACGGCGGCCGGGATCGCGCGCTTCTACGAGACGGTCCTCGGTGCGTCCGTGTCCGTCGCTCCGCCGGAGGCGCGGGGGGATGGAGTGGGGGGAGCCTGCTCCGTGCAGGTCGGGCGGGGCCAGTCGCTCCGCTTCCGCGAGACGGAGGAGAAGCTCCCCGCCTACGACGGCCACCACCTGGCGGTCTACCTCGCCGACTTCTCCTCGCCCCACGCGGCGCTCGGTGGTCGCGGGCTCGTCACCGAGGAGAGCAACGAGCACCAGTACCGCTTCGTCGACATCGTCGATCCCGAGAGCGGCGAGGTGCTCCACCAGCTCGAGCACGAGGTCCGCAGCATGTACCACCCGATGTTCGGCCGCCCGCTGGTGAACCGCGACCCGTCGCTCACGCAGCGCAACTACCGGCGCGGCGCGGACGCCCTGGCGATCGGGTAGCGCGGTGGCGGACTCCCCCAAGCGGCCCGCCTACACCGCCGCGGGCGTCGACACGGCTGCCGCCGCGGCCGGTCTGCGCGCTCTCTTGGCGTTCGTCCGCGAGACGGAGGCCTTCCGCGAGGGCGCCGGCGAGCCGCTGGTGCCGCTCGGCTTCTTCGCCAGCGTGCTCAAGCTGACCGAGCGGCTCTCGCTCGCGATCTCGACGGACGGCGTCGGCTCCAAGTCCACCGTCGCGCAGCAGGCCGGCCGCTACGAGTCCATCGGCTGGGATGCCGTCGCCGTGAACGTGAACGACGTCGTGTGCACCGGCGCCGAGCCCATCGCGCTGGTCGACTACGTGAGCGTCCAGCACCCGCACGAGGACCTGCTGGCCGCCCTCGGCAAGGGCATGCGCGACGGTGCGGAGCGCGCGCGGATCGCGATCGTCGGCGGCGAGCTCTCGCAGCACCCCGACTCGCTGAGGGGCCCGCGCGAGGGCTACGCCTTCGACATCGCGGGGACGTGCGTGGGCATCTTGGAAGGGCGTGCGCCCGTGACCGGCGCCGCCATCGAGCCTGGGGACGTGGTCCTGGGCTTGCCGAGCGACGGCATCCACGCGAACGGCATGACGCTCGCGCGCCACGTGCTGGGAGAAGACGTGGGCCGCGAGCTCCCCGAGTGCGGTACCACCGTTGGAGACGAGCTGCTGCGCCCGACGCACATCTACGTGCCCGAGGTCCTCGCGCTGCTCCGCTCCGGCATCGACGTTCGGGGGCTCGCGCACATCTCGGGCGACGGGCTGCTCAACCTCATGCGGCTCGCGGCGCCGGTGGGATACCGCTTGGACGGCGTGTGGGACGTGCCGCCGATCTTCGACGTCATCGCGCGCGAGGGGGGCATCGAGACGGCGGAGATGTTCCGCGTGTTCAACATGGGCATCGGGTTCTGCGCGGTGGTGCCGGAGGGTTCGGCCCAGGCGGCCGTCGACGTGGTCGCCGCCGCCGGTGGGCGGGCGCTCATGATCGGCCACGCCATCGAGGGCCCCCGCCGCGTCGAGCTGCCGCGTCACGGGCTCGTTGGCGCGGACGGCGCCTTCGTCGCGGTGTGATAAAGACGGGCGTGTCGCGTCGTGACCCCGCGCCCGTCGCGCGGTAGAATCGAGGCGCACCCCACCCCCTGAGAGCAGGCGGAGCAGGCGATGGCCCTCTACGAAGAGCTGAAGGTGTTCAGCGGCAACGCGAACCCGACCCTTGCCGCGGGCGTGGTCGAGTATCTGGGCATGCCGCTCGGCAGGATGGATGCCTTCAAGTTCAGCAACGACAACACCTTCGTGCGGTTCCACGAGAACATCCGGCAGCGCGACGTGTTCCTGATCCAGCCCTTCTCCTACCCGGTCAACGACAGCGTGATGGAGCTCCTGATCATGATCGACGCCGCCAAGCGGGCGTCGGCCGGACGCATCACGGCGGTGATCCCCTACTACGGCTACGGACGGACCGACAAGAAGGACCAGCCGCGCGTGCCGATCACGGCACGGCTGATCGCGGACCTGGTGACCACGGCGGGCGCCGACCGCCTCCTGACGATGGACCTCCACGCCGGACAGATCCAGGGGTTCTTCAACATCCCCGTGGACGAGCTGACCGCGCTGCCCATCCTTGCGCGCTACCTGCAGGAGAAGGAGCTGCCCAACGCCGTCGTCGTCGCGGTCGACATCGGCGGCAGCAAGCGGGCCCGCAACCTCGCCGAGCGCCTGAACGCCCCGCTGGCCATCGTCGAGAAGCGGCGCATCGGCGGCAACGCCGGCGCGACGGAGCTGCTGAACATCATCGGCGACGTCAAGGGCAGGACCGCCATCCTGATGGACGACGAGGTCGACACCGGCGGGTCCATGGTGAACGCGGCGCGGGCGCTCATGGAAGCAGGGGCGTTGGGCACCTACGCGGCCTGCACCCACGCCGTCCTGTCCGGCACCGCCGTTGCCCGGTTCTCGGAGAGCTCGATCCAGGAGCTCGTCTGCACGGACACCATCCCGGTGCCCCCCGAGAAGCGCAACAGCCAGGTGCAGGTGATATCCATCGCTCCGCTCCTGGGCGAGGCCATCCATCGCATCCACCACGGGCTCTCCGTCGGCGAGATGTTCGACAAGTAGCGTGACGAGTGCCCGCTTGAAGCGCGTCTCACCGCCCTCCACACGCACATGAGCTCCGACTACTCCGCATTCGCACGCCGCGACCTGGGGATCTGCACGGTCCTCGAGCCCGAGGCCGTGGGTGAGCCGGGCAGGAGGATGTTCAGGCTCCGGGTCGAGGCCGAGCACGGCTCCGCGCTCCTCTGGATCGAGAAGGAGGAGCTCCACGAGCTCGCGATCACGATAAAGCGGCTGCTGCGCACCGGGGTCCAGCGCACCGGCGAGCCCGATGTGAGCGGCGATCCGGAGGCGACGGCCGACGTCGACTGCAAGGTCACGAGCCTGGCGCTGGGGCTCGACCGCGCGAGCGGCCGCTACATGCTGCTGGCGCAGGCCTCCCCGGACGGGAGCGACGCGATCGCGCTGTGGGCCGAGCGCGAGACGCTCGACCGCATGGCCGACCGCGCCTTCGAGGTCCACGACGCGGGCCGCCCCCGCTGCCCGTTCTGCGGGGGGCCGACCGTTCCCGGCAGGCGGCACGTCTGCCCCCGGGCGAACTGAGATGGGGCTGCACCGCGCGTTCGGGCCCGCGCCGGTCGAGACCGGCCCCCACGACGTCGCGCCTGCGGACGAAGGCGCCGAGGATTTCGTCCGCGAAGCCGAGATCGGCGACGGCTGGCTCCACCCCAAGGCCTCGAACGCCACCTTCGTCGTCGAGCTGCGCCGCGGCGCAGCGAGGGGACTCGGCGTGTACAAGCCCCGCTTGGGCGAGGTGCCGCTGTGGGACTTCCCCTCCGGCACGCTCCACCGGCGTGAGTGCGCCGCCTACGTGCTGAGCCGCGTGCTCGGCTGGAGGTTCGTGCCGCCGACGGTCCTTCGGGACGGCGAGGCGGGCATCGGCTCC
Source organism: Chloroflexota bacterium (assembly GCA_022561985.1). GTDB lineage: Bacteria > Chloroflexota > Dehalococcoidia > Lucifugimonadales > Australimonadaceae > JADFRC01. The sequence goes on from JADFQE010000079.1 coordinate 6,866, forward strand.
GTGCAGCTCTTCGTCCCGCCGGTCGAGGGCTCCAACTTCTTCACGCTGCGCGATGAGCACCCGGACGAGACGCTGCGCATGGCGGTGTTCGACGTCATCGCGAACAACGCGGACCGCAAGGGCGGCCACTGCTTCGTGGGGCGCGCCGGTGGCGTCTGGGGGCTGGACCACGGGCTGACGTTCAACGTCGAGCACAAGCTGCGGACCGTGATCTGGGACTACGCCGGGAGCGCCGTGCCGGAGCGGCTGCTGCGGGACCTGCGCCGCCTCGCCGAGGAGCTGGGCGCGGCGAGCTCGGACGCGAGCGCGGGCCTGGGCGCGCTGCTCTCGCCCGAGGAGATGGACGCGCTGCGCTCACGCGTGGACGCGCTGGTGGAGCGCCCGGTGCTGCCGGCGGGCCCGCACTCCCGCCGCGACCTGCCCTGGCCCTGGCTTTAGGCAGGGCACAGCCCTGCACCCACATGGGGTAGCACTGGCAGGGCGGGAGGGGGCGGGTGTCCTGAGCAAAGCCCCCTGTGGGGGCTACCCCCGCCGCAGCAGGCGGGAGATGCGCTGGCGCAGCCGGCGGACCCGGAAGCTCGGGAAGCCGAGGCCCGAGGTGATGAGCTCGACCGCGGGCGTCTTGCCGACGACGATCGAGCGGTGCCACGTCCGCAGCTCGGCGGGCGTCGGCGACGTCCCCGCGTGCTCGACGACGAAGCGCTCGAAGGGTGCCCAGCGCTTCTCGCCCTTCTCGAAAGCCAGCACGCTTCCCCCGGCCTCCTGCACGAGGAGCACGCCCGAGGCGGCGTCCCAGATCCACTGGTTGTTGAGCGTGGCGTAGTCGAAGACGCCGCGGGCCGCCATGGCGAGCTCGAATCCGGCGCTGCCGGTCGCCCGCACGTCGCCGAGGCGCCTGTTGAGCTGCGGTCCGAACTTGAACATGCGCAGGAAATACGGGGGCCAGGCGGACATGCGGCGGAGCGGCTCGCTGTCCTCCGCGAGCGACAGGCGCACGTCGCCGTCGAAGGCGCCGCCCCCGGCGTGGGCGTGCAGGACGCGGCCCTCGGGATCGGTCACCGACGGGAGGAAGGTCGCGCTCGCCACGGGCCGGCCCTGCTCGAGCACGGCGATCAGCACGCCGAAGGTCGGCAGCCCGTTGAGGAAGTTCGACGTGCCGTCGAGGGGGTCGATGACCCACGTGACCTCCGCGACGCGGTCTGCCCCGTCCTCCGACTCCTCCGAGAGCAGCGCGTGCTCCGGGAACCGGCGTGCGATCTCGCCGCGCAGGTAGTCGTCCGAGGCCTTGTCCGCATCGGTGACGGGGCTCCGGTTGTTATCTGCCTTGTAGGAGACCTGGAGCGGTTTGTCGAAGTAGCCGAGCAGAAGCTTCCCGGCGTTGCGGGCCAGCTCGGTGGCGGAGGACTCGATCTCTTGGAGCTCAGGCTCGGTCAGCATGGAGAGCCTGATTCTAGCACCGGCATCGTCGGGCGAGCACCGGCATCTTTGGGGGAGGGCACCGTGGCCGTGGCGAAGAGGTGGTTGCTATACTCGGCAGCGGAGAGCGCGAGGGGTGTGGCGATGCGGACGCATCAGGTCGTTCTGATCAGGGGCGACGGTATCGGGCCGGAGCTCGTGGGCGCCGCCGTGGCCGTGCTTGATGCCGTCGAGCGCTCGGCAGGCACCTTCCACCTGGAGCTGGACGTCCACGAGGGTGGCGCCGAGCTCTACCGCCGGGCCGGATACAACCTCGCCTCCTCCTCCCTCCAGGCCATCCGCAAGGCTGACGCCACCATGAAGGGCCCCGTCGGCCTGCCGGACGTCCGCTTCCCCGACGGCACCGAGGCGGGCGTGCTGGGCGGCGTGCTGCGGACGGGGCTCGATACCTACGCCAACGTGCGCCCGGTCCGGCTGCTGCCGGGCGTCCCCACCCCGCTCAAGGCCGAGCCGGGCGAGATCGACTACGTCATCGTGCGCGAGAACACCGAGGGGCTCTACCTCTCGCGTGGCAAGGGCATCGTCACCGACTCCGCCGTGGCCGACACCATGATGATCACGCGCAAGGGCACCGAGCGCATCGCCCGGTACGCCTTCGAGGTCGCATCGGGCCGCTCGGGCGCCCCGGCCGATGGCGTGCGGCGCGTGACGTGCGTGGACAAGTCCAACGTGCTGGCGTCCTTCGCCTTCTTCCGCCGGGTGTTCGACGAGGTTGGCGAGGGCTACCCCGGCATCGAGCGCGAGTACCTCTACGCGGACGCCGCGGCGCAGGCGCTCGTCGTCCGGCCGCAGCACTTCGACGTGCTCGTGATGGAGAACTTCCTGGGCGACATCCTGAGCGACCTGGGCGGGGGGACCATCGGCGGCATCGGGCTGTGCCCCTCGGGCAACATCGGCGACGAGCACGCCTACTTCGAGCCGATCCACGGCTCGGCGCCGGACATCGCGGGGCAGGACCGGGCGAACCCGATCTCGCAGGTGCTCACGCTTGCCATGATGCTCGACCATCTCGGGGAGGGGGCGGCCGCGCGCCTCGTCGGCGACGCGGTCTCGACCTCGCTGGAGAGCGGCCGGCTCAAGATCGGCGAGGGCGGGCAGCCGGTGGGCGGCACACGCGCGGCCGGCGAGACCATCGCGAGCGTGGTGGCGGAGCTGGCGCCCCACGTGCAACGCTAGCCGCTAGGCGCCGCCGTAGCCCTCGCGCTGGCGGGCCCACTTGGCATCGCCGGCGCCCTGGAGCTCCTTGGGCAGCACGAAGGTGACGTCCTCGGCCGCGACCTGCACCGTCTCCACCGAGTCCGGGGCCAGGGCGTCGATCACGCCCTCGACCAGCGCCTCCGGCGTCGAGGCGCCGGAGGTGATGCCCACGCGCTCGATGTTTTCGAGCCACGCCGGTTCGATGTGCGAGGCGTCGTCGATCAGGTACGACGGCACGCCCTCGCGCGCCGCCACCTCGCGCAGCCGGTTGCAGTTCGAGCTGTTCTCGGCGCCGATCACGAGCACGAGGTCCACGCGCCTGGCGAGCGCCCGCGTGGCGTCCTGGCGGTTGGACGTCGCGTAGCAGATGTCGTTGCGCACGACCATCGCCGGGAACCGGCGGGTCAGCACCGCCAGCACGTCGCTCGTGTCGGCGACGCTCAAGGTCGTCTGCTGGAGCGCGACGACGCGGCTCGGGTCGGGGACCTCGACCTGCTCGGCCTCCTCGACGGTGGCGACGAGCTGCGAGACCTCGGGCGACTGGCCGAGCGTGCCCTCGACCTCCGGGTGGCCCTCGTGGCCGACGACGATCACGGCGTAGCCCTCGCGCGCATAGCCCTGGGACTCCACGTGGACCTTGGTCACCAGCGGGCAGGTGGCGTCGATGACCTTGAGCCCGCGCCGCTCGGCGTCCGCCCAGACGCTCGGCGCGACGCCGTGGGCGCTGAAGATCACGGGGGCCCCGTCGGGGACCTGGCCGAGGTCGTCCACGAACACGGCGCCCTTGCGCCGGAGCGTCTCGACGACGTAGCGGTTGTGGACGATCTCGTGCCGCACGAAAAGCGGCGCGCCGTGGCGCTCGAGCGCGATCTCGACGATCTCGATCGCGCGGACCACGCCCGCGCAGAAGCCTCGGGGAGCGCTGAGTAGGACCTGCACCGGATACCTCTCCACCGGGTCGTGGCCATTGTATCGCGGAGTGAGCGCACGGTGCGCGGGCCGCCCGCCGCCCCCCGCGCGGCTATAATGGCCGCGGCGACCACCGGGAAGGACGTCATGGCCATCGACCCCGCGGATGCGCTGATCCTCTACAACGCCGGCTCCCCC
>JADFQE010000080.1 GCA_022561985.1 Chloroflexota bacterium
CCAGCACCACCCGCTCCCCGGCCTCGGCCCGCTCGACCGCCCGGTCCGGGTCCATCACCACGATGCCGGAGGCGGCGCCCGGCGATGCGCCGACGCCCTGGGCCAGCAGCCTGCCCTCCTCCACGGCCTGGGCCTTCGCCTCGGGAACGAAGCGCGGCATCAGCACCTGCGTCACGTCTTCGGCGGCGATACGCCCGAGCGCGTCGCTCTCGCTCAGGACGCCCTCGTGGACCAGGTCGACGGCGATGCGGACCGCCGCGGGGGCCGTGCGCTTGGCGGTGCGCGTCTGGAGGATGAAAAGCACCCCGCGCTCCACCGTGAACTCGATGTCCTGCACGTCGCCGTAGTGGGCTTCGAGCTTGCGGGCCGTGGCTTCGAGCTCCGCGTACACGCGCGGCATCTCGGCTTCGAGCGCCGCGATGCGCTGGGGCGTCCGGACGCCGGCGACGACGTCCTCGCCCTGGGCGTTCACCAGGAACTCGCCGTACAGCATCTTCTCGCCCGTGGCGGGGCTCCGGGTGAACAGCACGCCGGTGCCGGAGTCCGGCCCCAGGTTGCCGAACACCATCGACATGATGACGCAGCCCGTGCCCAGGTCGTGGGAGATGCCCTCGTGATCGCGGTAGGTGATCGCGCGGGGGTTGTTCCAGGAGTCGAACACCGCCTGGATCGCCCGCCGGAGCAGCTCCCACGGGTCCGTGGGCAACGGCTCCCCGGATGCGTCCACGATGAGGCCCTTGAACCGCTCGATGATCTTGCGGAGGGGCTCGGGCTCAAGCTCGTAGTCGAAGGCGAGGCCGTGCTTGCGCTTCGCTTCGGTGAGCACCGCTTCGAAACGGTCCTTCTCGATGCCGAGCACGACGGCGCCGTAGCCCTGCACCAGACGCCGGTGCGCATCGAGCGCGGGGCGCTCGTCGCCCATCATCTCGGCGAGGCCGCCGACCGTGTCGTCCGTCACGCCCATGTTGAGGATGGTGTCCATCATCCCCGGCATGGACACCGCGGCGCCCGAGCGCACCGAGACGATGAGCGGGTCCTTCTCCCCGCCGAAGCGCCGGCCGGTCTCCGTCTCGAGGGCGTGGACGTGCTCGACGACGGCCTCCCAGAGCCCGTCGGGGAAGCGCCGCCCGCCCCGGTAGTACGCGAGGGACGTCTCGGTGGTGATGACGAAACCGGGGGGGACGGGAAGCCCCATGCGCGCCATCTCGCTGGCATGCGCCCCCTTGGAGCCGAACAGGGCGACCATGTCGGCGCCGCCCTCGGCAAGACGGTAGACCATCTTGCCGCTCGTGCGTGTGTCCATGACCTCTCTCAATGACGGCCGCCCTTGCGCCATCTCAGGGCCGGGAGGGCGCCGCGGCGCGAGAACGCGCCCCCGGGCTCGCGGCCCAGCCTCGGGGGGCACAGGTGCGTCCGGGAAGCGCCGCGCCGGATAATAGCATAGCCCCACCCGGGGGCCTAACGCGCCGTGGGCACCGGCCTCAAGAGGCGTCCGGGGGCTGCGCCTTCCCGGCTCTCCGGCCAGCGTAGACGCCCCGGTACTCCGGGGGCAGCAGCGCCGCGATGCGCCCCATCACCTCATCGGTCAGCGTGTGCAGGACCTCGCGGCTGAGCCTGCCCTCCACGACCGGCAGCGTGAAGGGCTCGCCGATCACGATGCGCAGCCGCTGGAAGTGGAACGCGATCTTCGCCATGCCCCGGACCCGCTCCGTGCCGGTGATGGCGACAGGCAGGATGGGGGCACCCGAGCGCAGCGCGATGTACGTCAGCCCGTCGCCCCCCTCCGAGAGTGCGCCGGGGCTGCGCGTGCCCTGGGGGAAGAGGACGAGGGCACGGTCGGCCGCGAGCGTCTCCTGCGCCCACGCGAGTGCCTCCAGGTCCCGCCCGTCCCGGTTGATGGGGTGCACGTGCACCCCGCGCATGAGATACGCGCTCAGCGGGTTGGAGAACAGCTCCCGCTTGGCCATCCACCACAGGGGGCGGGCGATCGCGTACACGAGCACCGGCGGGTCGGCGTTGGACTGGTGGTTGGGCGCGATGATCAGCGGCCCGTAGGGCGGCACGTTCTCGCGGCCCACCACCTCGATGTGCCCGAAGGTGGGGATCAAGACCCGTGCGGCCCCGCGCCCCAGCCGGTACCAGAAGTCGATCCCCCGGCCGCTCATGCGTCGATCCGCGAGAGCACCGCGGCGACGACGGCGTCGAGATCGAGGCCGTCGGTCTCGATCCGCACCGCGTCCTCCGCCACCCGGAGCGGCCCCTCGGCGCGCTCCGTGTCGGCCTTGTCGCGCAGCGCCAGGTTCTCGCGCACGTCCTCGATCGACGGGATGGGCTGCGCCCGCGCATGCTTCGCGCCCTCGAGCTCCGCGTGCCGGCGCCGGGCGCGCTCCGCGGGCGAGGCGCTCAGATAGACCTTGGCGGCGCTCGGCAGCACCACGGTGCCGATGTCGCGCCCGACCATGACGACGCTCCCGCCCTCCGCGATCCGCTGCTGGCGCGCCACCATCGCGTGGCGCACGGCCGGGACCTGCGAGACGGCCGAGACGGCCCCGTCCACCGCGGGGGTCCGGAGGCCGTCCGTCACGTCGGCGCCGTCGAGGAGGACGCGCGCGGTCCCGGCGGCGCCCGTCACGATGCCGATCTCCGCCTCGGCCGCGAGGCCGCCCAGGGAGGCGGCGTCCCCGGGGTCGATGCCCCTGCGCAGGGCGAGGAGCGTGAGCGCCCGGTACATGAGGCCGGTGTCCACGAACCGGTACCCGAGGCGCACGGCGAGGGCGCGCCCCACGCTCGTCTTGCCGGAGGCCACGGGGCCGTCGATCGCGATCACGCTCGGGGTGGACACAGGGGGAATGGTGCGTTGGTTCCACGACCCCGTCAAGGGCCGGCAGGGGGGCGAGCGCACGGCGCGACCGCCGTCGTGGGCAGCGAGCCGCAGATCCACGGGAAACCACAACCGGTTCCAATCGCTTTGACCAATATCCTTAGAAATAGTAGAATAGACGGGTCTGTGGAGCAGTCTACGGTGCGGAGAATCGAGGCGGTCACACCGCTCCGCGACCTCCCTCCCCGGCCACCCAGCCACCGCCCGCTCCCTCCCAAGGAGAACCGCTGCATGACCACGACGAACAAGGGGCAGTACACCGCCAGCGACATCCAGGTCCTCGAGGGGCTGGAGGCGGTCCGGCGGCGCCCCGGCATGTACATCGGGAGCACGGACGAGCGCGGACTGCACCACCTGGCCTACGAGATCGTCGACAACGCGATCGACGAGGCGATGGCCGGGTTCTGCGACCGCATCACCATCACGCTGCACGCCGACAACAGCATGACCGTGCACGACGACGGCCGCGGCATCCCCGTCGACATCCACGCGGCCACGGGCCGCCCGGCGCTCGAGACGATCATGACGACGCTGCACGCCGGCGGGAAGTTCGGCGGCGGCGCGTACAAGGTCTCCGGTGGGCTCCACGGCGTCGGCTCCTCCGTGGTCAACGCGCTGTCCGAGCAGATGCGCGTGGAGGTCCGCCGCGAGGGCCGCCTGTACTACCAGGAGTACCAGCGCGGCGATCCGGTCGCGGACATGGTCGACGCGGGCCCCCTCGACGAGGCCGACCCGATCCGGGTGGGGACCGTCGTGACGTTCCTGGCCGACACGGAGGTCTTCGGCCGCATCCGTTACGACTGGGACACGCTGCTCACGCGGTTCCGGGAGATGGCGTACCTGAACAAGGCCGTCTGGATCATCTGCCGGTCCGACGCGCACCCCGAGAGCGACCGGACCTTCTACTTCGAGGGTGGCATCAGCAGCTTCGTGCGGCACCTCAACCACAACCGGGAGGTGCTCCAGGACGAGCCGTTCTACATGGAGCAGACCCAGGACACCAACGTGGTGGAGATCGCCCTCCAGTACAACGGCGGCTTCTACGAGACGACCCTCGCCTTCGCCAACTGCATCAACACGGTCGACGGCGGAAAGCACCTCGAGGGCTTCCGGGCGGGGCTGACCCGCGCCATCAACAACTACGCGAAGAAGTCCAAGCTCGTCGACGCGAGCACGACCAACTTCTCCGGCGAGGACGTCCGCGAGGGCCTCACCGCCATCGTCAGCGTGCGCATGGAGGAGCCGCAGTTCGAGGGCCAGACCAAGGGCAAGCTGGGCAACGCGGAGATCAAGACCGCGGTGGAGCAGCTCCTGGTCCAGCACCTGGAGTTCTACCTCGAGGAGCACCCCGCCGAGGGGCGCCGCATCATCGAGAAGTGCTTCACCTCCCAGCGCGCCCGCGACGCCGCCAAGAAGGCGCGGGACCTGGTGATCCGCAAGAACGCCATGGACGGCGGCTCGCTGCCGGGCAAGCTCGCCGACTGCGCGGAGCGCGACCCCGCGCTGTGCGAGCTGTACGTGGTGGAGGGCGAGTCGGCCGGCGGGTCGGCCAAGATGGGCCGCGACCGCCGCACCCAGGCCATCCTGCCGCTCCGCGGCAAGATCCTGAACGTGGAGAAGGCGCGGCCGGACCGGATGTTCGCCCACGAGGAGATCCGCGCGCTCATCATGGCCCTCGGGGCCGGGCTCGGCGAGGACATCAACATCGCCAAGCTCCGCTACCACAAGGTCATCATCATGACCGACGCGGACGTCGACGGCGCCCACATCCGGACGCTGCTCCTCACGTTCTTCTTCCGCAACATGGTCGAGCTGATCGAGGGCGGCTACCTCTACATCGCGCAGCCGCCCCTCTACCGCGTCTCCCGCGGCCGCACGGCGGAGTACAAGTACGCCGAGGCCGACAAGGACGAGTGGATGGCCAAGCAGCTCTTCGGCCGCATCTCCGTGGCCTCCGGCGACGGCAAGGTCACGATGTCCGGTGCCGAGATCCAGGGCCTCGTGGACCGGCTCCAGGAGTTCTTGACCTGGACGGCCCCGCTGTCCAGCCTCGGCCTCACCGCCAGCCTCGTGGGCACGCTGCTCCTGGGCGTCAAGCGCCGCAAGTACCGCCTCGCCTTCGAGGGCCCCGAGGCGCTGGAGGCCGTCCGCGAATGGTTCGCCGCCCAGGGCTACGAGTGCACCGCCAAGACCAACGAGAAGCAGGACCTCTACACCCTCGAGGTGCCCGGGCACGGCACGATCAACGTCAAGCGCGTGCTGGAGTCCGCGGCCGCGCAGCGCGCCAACCAGCTCTACGCGACCATCTCGCAGTGGGTCAACGGCCAGGCGTTCAGCATCAAGCGCCGCGACTCGGAGGTCGCGACGGGGGTGCTGTGGAACGACCTCGCCGCCTCGCTCACCCGGCACTCGGAGCGCCAAGGGATCGGCCTCCAGCGCTACAAGGGCCTGGGCGAGATGAACCCCGATCAGCTCTGGGAGACGACCATGGACCCCGCCAAGCGCACGCTGCTCCAGGTGTCCATCGCCGAGGCCTCCGGCGCCGACGAGGTGTTCACGATGCTGATGGGCGACTTGGTCCAGCCGCGCAAGGAGTTCATCCAGGCGCACGCCCGCTCGGTCAAGAACCTCGACGTCTAGCAGGGCACCGCCCTGCGCCCACTCGCTCGCGCCACCTGCCCGCTGTCACGCAAGCCCCGCTGAGCGCTCGCCGGAAGGGGACGACCCGTCGCGAGGGCTCAGCGCAGAGGACGGCGGCGGAGGCTCCCAACGCTTCTCCACAGACGCCAACGCTCTCTAGCCCGCTGGCGTGACGTTGCCCGCGGCGTCGGCCTCGAGCACCGCGTGGAACGCGTAGCCGTCGGCGCGGAGCCGCTCCGAGCCCCCCTGGTGCCGGTCGAGCACCGTCGCGACGACCACCACCGTGTGCCCTGCCGCCTCGGCGGCCTCGATCGCGTGGTAGAGCGACCCGCCCGTCGAGCAGGCGTCGTCCACGATCGCCACGCGTGAGCCCGGCGCCAGCGGCCCCTCGATCAGCTTGCCCGTCCCGTGCTCCCGGGCGCCGGCGCGGACGAAGAAGCCGGGGACCGGCGTGCCGCCGTCCTGGCCGCTGAGCATGGCGATGGCGGCGACCATGGCGACCGCGCCGACCGCGGGGCCGCCCACGGCGGTCGCGCCGGATGCCCGCACCACGGGCAGCAGGGCCTTGGCCACCAGCGCCGCGCCCTCCGGCGTCAGCGACAGCACGCGGCCGTCCCAGTAGTAGCTGCTCTTCCCCCCCGAGGTCAGCGTGAAGTCCCCGTACAGCAGCGCGTCGTTGGCGACAGCCACCGCCAGGATCTCCTGCGCCAGCGTCCTGCGTTCCGCCTCGGTCATGCCCTAGCCCTCCCTCGACGTTGCCGCCGGTTGGGGATGCGTGCCCCCGTAGAGGTCGTGGCGCGCGATGTACGCGGCCACGGCCTCGGGCACGAGCCCGTCGAGCGGCTCACCGCCCGCGGCCCGGCTCCTCACGTCCGTGCCGCTCACGTCCATGGGCGGCATCGGCAGCGTCGTGACCCGCTCGCGCGCGTTCGGCGCGACGGCCTCCAGCGGGCCCAGGTCCGGCTCACCGGCCCCGGGGCGCGTGGCGACGGCCACGCGCGCGAGGGCGAGGAGCCGCTCCGGGTCCTTCCACCGGTGCATGGAGCCCAGCGTGTCGGCGCCGACGATGAACCACAGCTCGCCGTCCCAGCCTGGCGCCTCCCCGCGGCGCAGCTCCTCGAGGGTGTCCACGGTGTACGTCGGGCCGGGCCGCTCGAGCTCCAGCGTGCTCAGGTGGAAGCGCTCGTCCCCGGCGATCGCCAGCTCGACCATCGCGCGCCGGTGCCCCTTCGCGCTCAAGCGGGCGTCGCGCTTCATCCACGGCTCCCCCGCCGGCAGGAACCACACGCCGTCGAGCCCGAGCGTCCGGTACGCCGCATCCGCGAGCGCGAGGTGCGCGGCGTGGACCGGGTCGAAGGTCCCGCCCAAGAGCCCCCTGCGCGCCATCACGCCCCGGCTACTCCCACAGCAGCTCCTCCCCCCCGATCCGGACGGTATCGCCGGTCTGCACGCCGTGCTTCTCCAGCGCGTCGAGCACGCCGAGACGGCCCAGCTCCGCGTGGAGCTGGAGGCGCGCGCGCCAGTCCTTCACGTCCACCATCGGCAGGATCCGCTCGGCCCGCGGCGCCGAGACCTCGAACACGCCGTCGCGCACGCTCACCACGACGCGGCCGGGCCGCACCGGCACCGGCGGCGCCTCCGTCCGCTGCGGGCCGCCCCGCTGACGCTCCCGGGGCGGCGCCAGGCGGGCGAGCTCGCTGCGCAACCCTTCGAGGCCGTCGCCCGAGACCGCAGAGACGCCAACCACCCGCGCCTTCGACGCCCGGCGCACCGCGCGCAACGCCCGCTCCAGGCCGCCGGCCACCTCCGGCAGATCGGCCTTGGTGACGATCACGAGCGCCGGCTTGTCCGTGAGCCCCTCGCCGTACGCGGCGACCTCACGGTGCACGATGCGGTACTCCTCGACGACGTCCCCGGCCGCGCCATCGAGCACGTACGCCAGCCCCTGCGCCCGCCGGGCGTGCCGCAGGTGGGCCGACCCCAGGCCCCGCCCCCCGCTCGCGCCCTCGCTCAGCCCCGGCAGCTCGAGCAGGAGGATGTCGCGGTCGCCGAGGTCCAGCACCCCATGCACCGGGTCCACCGTCGTGAAGGGGTAGTCGGCGACCCGCGGACGGGCATTGCTCAGCGCGGCGAGCAGCGCGGACTTCCCCACATTCGGCGCTCCGATGAGCGCCACGTCGCTGTCCAGCCGCAGCTCGAGGACGATCTGCCGCTCCTCGCCCTCAGCCCCCACTTCCGCGAGGACCGGGGTCTGATTCGTCGACGTCGCGAACCCCGTATTCCCTTTCCCGCCCGGGCCCCCCCGAGCGATCAGCAGGTTCGCTCCCGGCTGAAGGAGGTCCGCGAGCTCGACGTCCTCGCCGTCCTCGGTGCGCTCGACGACCGTCGTTCCCAGGGGGACCTCGATGGTGAAGGGACGCCCATCCCGTCCTGTCCGGCCATTCGTCCCTCCCGGCTCACCGGGGTTGCCCTCGATCGCCTCGACGTGGCCGAAGTGGTGGAAGTCCCGGCGGGACGGCGTGGAGGTCACGATCACCAACCCTCCCATCCCACCGATGCCCCCATCCGGGCCGCCCTTATAGCGGGAGCCCTGGTCGGAGAATGAGATACGGCCATGCCCGCCAGGGCCTCCGGTGATGATGACTTCTCTTCTGTCGTCCATGCTCTCTATTCATTCATCGTCTGAAGTATGAAGGATAGGATCCTGATAACAGGGAGTGCTCTTCGAGAGGAGAGCCCTTGTTGAAGAAGCCCTGCCTCCCGATAGGGATGCGCTGGGCCGCTGTTGAATACTACGCCGGTATCGCGTTGGAGGTTGGGGAAAGAGAGGCACGGAGCCCACTGAGGACCTTGGCGAAGGAGGGGTCTGTGGCGATGCGGTTGGCGATGCGCTTGATCCCATAGAGCACCGTGGTGCGATCGCGCCCGCCGAGGCTCTGGCCGATCTCCTCGGGCCCGAGGTGGAGGAGGTCGTGGAGGAGGTACATCGTGACCTGGCGCGCAGTGGAGGCCTGCCGGTCGCGGCGGCTGGCGAGGAGCGTGGAGGGAGGGAGGTTGTAGTGTGCGGCGACGGCATCGATCGTTGCCTTGGGCGAAGGCGCGGGCGCACCTGGGGGGGCGAAGCATGCGAGGGCCTCGTTCGCGAGGGCGGCATCGAGGGGGCGCGCGGTGTAGCGGGCGAGGGCGAGGATGCGGTTGAGGGCGGCCTGGAGGACGCGGACGCTAGAAGCCGCCCGCTCGGCGAGAAGCGCGAGGATGTCGTCGGGGAGGTCGGCCTGGGCGTCTTTCGCATAGTGGCGGAGGAGGGCTGCACGGGTGGCTCTATCCGGCATGGAGACATCAGCCAGCAGCCCGGACTCGAAGCGCGAGCGGAGCGGCTCCTGCAGGAGGGGCATCGACGCGGGCGGGCGGTCCGCGGCGACGACGACCTGAGCGCCGGCGTCGAGGAGCGCGTTGAAGGTGTGGACGAAGCCCTCCTGGGTGGCGTCCTTGCCGCACAGGAACTGGACGTCGTCGACCAGGAGCACGTCCACCGAGCGGTAGGCGTCGCGGAAGGCCGGCGTCCGGCGGTCGCGGATCGCGCCGAGGTAGTCGTTGGTGAAGCCCTCGGCGGTGACGTAGCGCACGGAGCGGCCCGCGGCCCGGGTGTGCTCGCCGATGGCACGCAGCAGGTGCGTCTTGCCCAGGCCGGCGGCGCCGTAGAGGAACAGTGGGTTGTGCAGGCGGCCGGGGGCCTCGGCCACCGCCAGGGACGCCGCGTAGGCGAGCTGGTTGCAGGGCCCGGTCACGAAGGAGGCGAAGGTGTGGCGCTCGTCGGCGGGAGAGTGGGCGGGAGCAGGCGCCGAGGTGGACACGGAGCGGGGCATGGAGTGGGGAGCGGGCGCCACCGCCTGCCCGCCGGCGGGCACCAGCGCCGGCGCAGCCGCCTCCTGCCCACCGCGGACGGCGAACCGGACGGCCACCGGAGCGCCGCCCACGGACGCGACGGCCGTCTCGATCAGACCGCGCATCCGGCCATCGAGCCAGTCGGCCGCGAAGGTGGTGGGCACGGCGACGACGAGGGCCTCGCCGTCGAGCGAGACGCCGACGGTCTCGCGCAGCCACGTGTCGTAGCTGGGCCGGGAAACCTGGAGCTGAAGACGCCCGAGGGCGGCCTCCCAGGTGCGTTGTGCGGGAGTGTCAGAGACCATGGAAAACGAGCTCCGGAACCAGGAGATAGGCCAGATCGGTGCCCCGCGCCGGGGCGGTATGAGCCGGTGGGTCCTCCGGTGAGGAGAGCCAGCCCGGATGCAACGAGCGGGAAGGTAACATGCCTCTCTCGCCGAGGCGCAAGGGGGGAACGAATGCATTTCTCAACGGATTTTCACCGCCCGGGGCACGCGGTGTGGAGAGATGGTCCTCGCGCAGGCCACGGCGCAGGCCACGGCCCGGAGGAAGGGGCGTTGGCGTGATGGTATGATGGGGCCGATGGACCCCGTCCGTGTGGTATTCATGGGAACGCCGGGGGTCGCGGTCCCGGTGCTCGAAGCGGTCCTCGGCCTGGGGCCCGGGTGGCCGGTCGTCGGTGTCTATACCGCTCCCGACCGCCGCGCGGGCCGGGGCCGCGAGGTGCGCCGCGCGCCGGTGAAGATCTTCGCCGAGGCGCAGGGACTGCCCGTGCACTCGCCCACCCGGCTCGGCCCGCCCGAAGAGGCCGCCCGATTCGGGGCGCTCGCGGCCGACCTCGTCGTCCTCGCAGCCTACGGCCTGCTGCTGCCGAAGGTCTTTCTCGAGGCCCCCCGGTTCGGCGCGGTGAACGTCCATCCGTCGCTGCTCCCCCGCCACCGAGGCGCCGCGCCCGTCGCCGCCGCGATCCTCGCGGGCGACGGTTCCACCGGCACGAGCGTCATCGTCATGGACGAAACCCTCGACACCGGCCCCCTCCTCGCCCGCTCGGGCCCCGTGGCGCTCGATGGCACCGAGCGCACGCCCGATCTGACGGCGCGCCTGTTCGCCCTCGGCGCGGAGCTCCTGGCCGGCGTGCTCCCGCGCTA
>JADFQE010000081.1 GCA_022561985.1 Chloroflexota bacterium
CGGTGAGGGTGAAATCAGTCGTGGCCGCGTCAACAGCCGCCGTTGGCGGAGCGTTCAGCGTCCCATCCACGATCTTGATGAAGAAGTCCAGGTCTGTGGTTGACGCGTTGTCCGTCTCCTCGACGACAGCATGGACCGTCCAAAGCTGGTCCACGGAGGTGCTTGCCGTGTTCCAAGACATAACCCCCGCGGAGGAGAGGGAAAGCGTGTGAGCGCCAGCCGATGGTGTCGAGTACGTACCACCGGCTTCGGCCGCCGTCCCGAGACGGAAAGTGAATGGGTCGCCTTGAGGGTCGGCTGCCGGCAGGGTGAATGTGTTGAGTCCGCCCTGCACGAACGGGACGATAACGGGAACCCCGCTCACGGGTGACCCGTTGTTCCCCGAGCCCAGGTCGACAACCGACGTGGCTTTGAAGTCGGCTGAGGAATTCTGGACGCCGGAGATGCGGCAGCAGTCCGAGTAGGTCGCGGTGAATGGGCCATCACCAGCCGTGTCGTAATCGTGCACGATCACGTACCGGTGAACCACGTAATCGGTGCCCGTTGCGATCGGTGTCCCACCACTGACCGAGACCGATCCGCCGTCGCCGAAAAACAGCGTGTGGCTCGGACCGGACGCCCAGGCGCTCGTGATGGTGAACGTGACGACTCGACCGCCCGGTGCTCGCTCCCACTTGATGGTGCCGCCGCGGTAGTGGGGATCGAGGAAGAAAGTGCTGGCAAGTGTCGCTCCACCCTCATCTCGGACATCGACGTCGTAGATGCCCGAGATATCCAACGGGAGGATGTAGAGATACGTGAATCCCCCCGCCTCATCCGCGACGACGTTGTCGGAGCCAGGGGTCTCGCTTCCGTCGCCCGTTACGACCGATCCGTCCGGGCGCGTCACCACGACGGTCAGCGTGGAGCCGGCGTCGAAACCGGAACCGGACAAGGTCACCGTGGCTCCAGGATCGTAGGATTCCTGGTCTGCGGTGACCGACGGAGAGTCGCTGGCCAGGACACCAGACGAGGCAAGCTGCATGAACATCGCCAAGAACGCGAGAAGGAACCCGTAGAGCAACGCGCGTGAAAGCCACACGCGAGGCCGTCGGAACCCGGGTCCATCGTCCGAAAGTTGAAGGGGCGAGCGGAGACCGATGGAAGACGGAACGGTGGGCATGGAACTCCCAAGTGGGGAAGTGGATACGCCTGAATCTCGATGAAGGGTACATGAAGCAACAGGCGGGGGTTCGATGACGAACGCCAACACGCCCAACGATACGCCCGCCGCGACGAACGGGGTACCGGGATGCTCAGGGAATGAGAACCACCGAAGCCGTCGCTGCGACTAGTAGATGTGCCACGAGGTGAGCTGCGCGCCATCCTCCGTCTGGAAGACTGCGTTGCCCTGGCCGGTCAGGCCTCCACTGATCGAGCGAACGTCGTAGCTGGGAACCAGAACCCCACTCGTGGGCCATGAGTAGGCCGCGCAGTACTCGTCTTGCGTCGTGACGCCTTCGGAGATGAGGCTGCTCGGTGCCGAGCAGCTCACATCGACGAACACCTCGTTGTAGTACGAACCAGACTCAGTCGGCGTGAATTCCGCCTGGAATCGGATGATGAAGGTGTCCCCAGGTTGGCCCGCCTGCGCGGTGCCCCATCCGGCTCCGCCGGGCCCATCCCACACCAACCCCCAGCGGTCGTCTCCTCCCGAGGCCTGTGCGGGGTCGGTCAGTGTCTGGTAACCCGCGATGCTGGAGAAGGAGCCCGTACCGGGGTCGAACCCCTCGTCGGCGATCTTGTACAGCGTGGGGTCACAGATCTTGCTGGGGTCCCCTTGCGCTGGCCCGTTGCAGTACAGGAACCCTGGGGGCAAGACATCCTTGATCTGCTGGATGTGCAGGGAGTTCCCCTCCAGGTTCGCAACGCTGACGATGTAGGTGAACACGGTCGTCTCATTGGGGAAGGCCAATAGCGGATCGACGTGCTTCACCGCCAGCGTGCCGCCGTTCGGACACCCTTCGGAGCCACTCCCCACCCGAACGATAGCAGTTGGACCGCTCGACTCGTGGGGGGGGATCTGCGCCTCGAGGAAGACGCGGTTGCAGTATCTACCCTCGTTCTTGTCGATCTCGGCAACGAAGGTGAACTGCCGCACCTGACCCTGCGTGAAGAAGACCGGCGATGAGAGGTCCCATCTCCACACCTGGTTCTGCGAAGAGCCGATGTTCACCGGGCTCACGCTCTCGATCTCAGGAAAGCTGCTGTCTTGGGAAACGACCGGATCCGACGCCGGGTCCCAGTCGAAGCCTGCGGGCAGCTCGTTGTAGACCGCTGTTACGCCAACGCTGGCGTCTGGGCTGATCTGCTCAAGGTAGACCGTATACCTCGCCAGCATGCCGGAGGTGTTGGCCGGAAGGCTGAGACAGTCGTCGTCGTAGACCCCGTCGCCGTCCCGTGCGCACTCCACCGTGGCATAGGGCCGCGTTCGGTTGTCTTCAGCCCCAGCAAGAGAAGCGAGTTGGGAACTGGCACCGTTGAGCCGGATCACCACCACCGTTTCTATCCCGTTGAGGCTTATCGTGTACAGGACTTCCTCTCCGTCGGCGGTGAGCTGTTCGGTGGCATCTCCATAGAGGAGCTGCCAGATCGCGAACTCCGCCCCCCCGTCGCCTGCGTATTGAACGTCGAGCTGAGTCGTTTGGATCCGGTTGCTCGTGAGCCCGGTCTGGACCAGGTTCATGACGGGGATTATCGACGTCGAGCCCACCGCCAACACGATGAGGACCATCACCAGCATGTACCCCCGCTCGCCGGTCCTCACGGTGCAACCTCCGCCCGGGGGGCCACATAGAAGGAGAGGGACTTGGTGTAGGTGGTGGTCCCTTGGATCTCGGATGTCACGTCCAGACGCACGAGGCCATCGGCGTCTTCGCAGAACGCCAGCTCCGTGATGTGCCTGGCAACGACGCCCACGACGCCGTCGTATTCACGCTCGAGGACGGTCGTGCCGGGCTCGATCGAATACTTCGCGTAGTGTTGCGGGTCGGCCGCGCCCCAGCCGGTCTGGTCGGTCCAACGCACCAGGATGCTCGCCTGCGTCCCCGACGCGCAATCGATCAGAGGCGCGTCCGTCGCAGGGTCCACGATCGTCTGCCCCACCGCGAGGTCCCGGTGCAGCCAGGGCGCGAGGCTGGCAACGTCGGCCGCGGAAACGACCCGGCCGCTTATCTGTTCCGTTCCCCGGGTGATCTGGAAGATGGAGCTGGCGATGAGCGGCATGACCATGCCCGCAACCGCCAGGCCAACCACCAGCTCGAGAAGGGTGAATCCCCGCTGATTACCCATCGCTCACCTGTTCGTCTTCAAGTCAGCGACGCTAGCCAGCGGTCTTCCTCCACGGGAGACGCTGGTTCTGACCTGCTGGATCTCGTCGATGGGATAGCAGGTCGCGCCGTCGCAGTACTGCGTGATGACGACGGTTATGTCGAAGCCCGAAGGCAGCGTGATACCCGGCGGTGGCACGGCGTAGGCGCCGGGCTCGCCTCCGGGAGGGATCAGGTAGGTCGAAGTCGGTGGCTCGAAGTAGCTCTGGGCGCGGATGTACTCCAGCTCAACACGGACCAGGTCCTGCGCCGTCACTCTGGCGCCGCTCAGATCGGCGCTCTTGAACCCGGTGTCCAAGAGGGTCAAGTAGGCCGTCACGATAACCGCGACCAGCGCAAGCGATATGAGGTTCTCTACGAGGCTGATGCCTCGCTCATTGCGGACCATGGTTCCCTCTCCCCTGTAAGGAACTGTTCACGGTCTGATCGATAGAGCCGCCAATCGCGCCGGCGGCCTACCCGGTAGCTCGTCGTCAGCCGGTCATCGCCCCATCCACGCCGTGTGCCGGGATGTCCTCCTAGGAACCCGGCGGCCCCTCGGATCGGGAGCATGACGCTGCCACTCATCAACGTATTCCTCCGCGAACATGAAGACTTCTGCACGAGATAACCGTTCAACAGCCTGGCAAGCGTCGCTTCGATGCGCAACTACCGCAAACCCCTGCACACCTCGATGTTTTTGAACGTTATTCGGGCGAAATAACCTGGGTAGGCGCAAGGAACTGCACGTCTCTCGGTGACGATACCCAAGAGGTTGCCGGCAGACCTCGCGGACAGTAGCCCGGATAGATGAGGCACGTGCCGCTACGAATCACCCATCACGGCGATCCGTGGCGGGGCGTCGCCCGGATGGACGAGGCGCGCGCCCCTGGGAATCGCCCATCGCGGCGATGGTTCGCCAGATCCCCGGAGTGCATCCTTTGCGGTAGAACGCGGGGGTGCCACATGACCACACGCATTGCAAAAAAGAAACAGCCGAAAGACCTGCTATCGGTGGGGGAAGCCGCAGAGGTCCTTTCGGTCCATCCCGACACACTGAGGCGCTGGGCCGCCGGAGGCCTGCTGAGCGTCTATCGCGTGGGGCCACGGCGAGACAGAAGGTTCCACCGCTCTGAGGTTCTCCGGCTGATGACCTCGGGCTAACGCGCCGATGCGTTCTCACGCATCCCCCAAGCGACGCTGATCGATCGAGAGCTACCGACCCGTGCCACGTCCCATGCGCGTCGGCCACAAGACGGGCGATGAGGCAGGCGAGAGGTCACTCCTCAAGAGACCTTCAGTTCTGGTCCCGCTGGCTATGACCGCGCGAGGGTGCCCCACCGCCGACGGCTTGCTTGATTGTCTACGCACGGGGGGCCAAGATAGACGTCGCGCGCCCGGGAGCGGTGACCGGCCGCGACGGCGTGCTGGACGAGGTCCACAGCGCCTTGGCCGAGGGCAGACAGCCTGCCGACGCCCCGCCCGCGCCCGACCCATCGGCGAAGCCACGGGGCCCGCAGGCAAAGCCGTTTCGGAGGTCATGAGATGAGGAACGACGAAGAGCTCGCGATGATCCAGGTGGGGCCGGGGACGCCGTCGGGAGAGGTCTTCCGGCGCTACTGGCTCCCCGTGGAGGTCTCCGCCAACCTCGGCGGCGGCTCCGGAGGACGGCACGTCGGCGCGCTGAATCCGATCCGCGTCCACGTCCTCGGCGAGCACCTGATCCTGTTCCGGGACTCCAAGGGCGCTCCGCACCTGCTCGCCGAGCACTGCGCGCACCGCGGCACCTCGCTGTTCTACGGGCGGGTCGAGGGCGATACCATCCGCTGCCTGTACCACGGCTGGCTCTATGCCGGCGATGGGAGCGTCGTCGAGCAGCCGGGAGAGCCGGAGGAGAACCGGTTCAAAGAGCGCGTCACGCAGCCCTCCTACCCGACGGTGGAGGTCGCCGGGCTGATCTTCGCGTACATGGGCCCGGCCGAGCTCGAGCCCCTCTTCCCCCGCTACCACCAGCTCTTCTCCGAAGACGGCATCCGCGTCCCCGGCAACGGCGGCTACACCGAGCAGTGCAACGTCTTCCAGGCGCTCCACGACAACAACATGGACCCGTGGCACGGCGAGATCGCCCACGGCTGGTTCCGCGATCCACCGCAGGTGGGCACGATGCGCCAGGCCGGCAACGGCAGGCCGGCGACGCCGGTCACCTTCGAGCGCACGCCCTGGGGCACGCGGATGAAGGTCATCAAGGACCAGCTCTCCAAGCCCGGCTCCTACCAGTACCACGAGACGCACACCGTCTGGCCGACCCAGCGCGTGAACCAGGACAACGCGGGCAGCATCAAGTGGGCGGTGCCCGTGGACGACTACAGCACGCGGTGGATCACCCTCGACTTCTACCCCTTCGTCGACGGCAAGATCACCGAGGAGGCCCAGCGCGCGATCTACGAGCAGAACAACCCCATGCCGAGCATCGGGCTGGCCCACGATCTCCCGAAGGACTGGGCGCAGCAGGTCGGGTCGTACTGGAACTACGGCCACCCGTGGCGCCAGGGGAACATCTGGGAGGACGAGGTCGCCCAGCAGACCCAGGGGCCGGAGGAGCGCCACTACCTCCCGGACTGGGAGAAGTGGCACCTGGGCAAGTCCGACGAGGGCCTCATCATGAACCGCAAGGTGTGGGCCGAGCAGGTGATCCGCGTGCGCGAGGGGCAGGACCCCATCGGCATCGTGCGGGCGTCCAAGAACGGCTCGGACGACGCGCTCATCCGCATCACGTCGGACAACATCGGCGGCTTGAGTCTGGAAGAGGCGACGCACTTCTTCGAGATGACGCAGGAGGAGCGCTCCGCCTACGTGGCCGAGCACCCCTACCACACACGAGGCCGTGGCCGCGCCGGCGCGGCCCCCATGACCTAGTCCCGGCGCCGCCCGAAGCGGCGGGGCCCGCACGGGATCAGCGGCAGCGAAGAGACCCTGGGGAGGTGCACAGATGGCAGAGATCGTGCTCGGTGTCGGAAGCTCACACGGCCCAACGATCCAGAGCCGTCCCGACCGCTGGCCCGCGCTCGGCGTGAAGGACATGGAGGACCCGCGCTACTCCTTCGAGGAGGTGCTCAAGTCCGCTCCGCCCGGCATGGCCGAGCAGATCACGCCCGAGAAGATGCAGGAGCGCTACGAGGCGATCCAGCGCGCCATCGCCAAGCTCTCCACCGTCATGGTGGAGGCGGCGGCCGACGTCATCGTCGTCATCTCCAACCCGCACGGCGTCCCGCCGGCCGACCGCATGGAGCCGGTCTTCGGCATCTACATGAGCGAGTCGGACTCCACCATCGCGCGCTCAGGCCACCAGACGTCCGCTCGGCGCCAGGCCCGGCCGGTCCAGCAGGAGCCCGAGCGGCGCGTGGAGGACTACGCCACGAGCCCCGAGCTCGCCGACCACCTCATGCGGAGCCTCATCGACGAGGGCATCGACGTCGCCTCGTGCTTCCAGTCACACGCGACGGCCGGCATCGAGGGGCCCTTCACCTTCCCCTATGACCTCTTCCTGCCGGACCGCACCTCGGCCGCCGTCGTGCCCTTCCTCCTAAGCCGCTACCTGCCGCACCAGGCGACGCCCGCGCGCTGCTACGAGGTGGGCAAGGCCATCCGGCGCAGCATCGAGGCGTGGGACTCGGACAAGACGGTCGCGATCTTCGCCTCGGGAGGGCTCAGCCACCAGATCCTCGACGAGGAGCTGGACCGCCGCGTGATCGACGCGCTGCTCAGCAAGGACGCCGAGACGCTCTGCTACCTGCCCCGGGAGCAGCTCAACCGCGCACCCGGCACGCCGGAGATCCTCAACTGGGTGGTGCTGGCGGGCGCGATGGAGCAGGAGGACATGACGCTGATCGACTACATCCCCTGCTACCGCTCCCTGGCGGGCACGGGCCACGGCGTCACCCTCGGCTATTGGAAATGAAGGGCGCGCCCTTCACCCACTCGCCAGCGCAGAACGTCGGTCTCAGATGGAAGCGGCTGAGCGCTGGCCGGATCGCTGTAGCCGCGCGGCAGCGAGTGGGTGCAGGGCTGTGCCCTGCCTAAGCCTTGGCTTTCCAGCCCTGCATCTGCGGCTCTAGGCCGTGGGTTGCAAGCTCGTCCACGAACGTCTTCCAGACGGCTGGGTCCTCGTCGTCGAACTCGATCTGCGGAGGGGCGCCGCCGCCCTGGCCCAAGATCTCCGGGCTGCCGAAGCGCAGCACCACGTAGCGGATCGGGTCAGTCGTGGCGTTGAAGTGCTGGTGGAAGCCCTCGCCGGGCGTGAGGATCGTGCCCGCCTTGTAGTCGAGCCGCTCGAAGGGCACGCCGGGGCCGGGGGCTACGCCGGGCTCCCACTGGAGGTCGTACCCCTCGCCATTAAGGAAGAGATAGGCGACCTCGGACGTGAGTCCGGCCCGGTGCCGCTCGGCCCGGCCGGCGTCGTGCGCCTTCTTGTAGGTCTGTCCGGGGAACTCCGAGAGGTGCAGGATGAAGTGCCCGTTGGCCATGACCGCGTGCATGTTCATGCCGGGCCCGCGCCGTCCGTGCTCGTCCAACCCCATCGTCTTGACGTTCGAGATGAAGTTGGTCTTGATGAGCCGGTCCTGGAGGCGGACGGACTTTCCGCTGAAGTACGTCTCGTCGTAGGGGTCGAACCGGTCGAGGAAGATCGCGTCCGAGTTGAAGATGAAGTCCGAGTTACCGTACATGTTGAGCACCATGGGCGCCGTGATGCAGGCGTAGAGGCGTGCCGTGTCCTCGCCGCTGGCGTTGTAGATCTCGTGCCAGGCATTGAGCGGGATGGAGAAGACGCTGCCCTCCTGCCACTCGAAGGTCTGCTTCGGGCTGCCGTCGTACCAGACGGTCGTCGCGCCGCGGCCGGCGACCACGTAGAAGATCTCCTCGTACATGTGCCGCTCGGCCTTGTACGTGCCCCCCTTGGGGATCTCGCACAGGTAGCGCGAGGTGCCCTGGTGCACGAGGTGACCGTCGCCCGGCGGGTCCAAGGGCGTGAAGTCGAGCAGCGTCGCATCGATCCCGGTGCGCTCCCACGGGTCGAGCGGGTACGTGTACACGTCGGGGATCACCTGCTGCTGCGTGATCGTGAGGCCCTCGGCCTGGACCCAGCGCTCCCAGGACGTGTGCTTCGGCAGGTCGACTTGCTGGGTCATGCGTTTCTCCCGTCCACGATGATGATGGTGACGAAAATGGATTATACGCGGGCCCGTCAGTGGGCGCTCGCACGAACTATGGTACCGTGTGCGGCGCGACCGCGGGCATGGGGTGCGGCGCGAGCGCGGGCACGGCCTGCGGGCGCCCGTGAGTGCCCTTGGGCACCCGCCGGCATGAAGAAGACCGAGGAAGACCATGGAGGTGCGAATGTGGCAGTGATCACCGCGAAGGACCTGCAGCAGATGAAGCGCGACGGCAAGAAGATCGCCGCGGCCGTCGTCTACGACTTCCAGATGACCAAGATCGTCGAGCGCGCCGGCGTGGACCTGCTCTCGGTCGGAGACAGCCTGGGCCGGAACGTCTTGGGCCACGACAACGTCGACGAGTGCACCGTGGACGACATGATCCCCTTCGCCAGGGCCGTCGTGCGGGGCCGGGAGCGCGCGATCGTGAGCGTCGACATGCCCACGACCCCGTCCCGCGGGGGCGTGAAGACGGTCGCCGCGGCGGCCAAGCGCTTCAAAGAGGAGGCCGGGGTCGACATGGTGAAGGTCGACATCCGCGCCCACGAAGAGGAGCTCTTCGACGAGGTCGCCGCCGTGATGGAGGTCGGGCTCGAGGTCTACCCACAGATCGGGTTCCCGACCCAGGGTGCGACCACCGGCATCCAGAGCGGCCCCGAGGTCGAGGCGCACGTGATGAAGTGGGCGCACGCCATCCAGGACGCGGGCGCGGCCCTCATCGACCTCACGAACGTCCCGCCGGACGTCTACGAGCGGGTCTGCAAGAGCCTGACGATCCCGGTGATCGGCGGGCAGGCCCCGCAGCAGGCGGACGGCAAGATCCAGGTGATGTACAGCGGCATCGGCGGCGCGGCTGCGACGATCGACCGCGACGACGGCCGCCCCAACGCCTCGAAGTTCGCCTACGACGTGATGAAGGGCATCATCGACGGCATCCACGCAGGGAAGTGGGGCACAGGCCAATAGCAAGGGCAGGGCCCTTGACCCACTCGCTGCCGCGCGGCCTCAGCGGCCCGGCCAGCGCTCAGCCGCCTACGCCTGAGACCCACGCCCTGCGCTAGCGAGCAGGTGCAGGACTGCGTCCTGCTGCCTCGGTCCACGGCTTCTGGCCGGCCCACGTGCCCAGCACCCGCTGGATGCTTTCGACGTGGTCCTCGGGCCTCCCAGCCTGGGATGGCGTGTGCTTCGCCAGCCGGTCGGGGTGCGAGAGGTTGGACCAGCGCTCAAGCGGGAGCTCGATGCACTCGTTCACCGCCGGGTCGCGGACGATGCCCATGGGCTCGCCCCCGTCGGCGACGATCTCCATCTGCTCCTTGAGCACCTTCCGGTAGAGGATGATGCCCTTGTCCGACTCGCCCAGCTTCTCGCGGCTGCGGTCGGCGTTCGGGCCCTGGGTGATCCAGGCGACGAAGTCCTGATGGTTCACCAGGTCGGCGATCAGCCGCCCGTCGGGCTCATGCAGCGGCACGTTCCAGTGCGGGATCACGTCCTGGGGCGGCTCCGTGTGGCCCGGGGCGGCGCGGAAGAAGTACCAGGTGATGTGCAGCGTGTGGGTGTCGTCGACCGGGGTGCGGAACTGGAGGCTGCAGTTGGTCGCGCTGCCCACGAAGAGCGTCGCGGGGAACATGATGGGGTGCCCTACCCGCCAGTCGTTGTGGCTCTCGTCCGTGTCTCCGGTGATGCGCCGCTTGATGATGCCGTAGTCGAAGACGTCGAAGCCGATGCGCTTGTGCGGCTGCGGGATCGTCGGGAACACACCGGCGTCAGACCCCTGCGCCCGCGCCTTCTCCTGCCGCTGCCAGACGCCCCAGTAGCCGTGCAGCCATTCGAGGTGCACCGGGTCGAGCGAGTTCTCCATGCACTGGAGCCAGTTGCAGGGCAGGTCCGCCAGCGCGATGTCGGCCCAGCCGTTCTCCCACATGAAGGGCTCGAAGCG
>JADFQE010000082.1 GCA_022561985.1 Chloroflexota bacterium
GGCATGGAATCTCGCGGCATCGAGCCCAGGGCCAGGGCCACGCCGCGAGTCTTGGCTTAGCACCCGGGCGCGGCAACGTCAAGCGACGGACCCGTGGCGGCAAGCTCATGGCCCCCGGGATTGACGGATGCCACCGCGCCAATCAGAGTAGTGAGCGCACCCGCGCCCGAGCGACGGGGATACGAAGCGGGAGTCCGCGAGCGCTGGCGACCAGCGCTCGCGATACGTAGGGAGGTGGACGATGGAGGCAGCAGCAGACTCACGGCCCCTGGGGATGGCGAGCCGGTCGACGCCCCCGGGCCCGTCGAAGACGAGGGAAGAGGTGAAGGCCTCGGCGCAGCACCAGGACCTCTCGACGGCCAAGCTCCGCGCGGGCGACCCGGCCTTCGACTTCACGTTGCCCACGCTGGACGCATCCCACGGGCTCACCGACGAGAAGGTGCAGCTCTCCGGCTACCGCGGCAAGAAACCCGTCGCCCTGATCTTCGGCTCCTATACCTGACCGCCCTTCAGGCGCCAGTTGGGCGCACTGCATGACCTGTTCCACGAGTACGGCGACCGGGTGGAATTCCTCGTCGTCTACATCAGGGAGGCACACCCCGACGATGGATGGATATCCGAGGGCAATCTGGCCCAGGATATCCACGTGTACGACCCCACCACCGGGGAAGAGCGGGCCGAGGTGGCCCAGGTGTGCGCGATGGCCCTCGACATCGAGATGACCGTCCTGCTCGATGGCATGGACGACGCCGTGGCGAGCGCCTACGGTGCGCTGCCGGACCGGCTGTACCTGGTCGGCCTGGATGGCAGCGTTGCCTACCAGGGAGAGCCGGGGCCGAAGGGGTTCCTACCCGAGGAGCTCGAGGCGGCGATCCGCCAGGAGCTGGCCGTCCGGGTCGCCTGAGCGAGCGCCGCGCCGCCGCGAGCTAGCGGTTTTTATAGGCGTTGGCCGCGTATGCGAGGGCCTCTTCCCGCAGCACGAGGAACTCGGGGTCCGTGGCGAAGGAGTAGTACTCCCTCCCCGGCTTCCTGCGGACGTCCTCGGGGACCTTGCCCCATTCGGTGACATCCACCCGGAGCGTCGGGTCGGGCAGCACCTCCGACATCGTGTGCATGAGCGTCTGGCCCTCCTTCGAGAGCCACCAGTTGACCCAGAGCTTCGCGGCGTTCGGATTCGGCGGGTTCGTCGGGGTGGACAGGATGTCCACGCTGGAGGAGGAGCTCATCTCGCCCCCCTCCTTGAAGTCCTTGAGGAGCTCCTTGACCGGCGCGCCGAGGGTGGCCAGGGAGTCGAGGTCCCGCCCGCCCCCGCCGATGTTGACGCCCAGGGCGAACACACCCTTGGTGATACCGTCCACGATGAACCGCTGGTCGTTGCTGAAGGTCACGTCCATCTCTCGTGAGATGAACCGGTCTACCCACTCACGTCCGATGTCCGGGTGGGCGTACGCCAGGTAGTACGACCCGGTGCCGCCGCTGCCGGCGATGGGGATGTGCGCGATGATCTTCCCCTGCCACTTCGGGACCAGGTAGTCGAAGACGGAGTTGATGCCGTCGATGTCCTCTTGGGTCACGAGGTCGGTGTTGTACCACGCAGCCAGGGGATTCGGGCTTGCGTTCGCGGCGAAGGCGAAGACGAACTGCTGCGGCGGGTCGGAGTAGGAGTGCTTGCCTCCGGCCCAGAGGGACTGGTCGATGACCTCCGGGTGGATGAACAGGTCGGCGACGGGGTTCAGCGCGCCGGCGGGGACGAGCCTCGTGATCGTTGAGGTATTCCCCCCGAAGTGGACGTCGACCAGGTACTGCCCAGCGGTCTGCTCGGCCAGGATCCGTTCCACGTGCGCGCCGCCGCTCCCCGTGGCGATGACCGGCGTGATGCCGAACTTCTCCGCCCAGAACTCGGCGATCGGCCGGAAGTTCCTCCCGGCGGACCCCCCGAATGTCATGACGATCTCACCCTCGGCCTGCGCGGCCTCGATGAGCTCGGCCCATTCGATCTGGAACAGGGCGGCCGCATCAAGCGTGGGCGCCGCCTCGGGGAGTGGCGTGGCGGTCGGCGCGGGCGTCGCCGTTGGATCGGCGCCACAGGCCGCCAGGGCCAATGCCATCACCGCAACGCTCACACCCAGGAGCCCTGGGAGTCCTGGGAACCCTGCTCGCTTCCTTGCCATGCCGTGGCCCTCCGATGCACCTCAAGCGTGTCGTGCGTGTGCGCGGGGCGCCCGATGTCGGCGCCATCGCCTCACGACCGGCCGCATTCTACCGCGTCGGGCGGAACAGGAAATAGCAACGCTCCGAGTCGTCCCGCCCGGCCACTCCTGCAAGTATCGAGCAGGATAGATATGGGATAGTCTCGCAGCAGCCTGCGCTCACGCCCGCCAGTCTCACGCTTGGAGGACCTATGGCTTCGTATCAGGTGGTAGGGCAGCCGATTCCGTCCGACGTCCGGGGCAAGACGACGGGGAGCGCCCGGTACACGGCCGACGGGGAGCTTCCCGGCATGCTGTGGGGAAGGGTGCTCCGCAGCACGCTGCCCCACGCCCGCATCGTGCGCATCGATACGTCCAGGGCGGAGCGCCTGGGGGGCGTGCACGCCGTGCTGACGGGCGCGGACGTGCGGGGCATCCGCTACGGCCGGCGCTACCAGGACGTCGCCATCCTCGCCCAGGAGCGCGTGCTGTTCGTCGGCGAGCGGGTCGCCGCGGTCGCTGCCGTGGACCGGCGAACCGCCGAGGAGGCGCTCCTCCTCATCGACGTCGAGTACGAGGAGCTGCCCGCCGTCTTCGACCCCGTGGAGGCCATGGCCGACGGCGCCCCCATCGTCCATCCGGACATGGACGGCTACGTCGGCATCGCGAAGCCCCTCGACCCGCGGCCCAACGTCTACGCACGCGACCTCCACACCAAGGGCGACGTGGAGGCCGGGTTCGCCGCGTCGGACGTGGTCGTGGAGAACGAGTTCACGGTCGCCCGGGTGCACCAGGCCTACATGGAGCCGCACTGCTGCATCGCCTGGAGCGACCCCTCCGGCATGATGCAGGTGTGGTCGCCCAACAAGGCGCCCCACGGCCTCAAACAGACCCTCGCCGAGGCGCTCAGCATGCCGGAGGACCGCATCCGCGTGAACCCGGTCGCCATCGGCGGCGACTTCGGGGGCAAGGGCGCGGCGATGGACGAGCCCCTCTGCTGCTTGCTGGCCCTGCGGTCCGGGCGGCCGGTCAAGATGGTCATGGACTACACCGAGGAGTTCTCCGCCGGGGCGCCCCGCCACGCCGGCGTGCTGCGGCTCAAGACGGGCGTGATGCGCGACGGGACCCTCGTCGCCCACGAGCTCGAGGCCATCTTCGACGGCGGCGCCTACGGCGGATACCGCCCAACGGCAAGCCTGGTGGGAGCCGCGCACGCCCCCGGCCTCTACCGGACCCCCCACGCGCGCATCGAAGTGATGCGGGTGTACACCAACAACATCCCCGGCGGCCAGATGCGCGCGCCGGCCTCGCCCCAGAGCTTCTTCGCCGGTGAATCGCACATCGACTGCGTCGCCCGGGCCATCGGGATGGACCCGCTGGAGTTCCGGCGCAAGAACCTCATCGTCGAGGGCGACGAGACGGTCGAGGGCGTGCGCTTCGCCAACATACGCGCGGTCGAGACGTTGGACGCGGCGGCCGAGCGCGCGGGCTACGGTGCCCCGCGTGCGCCGGGGATCGGCCGGGGCATCGCCATGGGCTACCGTGGGCCCGGAGGCGGCGAGTCCGCCGCCTCGGTGACCATGAACATGGACGGCTCCGTGGTCATCGGCACCTCGGTCTTCGAGCAGGGGACCGGGACGTATACGACGCTGCGTCAGGTCGTCGCCGAGGAGCTCAGCCTCCCGGCCGACGCCGTGCGCGTCGAGGTGCTGGCCACCGACGAGACCCCCTTCGACTCCGGGATCGGCGGGAGCCGTGGCACGCGGATCGCCACGGGGTCGGCCTTCGAGGCGGCGCGGGCTGCGCGGGACGAGCTGATCGGCCTGGCCGCGGAGCTCCTGGGCTGGCCGCAGGAGCACATCGCACTCGATGGCGGCGACGTCGTGCGCAAGGACACAGCGGAGCACGAGCCCTGGGCGCGGGTGCTCACGCGGGCGGGGCGCGCGGTGCGGGCGGATGCCGTCAACAAGGACACGGGGCCGTCGCCCGTGACCGCGTTCACGGCGCAGATCGCCGAGGTGTCGGTGGACGCCGAGACGGGGGAGGTGCACCTCCTGAGCTTCACGTCCGCGCACGACGTGGGCACGATCATCAACCCCATCGGCCACCAGGGCCAGATCAACGGCGGCGTCGTCCAGGGCATCGGCTTCGGGCTCCAGGAGGAGGTCGCGGTGGACCGGGGGCGGGTCACGACGCTCAGCTTCGCGGAGTTCAAGATACCCACCTGCCAGGACCTCCCCGAGCTGCGGACGGTGCTGCTGGAGCCGGAGGGTGGCGTCGGGCCGTACAACATCAAGGGGATCGGCGAGAACGCCAACACCCCCGTGGCCGCCGCGATCGCGAACGCCATCGAGGATGCATGCGGCGTGCGGGTGAGGGACCTGCCGCTGAGCGCGGAGAGGGTTCACCGCCAACTCCAAGCCTAGGGCGCCAGCTCCAGGCACAGGCGGCCTTCGCCCGGCCGGGCCTGCTTTCTACCGGTGCCGGACGGTCATCCGCCGGCCCCACTCCCGAGCGATCAACGCCGTGACGAGCGTCATCGACCCGATGATGATGCTGATGGCGGCCGCCATCTCACGGTCCGCTGCGATCACGTGGTTCAGCAGGAGGATCGAGAGGGTGACGGAGTCCCGCGACGCGAGCAGGATGATGCTCGCGGTGGTGCCCGCGGCGATGTTGAAGTTGAGCGTCCCCAGCAGGACCATCGTCGGCATGAGCAGCGGAAGCCAGATGCGGAAATACGTCCTCAGCCAGCCGGCGCCGGAGACCCGCGCCGCTTCCTCCATGTCGAACCCAACCTGCACGAAAGCGCCCTTGGCGATGTTGACGCCCGTGGTGTTCCCCTGCAGGATCACCACGATGATGAGCGCCCAGATCGTCCCGAACAGGAAGGACAGTCCGGGTGTGCCGAGGAACAGGAAGAGGAGTCCCAGGGAGGAGAGCATGCCCGGGATCGCCGCCGACACCCAGATCGTGGAATCCAGCAGGAACCGGCCCGGCCAGCGGGTCCGGACGAGGATGTAGGCGAGCATGGAGAACAGGATCGGGCTCAAGAGCCCGGTGGTGAAGGCGAGGGTGAGGGTCGTCCGCAGACCCGTCAGGAACTGGGGGTCGGACAGGATGAAGTTCCAGTGGCGCAGCGTGAACGGAGGGTCGACCTCGAAGAAGCCGGTGCGCTGCATGAAGCTGCCCATGACCAGCGCAACCACGGGGACGACGGTCAGCAGGAGGTGCAGCAGCACCAGGAAGCCGACGGCCGCCCATTTGAGGTTCCCGATGCTCACGAGCCCCGGCCGGAACCCACTGGAGATGGTGGTGTAGCGGCGGCGCTGGAGGATCCACCGCTGGAGCGGGATGATGAACGCGAGCACCACCAGCGTGATGGAGGCAAGCACGGTCGCCTGTCCGTACCGGGGTGGCTCGACCATCCGCACCAGATCGAAGATGACGGTGGAGTAGACGAAGAAGCCGATGGGCACGCCCAGGAGGAGCTCCGTCTCGAAGCTCTGGAAGATCCGCATGACCTGCAGAGCCATCACCAGCGCGATGGGCGAGATCATCATCGGGACGGTGACGCGCAGCATCGTCCCGAGGGCGGATGCACCGCCGACCCGCGCAGCCTCCTCGAGGGCGGCGTCCATGTTGCGGAAGGCCGGGGTCAGGAGCATCACCTTCAAGGCGATGCCGTTGCCCATGATGCCGACCCAGATGATCCCCCCCACGCTGAAGATGTCGAAGACGGGCGTCTCGACGAAGGGGAGCTTGAGGGCGAGGATATTGATGTAGCCGATGTACGGGTCGAGGAGCAGGATCCACGCGACCACCCCGCCTGGGGTCACGTACGCCACCCAGAAGAAGAACTCCAGCGCGTGGCTGAAGGGGATCCGGGTGCGCGCCAGTACCCACGCGATGAACACGGAGAGCGGCATGCTGACCACGAACTGCACGCCCCAGATCAGGAACGTGTTGGCGATGGCGCGCGGTATGCGGTCTTCGGTGAATGCGACGCGCCAGTTCTCGAGCCCCCACACCGCCGGCCCCACGAACATGTCGCGCGCGGTGTTGAAGCTCAGGATGAAGATGAGCAGCACCGGCCAGATCAGCACGAACCCCAGCGGCAGGAGGATCGCCGCCATGTAGAACGTGCTCCGCTCCAGGCGGAGCGCACGTCCGGCTCGTGTGGATGCCGCGCCAGCGGCGCGGACTCGCACTCTCACGACCCCCGATCTCGCGGGTTACCGGGGTCCCATGATCTCGTTGAGCACCTCGATGATCTCGCTGACCGTTGCCTGATACCCCTCGACGCTCTCGAGGATGGTCTCGTCGCCCACGCGGATGTTGCGCGGCGACACTCCGTCGAGCGGGATGTCGGCGCGGAGCGACTGGCGGCCCGTCGCGCTCTGCATCGCGGCCTGCCCCTCCCGGCTCAGCCACCAGTTCATCCACAGCTTCTGCGCGTTCGGGTTGCGGGGGGTGTTCATGGCGTAGATCGTGCCGAAGCTCGCGTTCGCGTAGCTCCCCTCGATGAGCCGGTGCGGGAAGTTCTCGGACACCGGGAGTCCCAGCGACTCAAGCCCCCCCGTGTCGCACCCGAAGAGGCAGATCGAATAGACGCCACGGGCCAGCCGGTCCGCCGCGGAGGCGGCGTTCGGCATGAAGGCGATCTCCTGATCGAAGAGCAGCGCCGTGATGTAGTCGATGCCGAGGTCGGGGTGCGTGTAGAAGAAGAACTTGTCCGCCCCTCCCACACCCGGGTCCCGTGGGTCGCCGGCGATCACGATCATCCCCTTGTACTTGGGGTCGAGGAGGTCCTTCCAGGACCGGATCTCGGTCGGGTCCAGCAGGTCTGTGTTGAACTCGATCTTCGGGAAGGTATCGCCGTTCGAGTACGACAGCAGCTCCACGTGCCCCTCGGCGTAGTGGAGCTTCTCCTGGTACCAGTTGGAGAGGTCGGTGACCTCGGGAAGGATCAGGAGGCCATCGATCTCGATCGGATCGAGCACCTCCGCAGGCAGGAGGCGGTTGATGCTCGTGTTCGTTCCGCCACCCCAGATATCGAGCGTGTACCTCCCCGCCTCGCGCTCCGCCATCGTCCTGCCGAACTGGGCGCTTGAGGACCCGGTCGAGTTCACCCACTTGATGTTGAACTGGTCCTCGAAGATCGGCTGCATGGCCTGGAACGAGGCCGGCTCGCCGATGGCGCAGCAGAGGAACGTCTGGACCTCTCCTTCGGCCTGGGCGGCCTCGACGAGCGCGTCCCACTCGATCTCGAATGCGGACCTCGCGGGCGTCGGCGTCGCCGTCGGCCCCTGTGCGGCCGCCTGCGTCGCGGTCGGCGGGTGCGGCGGCGGAGAGGTGGAAGTACTCGATCACGTTACCCGCAAGGATCTGGTAACGCTCGTCGGCGGGCACTTCGGCGAACATCTCATCGATCACCTGCTGGCTCTGCGGCCAATCGGTCTCGGCGTGGGGGAAGTCGCTCGACCACATCATGTGCGTGAGCCCGATGTCGTGGCGGGCGCGCACGCCATAGGGGTTGCGCATGAAGCCCCACCAGACATGGTCGCGGATGTAGTCGCTGGGCCTGCGATCGAGCCGCCTCATCCCCAGCAACCGCTCCGACCAGGAGATGATCCTGTCGTACTGGTCGTCGAGCTGGTCGTAGAAGTTGGGGATCCAGCCCACCTGCGTCTCGGCGAAGTAGATGCGGAGGCGCGGGAACCGGTCGAACACCCCGCTGAACACCATCTGGACGGCATTGCCGGCGCCCCGGAACCCGTACTTCGTGAGCTTGGAGAAGGGGTCGATACCGGCGGTGTGCTTCTCGAGGAGCGCCGGGTCGGGCTCCTGCGGGTTGGGCGCGGGCTTGGCACCGACGCCACCGAAGGCGACGTGCACGGTGAGCGGCATGTCCATGTCCAAGGAGGCCGCCCAGAAGCGGTCGTCCTCCGGTGTCGGCACGTCCTTGCCGCTCGGGTAACGCGTGAGGCAGACGCCCTTGAGGCCCACCCGGGCGCAGTATTCCATCTCGGCGATATCGTCTTCGGCCCCCGTGTCCGGCAGCATGCCCAAGGCGATGAGCCGGTCCGGCGCGACGGTGCAGTACTCCTCGGCCAGGAACTCGTTCCAGGCGTGCACCACGGCCCTATACGCGTTCTTGTCCTTGATGCCGCTGTAGGAGCCCATGCTGGATGCGCCGTGGTACAGGATCTCGGCGTCCACGCCGTCCATGTCCTGCTCTTCGAGACGCCGCTCGGGCGTGCCCGCTCCGGGCGCGGTGGCGAAGACGCCGCCCGAGGGCGAGCGTTTCTCATAGGGCCGGCCAACCAGGCCGCCCAGGAAGACGTGCGGCTTGTGCTGTCCCTCGACGATCGTGGCGTCGCCTCCATCCGGCAGCCGGATGCGGCGCGGGGCCTGGTCCTGATACTTGGCGGGGATCCGCGGCGTCCAGCGCTCAACGGCCGGCTCCAGGTGGGAATCGGCTGAGATCACGCGGTAGCTCCGAGCCTTCTTCGACGCCATGGCTACACTCCCTCACTGCTCTCATGCAGCGGCCGCGGACGAATCTACCGATACCCCATGCCCCCGTCAAGTCAGCAGGGCAAGTCAGCAGGGCAAGTTCACAGGGCAAGCGAACAGAGCGAACGAACGGGGCAAGCTAGCGCTGCCCGGCCGCCACCTTCGGGGGCTCATCGAGCGCCAGGTAGTCGGCGAGATCGGCGTCGGCATCCGTCCACGGCGCGCCGGCGGGGACCTCGATCGTGATGCCCGCCAGGCTCTCGTAGGGGATCGAGGGGTCGAGCCCCGGTGGGTCGCCGCCCTCCAAGAAGTCCCGCACTGCCTTGATGAGCCGGCGGCGGAGGGCGATCGTGACCACGTCGCTGTTGCCCAGGTGCTCCTTCGTGCGGTCGTAGATCGGCCCCATGGACTCGATCATCGCGATGTCCTCGTGCGGCTTGCCGTCGAACCCAGAGAAGGTGCGCTTCGCCCGCATGGCATCGCGGTCTTGGAGGTAGTCGTTCTCGAGCCGGCGTTTGATCTTGCGGCCGGTGCCGTCGATGTCGACCCCCGGCACCAGGAATCGCTCCTCGTCGTCCGGCTCGATCGCCTTGGCCGGGTGGTAGCGGACCTCGTAGTAGTAGTTGTTATGGTCGTCGGCGGGCACGAAGAGGTGCACGCCCCAGTGCTGTGGACCGCCCGTTATCGCGCCCCGGCCCCCGAACTCGATGGCGGGCCCCGTGATGTAGGACGTGAACGGCGCAACGAAAGGATGGATCGTCACCGCAACCGAGCGCTCGGGGTCCTGGGCGCTGGGCCGCGT
Organism: Chloroflexota bacterium; assembly: GCA_022561985.1. Classification (GTDB taxonomy): domain Bacteria; phylum Chloroflexota; class Dehalococcoidia; order Lucifugimonadales; family Australimonadaceae; genus JADFRC01. The sequence continues at coordinate 9,511 of JADFQE010000082.1, forward strand.
CGCGATATGGCACAGGCCGTAGCGCGTGTCGACGACCTCCAGGCCCGATCCCTGCCTCCGGAGGTGCGCCTGGTCGTCGGGGTAGCGCATGACGTCGCGCCCGTCGTGGAGCACCATCGGGTGGGGCGGGTCCATCGCGCCTTCCAGGCTCTGGAGCCAGTTGCACTCCTCGAGCACCTTCTTCACCGTGCGGTTGGTGGCCGGGACGGTCGTCCACTGGAACTCCGGGAACGCAGGCATCTTCTCCAGCGGTCCCATGTACGCCCATGCGATGTCGCCGTGCTCCTGCACGGGGTAGGCAACGTGCTTCACCCGGTCCTTGACGACGCTTCCCGGCAGCTCGCAGGGCGTGTCGAGCACGTTGCCCTCCACGTCGTACTTCCAGCCGTGGTAGAGGCAGCGCAGCCCGCCCTCCTCGCAGCGGCCGAAGAACAGCGAGGCCCCGCGGTGCGCGCAGTTCTCGGGCAACAAGCCGATGCGGCCATCCGTCGCTCGGAAGGCCACGAGGCTCTCGCCCAACAACCGCACCCGGATCGGGTCGCAGTCGGGCTCCGGCAGCTCGGACGAGAGGCACGCAGGCACCCAGTAGCGGCGGTACATCTCACCCATCGGCGTGCCCGGGCCCACCCGCGTGATGAGCTCGTTATCTTCCTTGGAGAGCACGCGCATACCTCCTGAATAGTCGTCGCCTGGGAGCGCCGTAGTCTAAGAAGGCGCCGAGATGGGTGTCAAGCTCCGCGCTTGCCGCCACGGGTCCGTCGCTTGACGTTGCCGCGCCCGGGTGCTAAGCCAAGACTCGCGGCGTGGCCCTGGCCCTGGGCTCGATGCCGCGAGATCCCATGCG
>JADFQE010000083.1 GCA_022561985.1 Chloroflexota bacterium
GGCGGGCTCGCCGAGGCCGACCGCGGGGAGATCGGCCTCGTAGAGCTTCCACGGCCGCGGCTGGTTCGTGAAGTCCATCATGTGGGCGCCGGTCCGCACCGACGCAAAGGAGTGCTTGGTGGCGTCGTGGTAGGCCCACGTCGCGCCCGTCTCCCCGTTCGCGCTCACGCGGCGTCTCCCTCAGGCCTTGAGCGCAGCGAACCGCTCCTTGCGGAGCTTGGCGACCTTCGGCGCGATGATCGCCTGGCAGTAGCCGGAGCCGGGGTTGCGCCGGAAGTACTCGCGGTGGTACTCCTCGGCCTGGTAGTAGTCCGCGAGCGGCACCACCTCGGTCACGATGGGGTCCTTCCAGACGCCGCTCGCCGTGAGGCTGGCGATGGCCTGCTCGGCCGCCTCCCGCTGCGCGGGCGAGTGGTGGAAGACGGCGGACCGGTACTGCGTGCCCGCGTCGGGGCCCTGGCGGTCGAGCGTCGTGGGGTCGTGGGTCACGAAGAAGAGGTCGAGCAGCTCGCCGTACGAGACGACGGCGGGGTCGAAGGTGAGCTGCACCGCCTCCGCGTGCCCGGTGTTGCCCGTGCAGATCTGCTCGTACGTCGGGTCCGGGACGCTCCCGCCGGTGTATCCGGGGTCGACGCGCTCGACGCCCCGGACCAGCTCGAAGACCGCCTCCAGGCACCAGAAACACCCGCCCGCAAGGGTCGCTACCTCGTGCGCCGAGCCGCCGGTCTGCCGTTCCGTCATCGCGCTCCTCCTGTCCCTGTACAAGCCTACCGCCGTTGGCCGCGTAACGCACCAGGGCACAGCCCTGGACCCACAACACCAGGGCACAGCCCTGGACCCACAACAGGGACGAACGTCAATGGTAGGCTGACCAGGGCACAGCCCTGGACCCACATGAGGGGCGCACGCTGTGCCGCTTTAGTCCGGAGCCGTCCTTCGACAGGCTCAGGATGAGCGGATTGAGGAGCGTAGGCGCACAGTTCAAGAGCGAGCACATGCCCAGCAAGGCGGTCGTAGCAGCGCGTGCCGCTTCAGTCTGGAGCCGGAGCGGAGCGTAGGCCTCAAGGCCCCGCGCGCAGGCGCAGGCGAAGGCGCCGACGTCAGCATCAAGGAAGGCGGACGGCAGATCGAGTACGCGGACGAGGACCCGGCGGTCCTCGACCTCTTCGAGGAGGAGTGTCTCCGCAACGGCGCCAAGCCCGACATGCGGCGCTTCTTCCCATCACGGACCGGATTCAAGCACGCGCTGCCGGCCTGAGAGGGGCCCAGACGGCGCGGAAGGAGCAAGCATGACGCAAGCAGACAGTGCGCCACGGCGCAGCATGATGGTCTACGACGAGTGGATGGAGTCGATCGGCGTGCCCATCCACCGGGGGCACTACCAGTCCGACCTGCGGACCGTGGAGCTGGGGTGGTGGGAGGAGCGGGGGTGCAACGCCGCCTTCCTGCAGATGAAGGGCATGGAGGGCGTGAGCGAGGCCCGCATCGTCGAGATCCCGCCGGGGGTGACGCTGCCGCCGCTCAAGATGGCCATCGGCGAGACGGTCTACGTGCTCTCCGGCTCCGGCCTGGCGACCATCTGGGCGGGGGATGGGCCGAAGACCAGCTTCGAGTGGGGGCCGCACGCGATGTTCCATGTGCCCCGCTACGCCACCGCACAGCTCTCGAACGCCCGGGGCGACCAGCCCGCGCGTCTGCTGCACTACAACTACATGCCCATGGCCATGACCGTCGTGCCGGACCCCGACTTCTTCTTCAAGAACACCTACGAGGAGCCGGGCCTGCTCTATGGGCAGGGGGAGGACCTGTATTCGCGGGCGGCCAAGGCCGTGCTCGGAGCGGGCGCGGTCGACCGGGCCGCCGAGAAGGAGGGCGCGTCGCGGGATGAGAGCATGCCCGCCGCCGCCCACGGCGGGGCCACCTGGGTCGGCAACTTCTTCCCGGACATGGCGGCGTGGGACAAGCTCTCGCCGTTCCGGGGGAGGGGAGCCGGCGGAGGGGCCGTCTACGTGCGCTTCCCGAATACGAACATGAGCGCGAGCATGTCCGTGTTCGACGCGTCGATGTACAAGAAAGCGCACCTGCACGGTCCTGGGCGCGTCATCGTGATACCGCGTGGCGAGGGCTACTCGCTGCTGACCGAGCCGGGCAAGGAAGCCGTCGTCTGTCCCTGGGGCGAGGCCGCCGTCTTCACGCCCCCCGGCGGCTGGTACCACCAGCACTTCAACCTGGGCACGGAGCCGGCGCGCTACCTCAAGTTCGGCCACCTGCCGCAGCTCGCGGGCGCGGGCAACTACCGCCACCAGATCGAATACCCCGACGAGGCGCCGAAGGTACGCGAGTACTTCGAGGCGGAGCTTGCCAAGCGCGGCCGGGAGACCCAGATGCCGGAGATCGTCTACAAGGACCGCGACTACGAGTGGGACTACGGCGACGACGACTAGGGCGCGTGTTCCGGCTCTCCGGGGCGGATCTATGACGGAGATGCGCCCGTGGTAGGCTTCGGGCGTCGGGAACGGGAGGTTCGACCATGCTAACGGCGGAGCAGAACGAGCGGCTGACGCGCGTGGGGCCGGGCACGCCGATGGGCGAGCTGATGCGCCGCTACTGGCACCCGCTGGCACCGAGCGCGGAGCTCAGCGAGGAGCACCCGACGAAGGAGGTCCGCCTCCTGGGCGAGGACCTCGTGCTGTTCCGGTCCGCCGCCGGCAAGATCGGGCTGATCGAGCCAAGCTGCGCGCACCGCAAGGCGAACCTCTCCTACGGCATCCCCGAGCCCGAGGGCATCCGCTGCCCGTACCACGGCTGGCTCTACGACACGGACGGCCAGTGCGTCGACCAGCCGTCGGAGCCCGAGGGCAGCCGGTTCAAGGACAAGGTCAAGCTCAAGGCCTATAAGACCGAGGAGCTCGGCGGGATCATCTGGGCGTACATGGGCCCGGACCCCGTGCCGGTGCTGCCCCGGTGGGACCTCCTCGTGTGGGACGGCGTCGAGCGCGAGATCAAGATGATGGAGCTGCCGTGCAACTGGCTCCAGTGCATGGACAACTCGCTCGACCCGGTGCACTTCGAGTGGCTCCACAACTACTTCGGCTCCTACGTGCTCGGCATGGAGAAGCCGCCCGAGGAGCGCGCGGAGTGGAAGGCGCGGATGCAGTCCGAGGGCGCCCGCGGGCGCCACGAGCTCAAGGTCGGCTTCGACCGCTTCGAATACGGCGTCATCAAGCGGCGCCTGATGGAGGGCGACACCGAGGAGAGCCCGTGGTGGCGGATCGGCCATCCCGTGCTCTTCCCGAACATCCTGCGCGTCGGCCAGGACCGCCGCCACGGCTTCCAGATGCGCATCCCCGTCGACGACACGCACACGCTTCACATGACCATGTCCGTGCTCATCCCCAAGCCGGGCGAGCAGGCCGTGGCGCAGGACGAGGTGCCCTTCTCGTATCCGGCCGTCTACAAGGACAACGGACGGGTGCGCGCCGACTGGGTGCTCGGGCAGGACCAGACCGCCTGGATCATCCAGGGCCCCATCTGCGACCGCACGACGGAGCGTCTGGGCGTGACGGACGTGGGCATCATCCTCTTCCGGAAGATACTCGAGGAGCAGATGCAGATCGTGGCCGACGGCGGCGATCCGCTGAACGTGCACCGCCAGGAGAAGGACATCATCTACCTCCCGCAGGAGGAGTCCATCTACCCCGGCTTCGACGAGCCGGGCGGACCCTTCGCCGGCCAGGAGAACCGTCCGCCGATGGTGGAAGCGATCCTCGCCGACAAGGTGGACGTGAGCTTCAGGTAGCCCTGGGGGCTAGAGGTCCCGCGCCTCAGCCCATGAGCGCCCGTGCGCCCGGCGGCACCACGCCCGTCGTCGCGAGCCGCACGCTGTAGACCGACGTCTTGGCCGCGATGAGCAGCGTGCCGTAGCCGGGCCCGCCGAAGGCGACGTTCGTCGGCGGCTCGGGCACGGGGATCGTGCCGAGGCGGCGGCCGCCGGGCTCGAAGACCCACACGCCGTCGGGGCCGTTGGTGTAGATGCGCCCCTCCGTGTCGACTGCCATCCCGTCCGGGACCGCGACGTCCGTGAGGCCGGGCCCCTCGCGCACGGCGCCCAGCGCGCCGTCGGCATCGACGTCGTAAGCGCGGATGCGCTTCGGCTCGGTCGTGTTGATGAGGTAGAAGGTGCGCTCGTCCGGCGAGAAGGCGAGCCCGTTGGGGTAGGGCGCGTCCCGCACCACGGCTGAGATCGAGCCGTCCGGCATCACGCGGAAGACCATGCTCCCCCCAAGCTCGCGGTCGGATTCTGGCACCAGCGGCTCGGGGTCCGTGAAGAAGATCGCGCCGTCGGAGCGGCAGACCACGTCGTTGGGGCGGTTCAGCCGCCTGCCCTCGAAGCGCTCGGCCACCGTCGTGATGGAGCCGTCCGGCTCCATGCGCGAGAGCCGCCGGCCGTAGCCCTCGCACATCAGCAGCCGCCCCTCGATGTCGAAGGTCAGGCCGTTGGCTCGCCCGCTGTCCGAGCGGACCACCTCCGGCGAGGTGCCGGGGACGAGCTTGAAGACGAGGTTCGGCCGCGTGTCGACGAAGAGCCAGTAGCCCGCGGGGTGCCAGAGCGGCCCCTCCGTGTACTCGAAGCCCGTAGCGACGCGTTCCACATCGCCCGCCACGATGCCCGATAGCTCGCTCATGCACGCTCCTTCTCGGCCCGGAGGATAGCGCGCCGCCCGTGGGGGTGCCAGGGGCGGCGCGGCGAAGAAGGGGCCGGATGAGAGTATGATGCCGGGCGCCCGGAGCAGCGTATCGTGGCCGCGACGGAGCGGTGACGGGGCGGTGACGAGGCCTTGGGCAGCCGGCCGTCCTGGAGGAGCGCAGATGGCGGAGATCGTTCTCGGATTGGCGGCATCGCACGGGTCCTCGACCTTCGCGCCCTCGAGCACCTGGGGCTTCTACGGGGAGCGTGACAAGCGCAAGCCGTACTACGAGGAGATGCTGGCGAAGGCGGGGCCCGCGATGGCGAAGGAGGCCTCCCCCGAGAAGATGGAGGAGAAGTTCCAGGCGGGCCAGCGGGCGCAGGCCCAGCTCGACGAGATCGTCACCCGCACGTCGCCGGATGTGATCGTGGTCTTCGGCGACGACCAGCACGAGCAGTTCCACGAGGACAACATGCCGATGTTCTGCCTCTACCGGGGCGCAGCGATGGAGCGCGGGGAGCGGCGCCGCCAGCGCGACGATTGGAAGGCGGAGGGCGGTGGGACGGCGCCGCCGCCGAAGCGCGTCTTCGAGGGCGCGCCCGCTCTGGCCGACCACCTGATCGAGCGGCTGGTGGAGGCGGGCATCGACCTGGCCTGCTCGAACGCGCTCAAGCCGGCGGTTGGCCTCGGCCACGCGTTCACGCACGTCGCCGAGAACATGCCGAGCATCGGCGAGCGCCCCATGCTGCCGTTCATGGTCAACACGTACTACCCGCCGAACCAGCCGACCGCGTCCCGCGCCTACGCCCTCGGGCAGGCCGTCCGCGACGCGATCGAGGCTTGGGACTCGGACCTGCGCGTCGCCGTCATGGCCTCGGGCGGGCTGAGCCACCAGCGGATCGACGAGGAGCTCGACCGCGCCGTCCTCGACGCGATGGAGCGCAAGCGCCCAGAGCGGCTCCGCGCGATACCGGGAGAGACGCTCCAGGGCGGCACGTCGGAGATACTGAACTGGATCACGGTGGCCGGCGCGATGGAGCAGATGGCGATGACCGTCGTGGACTACGTCCCCGCCTACCGGACGCCAGCAGGGACAGGCCTAGCGATGGGCTTCGCCTACTGGACCAGGGCGTAGCCCTGGACCCACAAGAGGGGCGCGGCGCACAGCTAGGCAAGAGGCTTCGCCCAGCAGAACGGCCGCAGCAGCGCGTGCCGCTTTAGTCCGGAGCCGGAGCGAAGCGTAGGCGCACAGTTTTGGGCAAGCGCGCGCCCAGCAAGGCGGCCGGAGCAGCGCGTGCCGCTTTAGTCCGGAGCCGGAGCGAAGCGTAGGCGCACAGTCAAGGAGGCCCTAGATGGCAACAGCCGAGAGCGTCGTCAGCGTCGGTGTGATCGGGCTCGGTGGAGCCGCCGGGGGCATGATCGGGAAGTTCTCCAAGAACGCCCACTACCGGATCGCCGCAGCGGCCGACATCGATGGGGAGATCCTCGGCCGCTTCCACGCCGACTTCCCGGACGCCGAGACCTACGACGACGCGGCGGGGCTGTGCGCGAGCGCCAACGTCGACCTCGTGTACATCGCAACGCCGAACCGCTGGCACTCGGAGCACGCGCGCATGGCGCTCGAGGCCAAGAAGAACGTGCTGATCGAGAAGCCCATGACCATCGAGCTGGGCCCGGCGCAGGAGATGGTCGACACGGCGGAGCGCAATGGCGTGCTGCTCGGCGTGAACGTCAAGCACAGCTTCGAGCCGCGCATCCTCCGGCTGCGCGAGATGGCGCGGACCGGCGAGCTTGGCAAGCTGCGCATGATCAACTCCTGGCGCTTCGCCGACTGGCTCTACCGTCCGCGCACGCCCGAGGAGCTGACGCCGGAGTGGGGAGGCGGCATCCTCTGGCGGCAGGGGCCACACCAGTTCGACATCATCCGGACGATCGGCGGGGGCATGGTTCGAAGCCTGCGGGGCACCGCCGACACGTGGGACCCGGCCCGCCGGGTGCCCGGTGCGCACGCTGCCTTCCTGGACTTCGAGGAGGGTGCGCTCGCCACGGCCGTCTATTCCGGCTACGACCACTTCGACACGCGGATGTTCGTGGACCCGGACTACGTCGAGGACCGCAGCGCCCACGCGGCGGCCCGCCGGGAGCTGCGCGCGGCGCCGAGCGCCGAGTGGGAGGCCGAAGCAGCGCGGGATGAGCGCTACGGCGGCTCGCGCAACCGCGCCGCGAACCCTGCGCCGCGCCAGCCGACGAACCCATCGCTCGGGTGGGTCATGGGCGGTCCGCTGATCGTCAGCTTCGATCGGGGCGACGTGCGGCTCACGCCGGGGGGCTTGCGCGTCTACGGCGACGAGGAGATCCGCGAGATACCGCTGGGGGTGAAGGGGCAGGACGGGCGCGATGCGCGGCTCAACAGCTACTACGAAGCGCTCGCGCACGACCGGCCGCTGCCTGCCGACGGCCGCTGGGGCATGGCGACGCTCGAGGTGCTGCTGGCGGTCGAGGAGTCGGGCCGCAAGCGCGCGGAGGTCTTCCTGTCGCACCAGACGCCGACGGTCGATTGAGGGCTGCCTGGCTGTGGGCGCGTTTGACTGTGCGCCTACGCTTCGCTCCGGCTCCGGACTAAAGCGGCACGCGCTGCTGCGGCCGTCTTGCCGGGCGCGCGCCGACATCTGTCGGTCTCCGACGCCGCGCCCCTGTTGTGGGTCCAGGGCTGAGCCCTGGCTAGAGGCGGAACGTGAGCATCTGGCGCCAGCGTAGGGTGACGGCGCCGAGCACCACGAGCGCGAAGACGCCGCCGGCAAGCAGCGCTCCGCCGGCGCCGAGCACCGTGGCGACGCCCCCCGTGCCCATGAGGCCCAACGACGTCGTGCCGCGGGTGAAGACCTGGACCACCGACGTCGCCCGTCCGCGGATGTCGTCGGGCACGAGGAGTTGGAGCGTCGTCCTGCGGATGATGGCGCTGACGCCGTCGAAGCCCCCCGCCAGTGCGAGCGCGGCCAGCGACATGATGAACCACGGGGACACCGCGAACACGAAGACAGCGGCGACGTACCCGACGATGCCGATGGTGACGGTAAGGCCCTTGCGCCGGACGTCACCGACCGCGAGCAGGAAGGCCGAGCCGATCAGGAAGCCAACCCCCGGAGCCGACGTGAGGAAGCCGAAGCCCGCGACGCCCACGCCCAGTTTATCCGCGTAGATCGGCAGGAGGACCTTGTAGCTGGTGAAGACGATCGCGCTGAAGTCGACCGTCAGGAACGCCAGGACCACCGGGGTACGCCATACCCAGCGTATGCCCTCGATCATCGCCGACCACCCGAGCCGGGGGCGCGCCCGGCCCTCGGCCGGCCGCGCGTCGCTGAGCATGAGCACGGCCGCCAGTGCGGGCAGGTAGATCGCCGCCGTCACGGCGTACGCGGCCCCGATCCCGGAAAAAGAGATCAGCAGCCCTCCGACGGAGGGGCCGATCAGGACCGAGCTGTGGTGGGTGCTGGACGCGATCGTCAGTGCGTTCGTCAGGTGTGAGCGGGGCACGGAGCCGTAGATCAGCGCGGTCCGTGCCGGACCGTCCAGCACCGTCGCCGTCGAGGCCACCAGCGTCGTCGCGTAGACGTGCCAGAGCTCCAGGTTGCCGGTGGCGAACAGCACGGCGAGCGCGCCGGTCGTGAGGAGGCTCGTTCCGTAGCCGACCATGAGGATCTTGCGGCGGTCGACCATGTCGGCGAGCAGTCCGCCCAGGAGCCCGATCACCAGCAGAGGAAGCACGCGCAGCGCGCCGAGGAGCCCGAGGTGCAGGGCAGAGCTCGTCAATTGGAAGACCACCCAGAAGTTGACGACCTCGCGCATCTGCATGCCCATGGACCCGAGCAACCCGCTGCCCGTCAGCAGCCGGTACTGCGCATAGCGCAAAGACCCCCACGGGCGTACGCTGACGCTGACGGTCTCCTGGGCGCTTGGGTTTTCTTGCGGTGCGGACGATCCGGTCACGGGCGCGTCATTCCTCGGCGGTTGGACGGGTGGGGACGGGGGCATGATAGCGGGCCCGCCGGGGGGGTGCGTGGCGGCCGGCCCGCACCTCTGCTAGATTTGGCCCCGGCCCCGACGCAGACCATCCCCGAATGCGGCCCCCCGAAGGAGCACCAATGGCAGGAACAACGCAGACCCAGATAGCACCGAAGGACTTCGTGAAGCGGATCATGGACGGGGAGCGGGACTTCTCCTCGACGCGCCTCACGGGCGCGCTCGACGCCGAGGCGGGCTACGCCGGCCTCGATGCCTACCTCCGGGAGCAGGACCTGCGCGCGGAGAATCTGATAGCGGCCGGCTCCGACTGGAGCGGGCTCAAGGCACGCGGGCTCTTCCTCCCGTTCAGCAAGCTCGCCGGCATCAACCTGAAGGGAGCGGACCTGCGCGGTGCCGACTTCCGGCGTACCGACTTCACCGGAGCGAGCTTCGAGGGGGCGGACCTCTCGGGCGCCACGGTGATCGGCTGCCGCTTCCAGGAGGCCAACCTGGCGGGTGCCACGTTGCGGGCGACCGACTTCTACGAGGCGAGCCTGGCGGGCGCGAAGCTGCCCGGCGCCGACCTGACGGGCGCGTTCCTGCTGCGGCTCGCGCTGAAGGAGGCCGACCTGACGGGCGCGGTGCTCACCGGCGCCATCATGTACCGGGCGGACCTGCGCGGCGTCATCGGCCTCGATAGGGTCGTGGACCTAGGGACCGTCACGTTCCACCAGACCATCGTCACCGCCGCCGAGCAGGCGATCATCGATAAGGCGCTCGGCGGGATGCCCTTCTTCGACGTACGCAGCGAATAGCGTTCGGCCTGCGGCGGCCGTCACGTGGCCGCCGCAGGCCGAGGTGTGCGGGTGGGGCGAGAGCGCTGTCAGGCGGTGCAGAAGGGGTGGAGGCCGCCCATCTCGCAGGTCGCGCCGACCGTTGCGATCGCGGCCTCGTAGTCCTTGTGGATCTGCGGGTCCTCGTCCTCGAACTCGATCTGGTCGCCGCCCTCTTTCAGGCTCTTGTACACGTACGCGCCGCCGCCGGCCTTGGGCTTCTCGCTGCCCCAGCCGATGGCCAGGAACAGGCAGGGCTCCTTGCCCGTGTTGAAGTGCTGGTGGAACCACATCTCCGGCGGCACGAACATCGTGCCCGGCGTCCACGGCACCTTCTGCACCTCCTCGCCTTCTTTCCACATGAGCGAGTACCCCTCGCCGCGCAGGAGCACGATGTGGATGCCGGGGCCGTGGCGGTGCGCCTTCTTGTAGAAGCCGACGGGCCACGACGATGCGTGGGAGCGCACGGTGGAGTTCACCATGTTGAAGCCGGTGCCGAGCGCACCGGGGGTGCGTCCGCCGCGGGCCTTGGAGTCCGTCGCGATCCTGCTCGATGAGTCCACGTCGGCGATGAAGTTCGTCGTCCAGCCGCCGTTCTCGCTCGGGGAATCGGCCTGCGTGAAGTAGCCGGCCTTGCCGTCGAAGCGGTCCTCGAACACGAATGGGTTGTTGAAGACGAACTCCAGGCTCTTGAAGGTGTCGATGACGCGCGGCGCGGCCGTCATGGCCACGTAGCGGGCCGGCT
>JADFQE010000011.1 GCA_022561985.1 Chloroflexota bacterium
CCGTGGCGGCCGTCCCCGTGTTGTTGGCGTCGGCTCCGTAGGCATCCACCGCGGCCTGCACCCTGGCGAACTCCGTGGCAGGCGCGCCGCCCTCGCCCTCGCCGGTGAACTGGCCGACGTTCGGCAGGATGACCGCCGCGAGCCCCACGACCATCCCCCCCACGACCAGCAGCTCGGCGAGGGTGAACCCCCGCTGGCTCCTTGCCACCCGCTCCCAGATCCTTCCGACGCTTTTCGCCATGCTCTGCTTTCCTCCCCTCGGGCCGTTGGGTGCCGCCGTCCGCAGTCCGAAACGCGAGCGGCAAGCCGGTCTCATCGGCTATGAAGCCATGCTAGAGCGAGCGGTCCGGGGCGGCTTCGTCCGGTGGTACAGTCCTGGGCCGACGTTCGTACGGGTCGCCCCGATATCAGGGAACACGCGTGACCGCGAGCGGCATTCAGGACGCCTCGTCCCGGTCCGGATCGGCCCCGCTCGAGTAGGAGCCAATCATGCTGAACGCGATGCCCCCCGCGCCCGAGCCGGCGGCCTCGCCGGCCTCGCGTGACGTGCCGGCCGCGCTGGTGGTGCGCAGCTGCTCGAAGAGGCCGGTGGCGCGCAGCCCGTCGGCGAACGCGACCACGGCACGGTAGCTGGGCGCGCTGCCGGACACGCGCACCTCGCCACCGGCAAGGCTCACGTCGGAGACTTCGACCGAGGGCTCGCCGGTGAGCGCGCGCGCTCGCTCCACCACGAGAGCGACCGCGTCCCGGCTCGTCCGCACCTCCTCCTCGAGCGCCTGGACCTGCGCCGCCAGGACGTCGAGCTTCAGACGCATGCTCTTCTCGCGGGCCGCCGCGACGTTGTCGATCCGGACGTTCCGATGGACGCCGGCGAGGCTCGCCTCCTGGCGCTCGGCCCAGCTCTCGGCTTGCTGCACGAAGGACGTCGCGGCCACCGCTCCCGCGCCGAGCGCGCCGAAGAGCAGCGCGATCCCGATGGCGCGCGCCGGCAGCCGGAGCCTGCGGTGGCGTGGGGGGAGCAGGTCCATGACGGCCTGCTGGGCCGGCGAGGCCCGCCACGGCAGGCGCGGCCGGTCGCGGTCCGCGAGCATCAGGCCGACGTTCGCCGCGTATTCGAGCGCCGGGAACCCGTCCGGGGCCTCGATCGATGGTATCGGCCCGCGCAGCCGCTCGCCGAAGGCGTCTGCGAGTGCCTGGACGTGGGCGGCGTCCGCCGGTACCTGGCCCGGCAGCACCCCCGTTGGCCCGGGCCCGGCGTCCGGCCCGCTGCTGGCGCACAGCTCCTCGATCGGCTGCGCGGGCGCACCGGCGTATGCCGTAGCGTCGGCCGGCGGGAGCTCCACGCGGTGTACCCGCCGAGGGACCCCGTCGCGCACCAGCACGAGCTCCGCCTCGGAGCTCGTCAGATGGGCGATGGCCGCGTGGGACCGTCCCACCGCGCTCGAGAGGGCGAGCGCCTTCGCGTAGGACGCCGATGGCCGGACGCCCATCAGGCCGACGAGCTTGATGTAGGCGTCGATCTCCCAGCGCGGGACCGCCCACGCCATCACCTCGGGGCCGCGGCCGTCCTGGATCATCTTCCACCGGAGGTCGATCTCCTCCGGGGCGAAGGGGATCGTGTTCCCGACCTCCACGGCGACCACCTGGTCCAGGTACCGCCGTGAGGCCGCCGGCTTCTCCAGATAGCGCACCAGGGATGCGTAGAAGGGCAGGTCCGTGAGCTGGCGGGTGCGCCCCCGGGTGAGGGCCGCGAGCTCGGGCGGCAGCGACGCGCCCTCCGGGTCGTCGAGGTCGACGGTTGCCCATGCCACGATGCGGCTCCCCGAGAATGCCACGGCACGCAGCACCGCCCCCTCGACGCTCACGGTGAGCGTTCGCCGCCGCAGGCGCTCGAGCTTCCCGCCTGGGCGCGCGCTCCCTGCTCTCGCGCGCTCGGGCGCCCCGTCGCTTGGCCGTCCGTCGCCGGGCGCGCCGGGGGACGCAACGGGGCTGAGCACGCGGTCCGTGCCGCCGTCCACGGTGCTCACGGCGTGGCCTCCCAGGCCTCGCTGGGCTCGGGGTCGAGCTCGACGTCGATATCGAGCGACGCCCACGGTGCGCCCGAGAGGTTGCCCAGGCGCGCACTGCGTACCGTCATGCCCGGCGCCGCCTCGGACAGCGCGTCGAGGAAGCCGTAGATGGCTTCCGTGCCCCCGGTCACGCGGATCGTGAGCGAGAGCATCCGGTAGGACAGCGGGCCATCCGCTCGCCTGCCGGCCTCGGCGATGTTGATCGACGCGAGGGCCACGCCGGATGTCCGGGCCGTCGCGGCGACGAGCTCGATCAGCTCGTCGGTGTGCTCGTAGCCGAAGCGTGCGCTTCGGCTCTCCAGCAACTCCTCGGTCGGGGCCACCTGGGCCTCGATCACGGCTGCGACGCCGCTCGGCCCGCGGGCGGCGGCGAGGAGCGCCTTGGCCTCGCTCTGGGCGGCGGTCCCGCGGCTCAGGCCGTCCCAGTACCGCAGGCCGAGCCATGCGTCGTAGGCGAGCATGCCCGCGCCGAGCACGAGCAGCACCAGGACCACGCGGTTCGCGGCCCGGAGGCGCTCGATGAGCTGGAAGACGCTGGTGGACATCGATGGCTCCTAGCGCAGCGCGTCCAGGCCCGAATAGATGGGCACGAACATCGAGAATGCGATGAAGGCGACGATGCCGCCGACGACGACGGTCGATGCCGGCTCAAGCGCGGCGAGGAGCGAGCCGAGGCGGGCTTCGCGCTCCTTCTGGTAGGTCACGGCGGCGTCGTTCATCATCCGCGCCATCTGGTTCCCGTCCTCGCCCATCGAGATCAGCTCGAGGAAGAGGGACGGGAGCACGCGGTGGCGGCGGAGCTCCGATGCGAACCCACGGCCGGCGAGCAGACTCTCCTCGCCCGCCCGCATCGCCTCCTTCACCCGGACGTTGCTGCAGCCTCCGATGCCCTTCGGCAGCGCATCGGAGAGCGGGACGCCCGCTTCGAGCAGCATCCCGACGGTCCGGGAGAAGCGCGCCATGTCGCCGGCGATGGACAGCGGCCCGAGCAGCGGCAGGCGTGCGGAGACCCCGTCGATGACGCCCGCGGCTCCGGGCACCCGGCGCAGACCGGCCAGCCCCAGGACCGTGGCGGCTCCGGCGCCGAGGATCATGAGGAGGTTCTCCTTGACGAAGCCGATCGCGGCGATCGTCGCCGTCATCGCCGCCGGCGACCCCGCCCCCATCTGCTCGAAGACCTTGAGGAGCGGGGGGACGGCGACCGTCATCAGCACGCCGAGCGTGGCGAAGGACATGCCGATGATCGTCATCGGGTACATCATGGTCTTCATCGCCCGCGACTTCGCCTCGGCGTCCCCCGCGAGCATGTCCGCGAGCTGCTCCAGCGAGGGGCCGAGGCGGCCCGTCGATTCGCCGGCCTCGACGATGCTGAGGTGCAGCTCGCTGAAGACGGCGGGATAGCGGTGCATGACCTGCGAGAGGCTCTCGCCGTCCGCGAGGTTCGTGCGCATCTCTCCGATGACGCGGCGCATGACGCGGCTCTTGGACTCCGATCCGGCCATCTCGAGGGCGCGCAGGAGGTTGCCGCCGCTCCCCAGCATGGATGCGACCTGCTGGAAGAAGCGGACCAGGTCGCTCGTGCCTGCCTTGAACATGGAGGGGAACATCGCTTCGAGCCCCGGCACCCCCCGCACCGGCGCGATCTTGAGCAGCCGGTACCCGAGCGAGGCGACCGCTGCCGCTGCCTCGTTCTGGTCCGGCGCCGCGATGGTGTCCTTGAAGACGCCGCGCTCGGGGAGGTATGCCACATAACGGAACTGCATGGGCTAGTCCAGACTGAACAGGACGCGCAGCATCTCGTAGGGTGTCGTGATGCCTTCCGACACCTTCATCATGCCGTCGCGGCGCATCGAGATCATGCCGTCGGCGCGGGCCTGGGCCACGAGCTCCTCGCGCGTGGCGTCGTTGGAGAAGGCCTCGCGCATCTGGTCGGTCATCGACATCACTTCGTAGATGCCGGAGCGCCCCCGGTAGCCGGTTTGGGCGCACGCGTTGCACCCCTTCCCGGAGACGAACTGCTCGCGGTGCTCGCCCATCTCCGCCGCGTACGCCTCCTGCTCCGCGATGGGCCGCGGCTGCATCGTGCCGCAGTTGGTGCACACGCGGCGCACCATCCGCTGGGACACGATGCCGGCGACCGACGACGCGATCAGGTACGACGCCACGCCGAGGTCGCGCAGCCGCAGGAGCGCCGAGACGGCGTCGTTGGCGTGCAGCGACGTCAGCACGAGGTGCCCGGTCAGCGCAGCCTGCGTCGCGATGAGCGCCGTCTCCTGGTCGCGGATCTCGCCGATCAGGATGACATCCGGGTCGAGCCGCAGGATGCTGCGGAGCTGGGTCGCGAAGGTCACGCCGGCCTCCGGGTGCACCTGCATCTGGTTCACGTCGGCGATGTGGTACTCGACGGGGTCCTCGAGCGTGATGACGTTCGTTTCGATGCGGTCCATCTGGAGGACCGATGCGTAGAGCGTCGTGCTCTTGCCCGCCCCCGTCGGACCGCAGACGATGATGATGCCGTAGGGCAGGTGCAGCAGCTTGCGGAACTGCTCGACGCTGCCCGGCGACATGCCGAGCTGGTCCAGCCCGCGCAGGTCGAACTGCTTCGCCAGCAGCCGGAGCACGGCCATCTCGCCGGTGACCGTGCTGCTGATCGCGACGCGGACGTCGACCGTCCGGTCACCCGAGGCCAGGCTGAACTGCCCATCCTGCGGCCGGCGCCGCTCGGCGATGTTCAGCCCCGAGGTGATCTTGAGCCGCGAGAGGAGCGCCGGGTGCATGTCCAGGGGCAGCGACATGACGTCGTGCAGGATGCCGTCGATGCGGTACCGGACCCGCAGGTGCGTCTCCGTCGGCTCCAGGTGCACGTCGGATGCGCGGTCCTGGAGCGCCTGCTGGACCAGCATCTCCATCACGTCGGCGGGGGGGAGCAGGTTGAGCTGCGCGGCCGTGACGCGTGCGACGGCCTGGCCCATGCCGAGCGCCTGCGCCTGGGTGACCTTCGCCGAGCGGTACGAGAGGTCGATGTGCTCCAGGATGTGGTCCACCGTCGCGATCACGGGGTCGATGGCGCGCCCCGTGCGGGCGCTGAGGTCCTGCATCGTGCCCACGTCCGTCGGGTCGGTCATGGCGACGGTGATCCGCCGCCCGCTGGCCCGGATCGGGAGCGCCAGGTAGTGCAGCGCGAGCTGCTCCGGGAGCAGCGCGACCGCGTCGAGGTCGATCGTCTCGCCGCGCAGGTCGAGCAGCGGCACGCCCATGTGCAGGGCCGTCATCGCCGCCAGGTCCCAGGAGAGCATCAGCCCGTGCCGGACGAGCGCCTGGGCGAGCGGGATCCCGCTCCGGCGGGCGGACTCCTCCGTCTGCGCGATCTGGCCGTCGTCGAGCTTGCCGCTCGAGCGCAGCATCTGCGCCAGCGACGCCGGGCGGCTCACGAGGGCGGGGGGCTGCTCCTCGACGCGCGTCATGGGGGGGCGAGCGATGGGCTCGGCCGAGCCGGTCACCGCTTCGTAGGGCTCAAGATTGACGGTCTTTAGCGCCATGGGTCTCGTCTCCGTTGAACGTGAAGGCGCGCGGCTGCTATGCGTCGGGCTCGATGGACGGCAGCATCGGCGCGAGGTCCAGGTCGTCCCCCTCGGTGGGGGCGAGGTGGACGGTGACGCCGATGCCGCCGTCGGCCACGGCTTCGTCCGGGCTGCGGACGTCGACGCGGACCACGTTGGGCATGGACGCCACGATCCTGGCCAGGGGCAGCGGCTCGCGCAGCCCGAGGGATATCTCCGCGCCGTCTTGTTGCCTGCTGCCGGTCATCCGCAGCATGCGGAACTGGGGCATCTGGCACAGCTCGTCCACGAACTGGACGATCCGCTGGACGTTGCCGTTCGCCATCACTAGCAGGCGTACCGTGCCCTCGTAGAGCTCGCCGGGCGCCGATGCCCGCGGCTCCCAGGCGTTCCCCCTGCCGGCCTCGGGGGCGAAGGCAGGGTCGTGCGCCGCCTCCGCCGCCTCGGCGGCCGGTACGTCCGGAGTGCCGCGCTCGCGCGGCTCGGCCACGCCGCCGCGCTCGCGGGATGGGGCCGTCACACTGGCGCGCTGGCGCGCTGGGCCCGGTTCGGCCGCGAGGCCAAGGGTCTTCCGGATCTCGATGTCCGCCAGCCGGAGGAACTGCTCCCGCACCTTGAGGGCCGCCAGCTTGAGGCCGGCGGTTGCCGAGGCCAGATCGTCGAGCACGGCCTGCTCTCCGGATGGGGGTGGCTCCGGCTGCGCGGAGGGGCGGGCGTCGGTTCTCCGGCGCACCACGACTGCGACCTCGGGGACCGCGACCGCCGGAACCGCGACCTGGCCCACCGGGGCGAGCGCCGAGGGGCCCGTGGACCCATCGCCTGCGGACCCATCGCCCACGCGCCCATCGAGAGACACCGCGTGCGCGATCGCATCGAGCACCTGCTGAGCGGAGCTCGACGCGGTCGCGTCGGCGTCGCCCGCCGGCTGCGCTGCGCCGGGCGGGGCCAGCTCGGTTTCCAAGAGCTCGGGGTGCATCATGCCAGCTCGGGGTACGTCATGGGGTAGCCTCTCGATGCCGTGACGGGCATCAGATGGCCAGCCACCCCAGCCGGACCGCCGTCACCACCGCGTGGGTGCGGTCCGACGCGCGCAGCTTCGTCATGATGTAGGTCAGGTGGCTCTTGACCGTGCGCTCGGAGATGAGCAGCTGGTCGCCGATGATCTTGTTGGAGTTGCCTTCCGCGACGAGCGCGAGGACCTCCCGCTCCCGGTCGGTGAGCGGCTGCGCCTCGACGGGCACCAGGTCCGGCTGCCGTGGCCGGATGACCAGGCCGCCGTTGATGTGCAGCACGCTGAGGAGCTCGCGCGTCCCCGCGGCGTGGTGGCGCCGCAGGTCGTCGGCCTTCTGCGTTTCGAGGTCCGGCCAATCGAAGACCGGTGTCCCCGTCCGTGCGGGTGTTTCCGTCGGAGTCGTCATCTCGCCTCCCCTCGGTCCGCCGCGTGCGGGCTGGACAGCCCGTGCCACGGTGTTCCAACGTTGAGCCTAGGGGGCGAACATGAGGCGCTTGTGAGCGCTGCATAAGAATTGCATAAGAGATCGGGCGCTCGTAAGATCCTTAAACAAGTTCGAGGTTTCGGTGAAAGACACAAGATCCGGCCAGCTCATCCTCGCCGTGGACGACGATAGCGACATCCGCGACATGCTGCGCGACATCCTGGAGATGGAAGGCTACAGCGTCGCCACCGCCGCCAATGGCCTCGAGGCCCTGCGCGCCGTCTACCAGTCACGGCCCGCGCTCGTCATCACCGACATCGCGATGCCGGAGATGGACGGCTGGACGTTCCTCGCGCGGCTGCGGGAGTTCACCGACATCCCCGTCATCATGCTCAGCGCCCTGGGCGAGGAGCATGACAAGGTCCGCGGTCTGCGCGAGGGGGCCGACGACTACGTCGTGAAGCCGGTGCTGCGCGCCGAGCTGCTGGCCCGCGTGGAGGCCCTCCTGCGGCGCACCAGGTCCGACGAGACCGACGGGGAGGCCGTCTACCGCGACGCCGCGCTCTACGTGGACTTCGAGCGGCACGACGTCCGCGTCCGCGGCGAGCCGGTCGAGCTCTCGCCGCAGGAGTTCCGGCTGCTCGCGGCGCTGATCCGCCATCCGGGAGCGGTGCTCAGCCCCGACCGCCTGCTCGAGCTGTCCTGGGGGACGTCGGAGGGAGGCCCGGAGAACGTCCGGGTCTACATCGGGTACCTCCGGAGGAAGCTGGAGCCCGAGCCGGATGTGCCTCCGATGATCCAGACCGTCCGCGGCTTCGGCTACCGCTTCAACGCGCGCCGGGCCTAGGCAGGGCACAGCCCTGCACCCACCGGCGCGGTGGAGCGTTGAGGCGAAGCCCCAGGCTCAGAGCCCCTCCAGGTCCCAGGTCGTGACCTCGTAGTAACCGTCGCGCGCCCACACGAGCGTGGAGGCGGTGACGCCACCATCGGTCGCCTGGATCCAGATCGGCCCCAGCGCGTCCACCGGCGCGGCTTCGAAGACGACGATCGGGTTCACGATCTCGTCGATGCTGCCCAGCAGGTCGCTGGCATACCTGCCCGGTGCGAGGGTCGCATCGGTCTCGAAGATCAGCGTCCTCGACTCGCCGGAGGGGATGGCGTTGGACGGGTTGAAGCTCCAGGTCAGCCGCTGCCGGCCCTGCTGGAACCCCGTGGCCGGCTCCTGGGCCGTGAGGTCTCCGCCGGTGGAGGAGGCAACGTACAAGAAGCCCACGGGAAGCAGGTCGCGTACCTGCGACACGCCCACGCTCGTCGAGCCGATGTTGTCGATCACCACGGTGAACGTGAACGTCGTCAGGATGCCCGCGATGGCGGAGTCGGGGTCGACCGTCATGGAAACGCGCACGGCCGTGCCGTCGCACACGCCGGATGCGGGCGAGCCCACGGTGACCGGCGCGGTCTTGCCCGACGACGTGCTGGCCTCGCCGGGGCGCACCCACGTCTCGTTGCAGTAGACGCCCTCGGGCACGCTCGCCCGCGCGTCGAAGGACAGCACGACGGACTCGTTCGGCTCCAGGTCGATGCCCATGCTCGCGATGTCCCACTCAAGCTCCTGGCCGGAGATCGCCGGGTCGTCGGTGGTGAGGCCCGCGGTCGTTCCGGGGACGTACGAGAAGCCCGGAGGCAGCTCGTCGAGGACCTGGTTGACCCCCTTGGCCGTCTCGTCGCCGTTCGTCACCGTGATGGTGTACGTGAAGGTCGTGAGCGTGTTGGGCGATGCGGTCTCGGGCGCCACCACCTTCTGGGCGTAGAGCCGCTGGTTGCTGTTGTACGTCGAGGGCGGCGGCTCTTGCGTCGTGGACGAGAGCTTGGTCACGCTGACGTTCACCGTCCGCCCGTTGATGGGCACCGTGTAGAGGTCGGCGACGTCGAGCGTGAGGCCGTCGGTGTAGCCGGCCTCGTGGACGACCCGGTAGAGGCCGTGCTCGGCGCCGCCCGTGGCCGTGTACTGCGCGATCGCGCTCAGGGTCCGGGCGCCGGAGCCCAGGCTGACGGTCGAGGCGAAGGCGAGCGCCGCGGTCACCGTCGGCACGACGAAGGCGAGGAAGGCCAGCACCACGAGGATCGCGCCGCCGCGCTCGTCCCGGGGGACGCACCGCAGCGTCATTGCAGCGTCCGCAGCAGGACGGATGCCGTGGCGCTCTCCGTGGTCCCACCTCCGGAGTCCACCTCGATGGTGAACGTCATCAGGTCGCCGCTCCGGCTGAAGCCGACGTCGACGACCCCGCGCGCGATGACCAGCGGCGTGCCGTCCAGCGTGCGGATCAGCAGGGCGTTGGAGAGCGCGTAGCTGGCGGTGTGCGCCGTCGAAGCCGGGTCCGTCCACGACAGCGTGGCCGCGGTGGCCGGCTGCGCGCCGTCGGCGATCGACGTCGTCTCCGCGTTGGCGCCGTCGCGCGCGACGAACGCCGCCGCCCGGCGCCAGGCGGCGGTCGCGCTGACGTCCTCGCGCCATTCGCTGTCCGTGGCGAGCGCCCCGAACAGCGGGCCGCCGACCATCGTGAGGGCCATCGTGATGATGCCGACCGCGATCAGGGTCTCCAGGAGGGTGACGCCGCGCTCGCCGCTCACGGCGACCTCGTCCGCAGCGATCCGAGCGTCAGCACGCTCTCGCCCTTGAGCGTGACGACGACGACGATGGTCGCGATGTTGGAGTCGCCGCCGACGAGCACCAGCGCGTCCGCGGTGACGGCGTACCCCGGCGGCGTGGAGATCGGCGTATACGAGTACGGTGGGTCCTGGTACGGCGCGGCCAGGACCGTCTCGAGCTGGTTGCGCGCGATGTTCTCGGCCACGGCCGCCTGCTCCGCCCTCGCGGACGCGTTGCGCGTCGACGTCGAGCCCGAGAGCACGGCGGCACCAAGCAGCGTGAAGACGCTGACGGCGATCAGCGCCTCGACCATCATCGTGCCACGCTGACCGCGCACGCGAGCGCAGGCGCGCTCCGCGATCGACCGGCAGACCGACCTCACCGAAGGATGCATATGGACCGTCTCTCCCACAGCATCGTAGTGCGGGGGAGACGGCGGGACACCGTCCGTTAGTAGGACGCTCCAACGGCCATGCGTGCACCAGGGCGTGGCGTCGGCGCCCTGCATCGGCGGGTCTAGCTGTGGCCGACCTTGTCGATCAGGTTCTGGCCGAAGCTCTTCATGATGCCGTCGGCCTTGCGGCGGATGATGCCCTGGCCGAACTCGCCGAGCTTCCCGAGGATGTTCGCCTCGGAGACGACCACAAGGTCGGTGAGCTCCGCGTCCTTGGGCTCGACCGTCATGGTGATGCGCACGCGCACGTTTCCGGGCACGCGGGCGTCCGCTCCCTCGCCGGCGAGCACGATGCGCCGGGCCTCGGGGTCCGATGCCTCGACGCTCAGCTTGCCGTGCAGCGTCAGCGCGACGGGGCCCACGCGGACCTTCACCGCGCCGTGGTACGAGCCGTCGGGGTCCGCCGTGACGTCGGAGGCGCCGGGTATGCACATGCCGACCGACGGGACATCGGTCACGAATCTCCAAAGCTCGTCCGGGGTTGCCCGGACGCTGTAACGGTATCGGAACTCCATCGCCTGCTCCCGCGCCGTGGCCTGCTTCGTTGACAACCCTGGCGCCCTCGATTACGGTCGTGCCAGTCTACCATCACGCTGCTTGGGCACGCTTCCTCGACGCCTTCGCGGCGGGATTTCAGAGAGGCCATGGCACGAGAGTACAAGCGCATCTCAGGTGATTCGCATCTCGAGGTCCCGAACGAGCGCTGGACGCACCGCATCGACGCGAAGTACCGGGATCAGGCGCCTCGGACCGTCACCGACGACGACGGTGCCGACGCCACGGTGGTCGCCGGCTTGGCGCCGCGCCAGAACCCCATGGACCTCTACGGCGGCCTCGGGCGCGAGGAATGGGTGCCCTTCGGCCGGCGCTACGCCGACACGCCGGGCACGGGCTCGCCCGAGCAGCGGCTGAGCGAGCAGGACCGCGACAAGCTCGACGCCGAGGTCCTGTTCCCCGCCGTCGTCTGCGGTCCGCGCCTCTGGCTCAACGTCGAGGACCACGCGCTGCAGCAGGCCATCTTCCGCGGCTGGAACGACTGGCTCGCCGAGGAGTACTGCTCGGCCGCTCCCGACCGGCTGTTCGGCGTCGGCGCGATCCCCGGCACGGGCATCGACGACGCCGTCGCGGAGATCGAGCACGCCAAGCGCCTCGGGCTCCGGGCCGTGCAGCTCTCCGTTTTCCCGAACGGCGGCGGCCGGCCGCTCCCCGAGGACGACCGCTTCTGGGCGGCGTCCGTCGACCTGGGCATGCCGGTGGCCATCCACGTGGAGATCGACCGCAGCGGCCCGCGCGGCGGCAAGCTGCTGGACTACCCCCAGGAGCCGCCGGAGCTCGCGCGCTCGACCGAGCTTGCGTTCCAGGTGCAGCGCTTCGCCACCCGGGGCGCCGGGACCAACGCGGTCCAGCTCGTGCTCTCCGGCCTCTTCGACCGCTTCCCGGACCTCACCATCGACCTCGCGGAGACATCGATCGGCTGGGTGCCGTTCTTCCTGGAGACCGCGGACGTGCGCTACGACCGGCACATCTCCTGGGCCGAGCGGCTCAACGGCTTCACGCCGCTCAAGGCGCGCCCGAGCGAGATCATCACCGAGCACTTCTACTGGGGCTTCCAGCAGGACCGCTCCGGCGTGGAGCTACGGCACCACATGAACGTCGAGCGGCTCATCTGGGCCGCCGACTTCCCCCACCAGGAGTCGGACTGGCCGGACTCGGACGGCGTCTTCGCCCACAACTTCGGTGGCGTCCCCCCAGACGAGGTCTACAAGATGACCGTGGGCAACGCCCTGCGCTTCTTCCGGGTCGACGCCGCCTAAGCCCTCGTCCCTCCATCCCGCCGCAGGGATCCATCCGGAGCGCGCAACCGTACGAAAGTACGTAGCTGCGTGCGTCGAACGGACGGTAGCGTGTGCTCGTTTCGGGGCGGCCGCCCGAAAGGCACACGCCCCGGCGGGGGGCGTGCTAGCATTCCGCTGCGGAGCGAGGGCGGACACGTATGGCGGAGACCTTCGATGGGGTGATGGCGCGGCGGCGCGCCGGGGCGCTGCGCGTTCCAACGGCGAGCGCCGGGAGGCGCACCGCGGCTCTCGCGACGAGCGGACTCGTGGCGCTTGCCGTGCTGGTCTCGGTGGTGCTGCTCTGGTGGAACGGTGGCCTGTCCGAGGCTGAGCAGCGCTACAACGCCGGCGTGGAGCTCCAGACGCAGGGGCGCCTCGACGAGGCCGTGGCGGCGTACGACGAGGCCGTCCGCGGTGAGCCAGAGCTGGCCGTCGCCTACTACAACCGCGCGAATGCCTACGCCGGCCTCGAGCAGTACGAGCGGGCGATCGAGGACTACGACACGGCCATCGGCTTGAGCCGGCCGCTCGCCGCGGCCCATGCGAACCGTGGCATCGCGTATTTCAAGCTCGGCGAGCTGACGCGGGCGGTCGAGGACTACACGAGGGCCATCCGCCTCGACCCGGAGCTGTTCCGGGTCTACAACAACCGGGGCGTCGCCTACGAGCGGCTCGGCGAGCACGAGCGCGCGATCGAGGACTACACGGAGGTCGTCCGCCTGAGCCCCGACCGCGCGCAGGCCCTGTTCAGCCGGGGGGCCGCCTACGGCCGTCTCGGGCAGTACGAGCAGGCCGTTGCCGACCACGAGGAGGTGATCCGCCTCGCCCCCGGCCGCCCCGAGGCGCACGCAAGCCGCGCGATCCGTCATGCGCTCCTTGGCGACGAGGAGGCAGCCAGCGTGGAAGCCGGCCGCGCGCTGGCTCTGGGGTTCGACGCCGCGATGATGGAGCGGCTGCTCGGGGACGTCAGCGGGATCGGCAGGTAACCGCGTGGTCCCGCATCACCGCCGGCGCCGGCGGCGGGAGACGACGGCGAAACCGGCGGCGGTGGCCATCGCAGCCCCGGTCACCACGACGATACCGACCGCGAGGGGCGAGAGGTCGGGCCCGGATATCTGGGGCGCCGCCGGTTCCGGCTGGACGACGCCGGGCTCTGTCTGCGTCACGTTGACCCGCGCCGTCGTGCCGTCGGCCGCTCCAAGGGCGGGCGCGGCGATGAGGGCGCCCAGCACCGCGCTCACGGTCAGGAGCAGGACCAGTGCGCCGGAGCGCCTGGGCCGGCCGGGCAGGGGGACGCGACGTGCTGGCATACCTCGCAGGCTACGGAGGTCATCGTCGGTTGCACATCGCCTGAACGAGTGAGTGGACGGTGCGTTGGGAGCAGCGATGGGTCAGCGGTCGCCGCGACGCAGCCGGCAAGCCTGGAGCCACCGAACGGATTTGAACCGTTGACCTGCTGTTTACGAAACAGCTGCTCTACCCCTGAGCTACGGTGGCTGGGTGCGGCTGCGCGGAGCGCCCACGACGCATGGGCCGATGGGGGCGGGGCCGCACGCCGATTGTAACGGCGGGCCGCCGGGGCGGTAAACAGCCCCCGTGCGCTCGGCGGGGCGCTACGCCTCCGCGGCGCGCAGCACGCGCACGGCGACCGGCTTGGCCTTGCCCTTGAGTTCGAGGGAGCGCCGCTCGAGGTCCGGGAACTCCGAGGCCACGCTGGCGTAGAGCTCCTCGCTGATGATGACCTCGCCCGGCTTGGCCTCGGCCTGGAGCCTCGCGGTCGTGTTCACCGTGTCGCCCAGCGCCGTGAAGTCCTGGATCTCGCTCGTGCCCACCTTCCCGACATACGCCGGGCCGGCGTGGATGCCGATGCCGATCGGCAGCCACGGCTCGCCCTTGCCGTACCCCATGGCCCGCAGCAGCTCAACGGCGCTCAGGACCGCGGCCTGGCGGTAGTTGGGGCCCGTCGGGCCCTGGATGTAGAGCGCCATCACCTCGTCGCCGACCATCTTGTCGATCATGGCCCTGTGGTCGAGCAGCGTGTGCGACGCCGTCGCGTAGAAGCGGTTGAGCATGGAGGCGAATGCAACGGCGCCCATGCTCTCGCCGAGCTCGGTGGACCCGCGCACGTCGGCGAAGAGCACCGCGATGTCGACCTCCGCCCCGCCCGGGGGCAGCATGTCGTCTCAGATATTGCAGAGGTGCGGGCTCTTGCGCGAGGGGCGGTACCCCAGCGGCTTGGTCACCACCGACCCGATGCCGGCGAGGGGGATACGGCACATGCGGCAGCGGTGGGAGCCTGGCAGCAGGCCGAGCCGTGAGTGGTGCTTGCCCATCAGCACCTCCCGCCACATCTGCTCCACCGCCGGGTCCAGCTCATCGGGTGTCGTCAAGTCGATCGCTCCTTGTCAGAGACAGCCACGCAAGAGGGCCGCACGCCCAAGAGGGCCGCGGGCAATGGTACGCTCAGGCCTCCCCGCGGGCAATCGCACCCCGGCTGCGCCCCCAGATCCCTTGGTGCGCGCGCTTGAGGTTGCAGACTCATGGCGCACGGGGCATCATGGGCGCCGCCCCGCGCCAGGCTCGCCGCGAGAGGAGGCTTCATGGCCAGGCCGAGAGTCGTCATCTTCGCGCCCGCCACCGACACGCACCCGGAGCTCGAGGCGGCCGGCTGCGACATCGTGCTCGGCGCGGCGTCCTGGGCCGACCCGACGGGCGACCCGCAGGGGAAGCTCGTGGAGATGGCGGCCCACGCCGAAGCGCTGGTCGGGACGTCCATCAAGGGCTCGGGCATCAACCGCGACGTGATGATGGCCTCGGAGACCCTGCGCATCGTGGCCAAGTACACCGTGGGCGTCGACGAGATCGACATCGACGCCGCGACGGAGCTCGGCATCGTCGTGACCCACGCACCGACCGAGGCGAACTGGGGCGGCGTCGTCGAGAGCACCATGACGTACATGCTCACCATGCTCAAGAAGACCCGCGAGCGCGATACCTATCTGAAGACGGGCGGCCCGTGGCGCCACGACGACCTGATCGGCACCTACGTGGGCCGCCGCGAGGACGGCTACGAAGGCTTGACCATCGGCATCATCGGCGTGGGGCGCATCGGCTCGCGCCTGTCCCGGTTCCTGAGCCCGTGGAACGTGCGCATGGTCGGCCACGACCCGTATGTGTCCGACGAGCACTTCGCAGCGCTGGGCATCGAGCGCGTGGGCTTGGAGACGCTGCTGCGGGAGTCGGACGTGGTCACGCTGCACGTCATCCTGACGCGCGAGACGCACCACCTGATCGACGCGGCGGCACTGCGGCTGATGAAGCCGGGCGCCATCATCATCAACACCTCGCGTGGCCACGCGATCGACGAGCCGGCGCTGATCGAAGCGCTGCAGCAGGAGCGTATCGCGGGCGCGGCCTTGGACGTGTTCGAGGTGGAGCCGCTGCCGGCGGACAGCCCGCTGCGCTCGATGGGCGACCGTGTCATCATCACGCCGCACATGGCCGCGAACAACAAGGGCGCGGGGCTCAAGCCGGGGATCGTGTGGGGGACGGCCGACGTGCTGCACGCGCTGCGCGGCGAGGTCCCCGAGCACGTCTTCAACCCCGAGGTCCTGCCGCGCTGGCGCGAGCGGTTCGAGGGGCGCTCGGCCTTTTAGATAGCGACGCACTTGGAGGAAGCATGGCGACGACGGCGAAGAAACGGACGACGACCTCCAAGGCGGAGTACGGCTCGGACGTGATCGTGGACACCCTCCGCGGGCTCGGCATCGACTACGTCGCGATGAACCCCGGGGCGACGTTCCGGGGCATCCACGACTCCATCGTGAACTACGCGGGCAACGAGCGGCCCGAGCTGATCCTGTGCAGCCACGAGGAGATCGCGATCGCCATCGCCCACGGCTACGCGCGCGCCGCCGGCAAGCCGATGGCCGCCTTCGTGCACGACATCGTCGGCCTGCTGCACGCCTCGATGGCCGTCTTCAACGCGTGGATGGGCCGCACCGGCGTGCTGGTCCTGGGCGCCACCGGCCCCGTCGATGCCAACCACCGCCGCCCCTGGATCGACTGGATCCATTCGGCCAACGTCCAGGGCGAGGCCGTGCGCAACTTCGTGAAGTGGGACGACCAGCCGGGCAGCGTCCCGGCCGCCGTCGAGTCGCTGATCCGCGCCCACCACCTCATCACCACCGAGCCCCAGGGCCCCGTCTACGTCTGCTTCGACGCCGACATCCAGGAGGAGAAGCTGGCCGAGCCCTTCGAGCTGCCCGACTTCGCGAGCTTCCCCGCTCCCACCAGGCTCGCCGGCGACCCGGATGCCCTGGACGAGGTGGCGGGGTTGCTGGTCGCCGCCAAGCGGCCCGTGATCCTGGCGGAGATCATCGGCCGCTCCGAGACCGGCGCCGCCGGCCTGCTCCGGCTCGCCGAGGCCCTGGCGATCCCCGTCGTCGCGACGGGCGGCCAGTTCAGCTTCCCCTCGCGCCACCCCCTCTACGCAACCGGGTCCAAGAGCGACCTGCTGGCCGAGGCCGACGTCGTCGTCGCCCTCGACGTCTACGACCTGCAGCAGCAGCTCACGCGTCAGGACTGGGCCACCCGCACGAACGCCGACATCATGAGTCCCGATGCCAAGCTCATCGACATCTCGCTCCGGCAGCTCCAGACGAAGAGCTGGGCCGACGACCACGGCCGCCTCTACCCGACGGCGATATCGGTGGCCGCGGAGACGGCGCTCGCGCTCCCCGCGCTCGCCGATGCCGTCGGGCGCAAGCTCGACGACGGCGCGGGCAGCACGAGCGAGATCGAGGAGCGCCGCTCCCGCATCGCCGCGCTCCACGACGCCTCGCTCGCCGAGGCGCAGGAGACGGCGAGGGCCAAGGCGGGGGATCAGCCGTTGCACCTGGCGACCATCGCCCAGACCCTCTGGGAGGTCGTGCAGGACGACGACTGGGTCGTCGGCAACGGCAACCTGCGGGGCTGGGTGCAGCGGCTGTGGGACATCAAGGGCGCGCATCAGAACCAGAGCGGCCTCGGCGGCGGCGGGCTCGGCATGGGCCTCGGCCACGCGGTCGGCGTGGCGCTCGCGAACCGCGGCAAGGGCAAGCTCACCATCAATATCCAGTCCGACGGCGACATGCTGTTCACGCCGGCGGCGCTGTGGACCGCGGTGCACCACCGCATCCCGATGCTCATCGTGATGTACAACAACCGCACCTACGGCAACGACTTAGGGCACCAGGCGACGATGGCGCGCGTCCGGAGCCGGCCGGAGGAGCGCAAGACCATCGGCATCGACATCGACGACCCGAACGTGGACTTCGTCGGCCTCGCCCGCTCCTTCGGCGCGTGGGCGGAGGGCCCGATCGAGCGCGCGGAGGACCTCAAGGCGGCCATCGAGCGCGCCAAGCACGAGGTCGTCGAGAACGGCCGCGTGGCCCTGGTCGACGTCTACACGCAGGTGCTCTAGGGCAGGGGGGACAAGCAGCATGGGCACGTACCGGATGTACACGGATAAAAACGGCGACACGACCTGGGAGCCCATCGACCTCGCGGAGCACCCCGACTGGCTCGAAGGCTTCGACACCACCAAGGTCCGCTTCGGCATCCGGCCCCCGAACGTGCTCCAGGACTGGCACCCAGCGCCCCAGCGGCAGTTCGTGGTGATCCTCTCAGGCCAGCTCCAGATCACGTACGTCGACGGCACCACCAAGGTCTTCGGCCCCGGCGACGCCCGCCTCGTGGAGAACACGACCGGCAAGGGCCACCAGACGATGGCGCTTGGCACCGAGCCGTGCATCACCGCAACCGTCGGCCTCGCCGACCAGCAAGGGCACAGCCCTTGACCCACAACAGGTAGCGGCGCCGGCTGCAGCGCACGTCGTCGTTCATCAGCGTCGCGGCGAGCGCCCAACGGGGTCCGCCGACAAGCCTCAGCAGGCGCGAGCGAGTGGGTCAAGGGCTATGCCCTTGCGGGCCCGGCATCTGACCGCGAGAATGAGCGCATGCTTTCTTCCGAAGACAACGAGCTGCTGACCCGCGTGGGGCCCGACACTTCCATGGGCAACCTCATGCGGCGCTTCTGGGTCCCCATCCTGCTCGGCGACGAGATCGGGGAGCCCGACTCGCAGCCGCTGCGCGTCAAGCTGCTTGGCGAGTACTTCGTCGCCTTCCGCGACACGCAGGGGCGGCTCGGGCTGCTCGATGCCCGCTGTCCCCACCGGGGCGCCGACCTCTCCTTCGGCCTCAACGAGGAGGGGGGGCTGCGGTGCGCCCAGTGCGCTTGGAAGTTCGACATCGAGGGCAACATCCTCGATCTGCCGATGGAGCCCGAGGACAGTCCGTTGTGGAAGCAGGGCGCCGCCACGGCGTTCTCGATCCGTGAGTTCGGCGGCCTCGTCTGGGCATACGTCGGGCCCCAGGACGACGTCCCCGACCTGCCCGAGTTCGAGTGGACGCGCGTGAGAGCGGAGCAGCGCTACCTGTCCCGCTTCGCGGTCGAGTGCAACTACATGCAGGGCGTCGAGGGTGGGCTGGACGCCGCCCGCGTGAACGCGCTGAGGCAGGCGCTCGCGGGCGAGCCCTTGGGCCTTGGGGACGACGAGCCGGCGCACACCGTGGAGGCCACGGCCACCGACTACGGCCTCATCGTGGGCACGGCCCTCGACGCGGACGGCAAGGCGCCCCTGGACGTGCAGGTCACGCACTGGCTCATGCCGTTCTACACCACCGCCCCGGCCGACGAGAAGGACATCCTCGAAGGCGTCGCGTGGGTGCCCATCGACGACGAGAGCACGATGGCGTTCGCGGTCACCTACAACCCCAAGCGCCGCCTCACCCAGAAGCTGCTCGCGGACATCCGCCGGGGCAAGCGCATCCACCCGCAGCTCGCCGAGGGATCGGTCCGGCGCAAGCGGAACAAGGACAACGGCTACGCGCCCGACGGCAAGCCCGGCTACGCCTCGTTCGAGTCGCGCTTCGCCTCGACCTTCGAGCTCGCGGTGGCGTGCCAGGAGACGATGGGCACGATCGTCGACCGGTCGCAGGAGACCCTCGGCGCGAACGACGCGGCCGTCGAGTCGGCGCGCAAGGTGCTCATGACCGCGGCCGTCGACCTGATGGAGGGCACGGTGCCCGTCATCGTGCACCACGGCGAGGCCTACCGCGTGCGGTCGTATGCCGCCACGGTCGAGCAGGGCACGCGATTCGACCAAGACGAAGGCGTCCGCGCGGGCATCGCCGCCGAGGTGTGAGGCCGGCCCGCTACCCCAGGGAGATGGCCGGGTACAGCCGCTGCACGTTCTCGCGCACCAGCTTGTTCAGCGTGTCCATCGGCAGGTGGCCGAGGTTGCGCTCCAGCAGCTCGCGCGAGTGCGGCCACGACGAGTTCGGGTGCGGGTAGTCGGTCGACCACATGCAGTTGTCGGTGCCCCACCAGGACAGGAGCTGGCCGCCCACGGCGTCGTTGAAGAACGTCGCGTACACCTGCCGGGCGAAGTACCCGGAGGGCGGCATCTCGAGGGGGAGCGGCCGCGCCACGCGGAAGCGCTCGAAGTAGTAGTCCCACTGCTGGAGCACGAAGGGGATCCAGCCGATCTCGCTCTCGACGAGCACGAGGTTGAGCCGGGGGAAGCGCTCCAGCACGCCCGAGAAGATGATGTCCATCAGCGAGTTCGTCGCGCTCTGGAGCTTCAGGTTCACGGAGCCGCGGTGCGCCTCGATGGCGCTCCCGCGGCTGAGGCCCAGCGCGCTGTAGTCGAAGCCCGTCAGGATGTGCAGGTGGATCGGCATGCCGAGTGCCTCGGCGGCCTCCCAGAGCGGCTCGTAGTGCTCCGAGGTGAAGGGCAGGTCGGGGTGGGGGACCTGCCACACCAGCGCGCCGATCATCCCGCCCTTCTTGCACCGCTCCAGCTCGCGCACGCCCTTCTCGATGTCGTACGTGGGGATGCACGCGATGCCGAAGAGGCGGTCGGGCGCGACCGAGCAGTACTCCATCAGCCAGTCGTTGTAGAGCTCGAAGCAGGCTTCCTGGGCGCCTGCGTCCTCCATGCTGAAGAGCCGGAGGCCCTGGGTGGGGTAGAGCACCTCGGCGCTCACGCCGTCCTGCGTCATCTCGTTGATGCGCTCGGCCGGGTCGTGGCCTCCCGGCCGGCTGTTGTTGAGCGTGCCCGCCGAGCGGGCCGCGCCTTCGCCCCGCGGCTGGAGCTGCGGGACCCGCTCGCGCATGGCGGCGGGCAGCCCCTTCCACCAGAACTCGTGGTCCTCCGAGACGTGCGAGTCGGCCGAGATCAGGAGTCCGTCCGTGATGTTCGCCGTCGGCTGGGCCTCGGGAGTGACCTTGGTTGCCATGACACACTCCTGCCCGGTCGGGTTGCGGGGTCGCCGTGCGGCGATGCTACCACGCAAGCC
Organism: Chloroflexota bacterium; assembly: GCA_022561985.1. Taxonomy (GTDB): domain Bacteria; phylum Chloroflexota; class Dehalococcoidia; order Lucifugimonadales; family Australimonadaceae; genus JADFRC01. Next base: position 20,408 of record JADFQE010000011.1, read on the forward strand.
CGCGCGCGGTTTTGGGGCGCAGCCTAGCGCCGCCTGCCGCTGGCGCCGACGGGCAGCCCGATGGCTCCCTGCGCCATCGCCAGGGGCGTGAACACGGCCCACAGCAGCGGCAGGCGGAGCGCGGCGAGGTCCGCGTCGCTGACCAGCGCGTAGCCGATGCCGGGCCCGAGGACGACGAGCGCGCCCACGGCTGCGCCCACGGTCACGGCGCGCCTGCCCGCTGCGCCGGCGCCCCACGCGAGACCGGCGGCGAAGGGCACCATGAACCCAGCGATGATCCAGAAGAGAGCACCCCAGTCGCCGACCCAGTCGTCGAGGAGCGAGAGGACGACGACGGCCGCCGCGGCCATCGCGACGACCCCGAGCGTGCCCCACGCCTTGCGCTTCACGACACGTTGCTCCCGTGGGCGTTGGTGCCTCAGCGCCCCGGCCAGCGCTCAGCTGCCCGTGTCCGAGACCACGCCCTGCGCTGGCGAGTGGGTCCAGGGCTGTGCCCTGGCATGGTATCATCGCTGCGCTCTTTGCTGAGGCCCATCGCGCCTCGCCGTCCGGGTCATGAAGACCCGGACACTCATCCCCTGCCGGTGAGGCGTTGCGTTGGCCCAGAGCCCCATTGTCACCTCGTCCGAGACGGTCCCCGCCATCATCGAGCGGGCGCTTTGCGGCGCCGTGCTCTCGGCCGCCGACGGCTACGCGCTCATCCGTGCGAGCGGCCCGGAGCTGACGGCCGTGATGCGCGCCGCCGGCGAGATGAACGCGGCCGCGCGCCCGCACCGGCGCGTCACGTACTCGCGCAAGGTCTTCCTGCCGCTCACGAACCTCTGCCGGGACCGCTGTGGGTACTGCACCTTCGTGAAGGGCCCGAAGCAGCGGGGCGCGCACACCATGACGCCCGACGAGGTCGTCTCCGTGGCGCGCCGGGGGGCCGAGCTCGGCTGCAAGGAGGCGCTCATCAGCCTCGGCGACCACCCGGAGTGGCGGCACCCGGAGATGGGCGCGACGCTCGAGCGTCTGGGCTACGGCTCGACGCCCGAGTACGTCGCGGCGATGTCGAAGCTCGTGCTCGAAGAGACCGGTCTGCTGCCCCACACGAACTGCGGCCTGCTGAGCCGCGACGAGATGGCTGCGATCGCGCCCTGGAACGCGAGCATGGGCATCATGCTCGAGAGCGCGAGCTTGCGGCTGCACGAGAAGGGCGGCCCGCACGAGGGTACGAGCAGCAAGCGGCCCGAGCAGCGCATCGCGACGCTGGAGACGGCGGGCGAGCTCGGCGTCGCGATGACCAGCGGCATCCTCATCGGCATCGGCGAGACGCCGGAGGAGCGTATCGACGCGCTGCTTGCGCTCCGCGACGTGCACGACCGGCACGGCAACATCCAGGAGATCATCATCCAGAACTTCCGGGCGAAGCCGGCCACGCGCATGCACGGCGCGGCCGAGCCGTCCGCCGTCGACATGCTGCGCACGCTGGCTGCGGCCCGGCTGCTCATGGGCCCGGCGATGAACATCCAGGCGCCGCCGAATCTGGGTGGGGACGGCTTCGGCACCTACCTGCTGAGTGGGATCAACGACTGGGGCGGCGTGTCGCCGCTCACCCGTGACTTCATCAACCCCGAGGCCGCGTGGCCGGAGCTCGCCCACCTGCGGGCCGTGACCGCGGACGCGGGATTCGAGCTCCGGGAGCGCACGGCGCTATACCCCGAATACGTGACCTCGGGCGCGTGGCAGACATCGACCGCTGTCGCCGCACGGGTCGCGGCGCTCACCGGCGCCGACGGATACGTCAGAGAGGAGCTGGAACAGTGGTAAGCCCGCAGCCCCGCATGGACGACGAGCCGCTCCCGCACCTGCGGGCGTCGCTCGAAGCGGCACTCGATGCGATCGCCCCGGACATCGCGCGCATCCTCGATGCGTCGCTCGGCGGACGCGAGGTGACGGTCGAGGAGGGCGCGCGGCTGTTCGAGGCCGACGGCCCCGCGCTGAGCGCGCTCATGGGCACGGCCGACGAGCTGCGCCGCCGCGCCAACGGCGACGCCGTGAGCTACGTGGTGAACCGCAACATCAACTTCACGAACGTCTGCATCAAGCACTGCGGCTTCTGCGCCTTCAGCCGCGACCACCGCGAGGAGGAGGGCTACTTCCTGCCGCTCGCCGAGATCATCCGCCGCGCCCGCGAGGCGTGGGACCTCGGCGCCACCGAGGTCTGCGTCCAGGCCGGCCTGCCGCCGAAGATGGACGGCTCGCTGTACATCGACCTGACGCGCGAGCTCAAGCGCGAGCTGCCGGACCTGCACATCCACGGCTTCTCGCCGGAGGAGGTGCTCTACGGCGCCGTGCGCTCGCGCTGCTCGGTCGAGGAGTACCTCGGGGCGCTCAAGGACGCGGGCGTCGGCTCGCTCCCCGGCACCTCCGCCGAGATCCTCGACCAGTCGGTGCGGGATCGCATCTCGCCGGGGCGGATCACCGTGGAGCAGTGGACCGACGTCATCAAGACGGCGCACCGGCTCGGCATCCCGACGACCTCGACGATCATGTTCGGCTTCGGCGAGACCAACGCCCAGCGCGCCGCCCACGTCGCGCTCATCCGCGACATCCAGAAGGACACCGGCGGCTTCACGGAGTTCGTCCCCCTGAGCTTCGTGCACGAGGAGGCGCCGATGTTCCGCAAGACCGTGGAGGGCGTGGCCGCGGGCGCGACCGGCGCCGAGGTCGTCCGGATGCACGCCATCGCGCGCATCATGCTCCACGGCTGGATCGACAACATCCAGTGCTCGTGGGTCAAGGAGGGCCCGAAGCTCTCGCAGCTCCTGCTCGATGCCGGGTGCAACGACCTCGGCGGCACGCTGGTGAACGAGAGCATCTCGACCGCGGCGGGCGCGCCGCACGGCCAGCTCACGCCGCCCTCCGACCTGCGGGCGTGGGTCCGCGACATGGGCCGCGTCCCGGTCGAGCGCACGACGCTCTACGGCGTGCGCCGCGTCTTCGAGACCGAGCCGGCGGAGCCGGAGCCGATGGACGCCGCGAAGGAGCACGCGGCCGAGCTCTTCGGCTCCTACCACGTGCTCATCGGCCTGGAGGAGTGGCGCTACGAGGGCCAGCGCGCCCCATCGCTCGAAGGCCCGACGTGGCAGGAGATCCAGCTACGGCGGAAGGCGAAGGCCGACGGGATGCCCCAGCCGTCCTAGCCCCCGTACAGCGCGAACCCCTCGCGCTCGAAGTCTCCGTCGTAGGCGAACGCGTGCGTGATGCCGTAGCGGCGCATCACGACGAAGCTCGCGCAGTCCACCAGGCTGAGCTGCCGCCGGCCGCGTGCCGCGAGCAGCTTCGCAGCTTCTGCGTGGTCGCCGGCGCTCAGCCAATGGACCGTGAAGCTGTCCATCCGCTCGAGGAAGGCGAGGAGGACGGCGAGGCCGAGGCGTCGCTGGAGCAGACTGGCTGCCTCGGAGACGATGTAGGAGTGGATCAGGAGCTCTTCGTCGTCCTCGATCGCACGCGCCATCGCCGCCACGGCCCGGCTGTGCACCGGGTCCTCCTGGGCGGCAAGGGCGTAGATCGCTGACGTGTCGACGAGGATCATCGCGGTTCGCGCGACTCCCTCAGCTTCCGCAGCTCGTCCGCCTTCTCACGGACCTCTTCGTAGAGCAGGTCCCCCAGCACCTCGTCGTGGTGCTCCGCAACGGAGAATCCCTCGATCGGCTCGCCCTTGCCCATGCCGATGAACGTGAAGTCGGACAGCTTGAGCCGGGGCTTCGGAGCGCCGGTCAGGTATTGCGCGACGGCCTCCCGCACGACCCTTGCCAGAGACACATGGCGCTCGTGGGCCTTCTGCCTCAGCAGCTCGTAGGTGGCTTCGTCAAGCTGGATCTGGGTGCGTTTCATCCCGATGCCATCATGATGTAATGATAGCATACGCTGGCTGCCCGCCTGCTGGCCGCCTGCCCGTTAGAATGGCCACGCCATGGGAACGAACATCCTCGCCATCGCCGGCGGCGTCGGGGGCGCCAAGCTCGCCCTCGGACTGAGCCGCCTGCTCGGGCCCGGCGAGCTCACGGTCGTCGTCAACACCGGCGACGACGAGACCTTCCACGGCCTGCACGTCTCGCCGGACCTCGACACCGTGATGTACGCGCTGGCCGGCATGACCAACCCCGAGACCGGCTGGGGCATCCGCGGCGATACCTTCCGTACGCTGGAGGCACTCGGACGTCTCGGTGCCGAGACGTGGTTCCGCCTGGGCGACATCGACCTCGCGACGCACGTCCGGCGCACCGAGCTGCTGCGCGCGGGCCGCAGCTTGAGCGAGGCGACGCGCGAGCTGACCGCGCACCTCGGCATCGCGCACGCGGTCGTGCCGGCCTCCGACGACCCCGTGCGCACGATCGCCCTCACCGGCGAGGGCGATCTCTCCTTCCAGGACTACTTCGTCAGGCGCGGGTGCGAGCCGCGCATCACCGGCGTGCGCTTCGACGGCGCCGAGGCCGCGCGTCCGTCCCCGGCCTTCGCCGAGGCGCTGGAGAGCGCGGATGCCATCGTCTTCTGCCCATCGAACCCCGTCGTCAGCATCGGCCCGGTCCTCGCGGTGGGCGGCGTGCGGGAGGCCATCGAGCGCTTCGGCGGGCCGCGGGTCGCCGTCAGCCCCATCGTCGGCGGGCAGGCGCTGCGCGGCCCGGCCGCGAAGATGATGGCCGAGCTCGGCGAAGAGGTGAGCTGCGCCGGCGTCGCCCGCCGGTACGTGGGCGTCTGCGACGCGCTGGTGATCGACACGGTGGATGCGGCCGAGGCGCCGTCCATCGAGGCGCTCGGCATGCGCGTGCTGGTGACGCCGACGGTCATGCGGACCGACGACGACAAGGACGCGCTGGCCCGCGAGGTCGTCGGTTTCGTGGAAACATGGCGCGCGGAGCCGGAGCGGGCGAGCCGCCGTGGCTAGCCCACTCCGGGTCCTGGTCCCGATGAAGGGGCTGGATCAGGCCAAGTCGCGGCTGTGGGCGGACGTGCCCGCGCCCGAGCGCCGCGCCGCCGTCCTCGGCATGCTTGAGCGCGTCGTGCGTGCGGCCGTCGGCGCGTGTACGGTGGTGGGCGGCACGTGCACGGTGGTGGGCGGCGACGATGCCGTGCGGGCCGCGTCGGAAGCCGCGGGCGCCGTCTGGACGCCGGACCCGGCCAGCGGGCTGAACGCGGCCCTCTGGTCGGCCATGCGGACCGCGTATGCCGAGGGTGCGCTGGCCGCGCTGTTCCTGCCGGCCGACCTCCCGCTGATCACGAGCGCCGACGTGCTCGCGGTCGTCGAGGCAAGCCGGGGCTACGCGCGTCCGGCCGGCGTGGAGGCTGTGTCCGACGGCGGCACGAACGCGCTACTGGTGCCCGCGGCGTGCGCCTTCGAGCCGCGCCTCGGCGAGGACAGCTTCGCCAAGCACCGCGCCGCCGCCGAGGCCGCGGGCTCGCCGCTGGCCGCGGTCGACCTGCCGAACATCGCCTTCGACGTCGACACCGCCGCCGACTACGCATGGGCCAAAGCGAACCAGGGCACAGCCCTGGACCTACTCGGCAGGGCGTAGCCCTGCGCCCACTCGGCAGGGCGTAGCCCTGCACCCACTCGCCCGCGCAGAGCGTCGGTCTCAGACATAGGCGGTTGAGCGCTGGCCGGGTCGCTCAGGGTGAGCGGGAGCGAGCGCCTGTGTGGCCCTGCTTCCGTGGATCGGATGGGGAGTGGAGAGGGGCGGAGCCCCTCTGCCGGGGGCACGGGGGTGTCCCCCGTAGTTGGCGTCATCACCCCATTCCGGGCCGGAAGGGGGACGGGGGGATGGTCGAAGGGGTCGAGGGCACGGACGCCCCCAAAGCAGACCGCGAGCTTGTGAGCCGGGCCCCACGCGGGACCGCGTCGTATTCAAGGAGGTGATAGTGGACGTCAAGATAGGCTTGCTGCTGGGCACGCGTGGGCTCGTGATGCGCGCCCAGCGCGAGGGCCGCGCGGTCGACGCCGGGCCGATGCTCGATCTCGCGGAGCGCGCCGAGGCCGCCGGTCTCGACTCGGTCTGGGTCGGCGACAGCCTCGTGTCGAAGCCGCGCCTCGAGCCCGTCGCCGCCATGGCCGCCATCGCCGCGCGCACCTCGCGCGTCCGCATCGGCACGGCCGTCCTGCTCCCGGCGATCCGCAGCCCGGTGCCGCTGGCCCACGCCCTGGCGACCGTCGACGTGCTCTCGGGCGGCCGCACCGTGCTCGCCATGGGCGTCGGCGGCGTGTTCACGCCCGAGCAGGCCCAGGACTTCTCCGCCGCCGGGGTCGACCCGAAGAAGCGCGCGGGCCGGTTCACCGAGGTGGTGCAGGTGATGCGGCGGCTGTGGACCGAGGAGCACGTGAGCTTCGACGGGAAGCACATCCAGCTCGACGACGTGACGCTCTACCCGCGGCCCGTGCAGCCGGGCGGCATCCCGATGCTGCTGGCGACCCACTACCGCACCGGCTCCGAGGCGCAAGCCCTGCGCGCCGCGCGCCACGGCGACGGCATCATGGGGATCAGCGACTCGCCGGAGGAGTTCGCGCGGACCATCGCCAAGGTGGAGGAGCTCGCCGGGGCCGAGGGCCGCGACCCGGCCGCGTTCGAGCGCGTCTACTACATGACGGTGAACATCGACGACAACGCGGAGCGGGCGCAGGCGGACGCGGAAGACTTCCTGATGGCGTATTACGGCGTGTCGCATTGGGCCGGGCACTGGGGGCCGTGGGGGCCGGCCGCCGCACTCGCCGAGCGCATGCGGGCCTTCGCCGGCGCCGGAGCGCGGGAGATCGTCGTGCGCTTCGCTTCGTGGGACCAAGGGGCGCAGTGGGCGCGGTTCGAGGCCGAGGTGCTGCCAGCGTTCAGGCCGGCCTGAGGGCGTTCAGGCGGGCTTGATGCGGATGCGGTCGGCGACGTCCATCCCCAGCGAGAGCTTCTCCCCGTTGCGCGCGAGGTCCACGACGCCCCGGTAGGTGGCCACGTCCTCGACGGAGATCCGCTGACCGGGCAGGATGTGGTTCTTGACCAGGTACTGCAGCAGCGGGAAGTCCTCGTCGGGGATCCGCGTGACCACGTAGGCGGTGTTGGCCTTGGCGTCGCTGAGGCGGCTCGTGCCCGGCTCGTCGCGGCGCAGCACCACCTCGCCGTCGCGGTAGATCGGCCTGCCGTAGGGGCAGGTGTCCGGGAAGCCGAGCTTCTCCTCGATCCGCTCCAGGAGTCCGGGGGAGATCGCGTGCTCCAGCGCGTGCGCCTCCGACTCGGCGCGCTCCAGCGGCACGTCGAGGACGTCCACGAGGAGACGCTCGGAGAGCCGGTGGCGCCGAACCACGTCGCAGGCGCGCTTCTCGCCCGCTGGCGTGAGGACGATCTGCTTCTCCTTCGTCATCTCCAGCAGCCCCTCTTTGGCCAGGCGCTGAATCATCCCGGACACGGACGCGAGCGTCGTCCCGACCTCCTCGCCCTCGGGTATGTGCCGCAGATAGGAGGCGAGCTGGCTGATGTGCGGCGCGACGCCGTCCTCATGGAGGATCGCCAGCGACAGGAGGTAGTTCTCCCCCGCGCGGGACATGCTCTTGGTGCGCGGACCGGTGCGTGGTGCCCCTTCCGCCTTGGTGCGCTCGCTCTTCATGGGCACATTATGGCACAGGGCCTCAAGGCACAGCGGCACGGGCGCGGCGGTGCTACCCTCTGCGCATGGCAACACTTCCGGGCCCTCACCGAGACCCCACCTCAGGCAGACCGGCCGACTCGCTCGTCGTGATGCTCCACGGCATCGGCGCCAGCGGCGCCGACCTCATCTCGCTCGCCGACCGCTTCTCGGGCGCGCTCCCGGACACGGCCTTCCACTCGCCCGATGCGCCGTCGCCCTTCGCGGAGGCGCCCTCCGGGCGGCAGTGGTACGCGCGGAGCCCATGGGAGGCCAGGGCCGAGGGCGTTCGTCAGGTCGAGCCGGTGGTCAACGCCTTCATCGACGAGCTGCTCGAAGGCTACGGGCTGGACCCCTCGCGCTGCGTGCTGCTCGGCTTCTCCCAGGGGAGCATCGTGTCGATCCACACGGCACCGCGGCGGCCGGCCGCCCTCGGAGGCGTCGTCGCGCTCAGCGGCGCGATGATCACCGGCGATACGCTGGAGGCGGAGGTGGCGAGCAAACCGCCCTTCGTCCTCGTGCACGGGATCGACGACACGGTCCTGCCGTCCGCGGAGTCCGAGGCGGCGGCAGCCAAGCTCACGGCGGCGGGCGTCCCCGTGGCCCTGCACCTGCTGCCGGGCCTCGCCCACGGCATCGACGAGCGGGGCATCGCCATCGCAACGGAGTTCATGCGGGAGGTCTTGGCAGGGCGCGGCCCTGCACCCACTCGCCAGCGCAGGGCGTGAGTCGAGCACAGCCGCGGTTGAGCGCTGGCCGGGGCGCCGATACGAGCGGCACGGAGAAAGGGGAGGTGGAGCCATGGCCGAGCATCATTCCGGAGGGGTCGCGCACGCATACGTCCTGATCAACACGGAGCCGGCCCGCACCGAAGCGGTGCTGGAGCGGCTGTCCGCCATCTCGGGCGCCCGGGTCCGCGAGGTCCTGGGCCCCTACGACATCGTCGTCGAGCTCGAGGCGGATGCGCCGGAGTACGTCACGCAGATCCTCCGCGAGAAGATCCGCCACATCCCCGGCATCACGTCCACCGTCACCTGCACCTGGATGGAATAAGGGCACAAGGGCACAGCCCTTGACCCACTCGCCCGCGCGGGGCGTGGTCTTGGACACAGGCGGCTGCGCGCGGGCCGGGTCGCTCAGGGTGAGCGGGCGCGGGCGCCCGTGGGCACTACCTGATGTGGGTCAAGGGCTGTGCCCTTGTTGGAACTCGCGTAGGTCTTGCGGCACGATGAGCTTTGCGCCCGTGGCCGCCTGCACCTCGTCCGGGCTGTAGCCCGGCGCGATCTCGCGGAGCACGAACCCCTCGGACGTCACCTCGAACAGGCCGAGGGTCGTCGCGACGAGCGTGACGACGCCCGGTGCCGTGATGGGCAGTGCGCAGCGCTCGAGGAGGCGTGGCGCCCCATCGCGCGTCGTGTGCTCCATCATCACGAACACGTTGCGTGCGCCGACGGCCAGGTCCATCGCGCCGCCGATGCCCCCGCCCTTGCGCCCGCCGAGCTTCCAGTTGGCGAAGTCGCCGTTGGCCGCGACCTCGTACGCGCCGAGCACGCTCACGTCGACGTAGCCTGCGCGGATCAGCGCGAAGGCGTCCGCGTGGTCGAGCACCGCCATGCCGGGGAGCGGGATCACGTACTGCCCGCCCGCGTTGACGAGGTTGAAGTCCTCCTCGCCTTCGACGGCGAGTGGACCGTAGTTCACGAGCCCGTTCTCGGACTGGTACAGGATCTGGCGCTCGGGGTGGACGAAGTTCGAGCAGAGCGTCGGCATGCCGATCCCCAGGTTGACGACCCAGCCGTCCTCGAACTCCATGGCGATGCGGTTGGCCATCGCCTGGCGGCTGAGCACCTCTGCGCTAGCCACCGCGCGCCCCCTCCTGGATCCCGTCCGCCGGGACGACGACCATGCGGTCGACGAAGATGCCCGGCGTGTGCACCTGGTTCGGGTCGATCTCGCCGGCGGCGGCGACGGGCCCGTCGAGCTCGGCGAGGGTCGTTCGCGCGGCACGGGCCATGATGGGGCCGAAGTTGCGTTGCGTGTGGACGTACTGCAGATTGCCCATCTCGTCGGCGCGGTGTGCCCGGAGCATCGCGTAGTCGGCCCGGAGCGGCAGCTCGAGGACGTAGTCGCGCCCCTCGAAGCTGCGCACCTCCTTGCCCTCCGCCGTCTCGGTCCCAACGCCGGTCGGCGTGTAGAACGCCCCGATCCCGGCGCCGCCCGCGCGGATGCGCTCGGCCAGCGTGCCCTGCGGCACGAGCTCGGCCTCGATCTCGCCCGCCTCGTACAGCTCGTCGAACGCGCGGCGCATCGATGGGTGCGTCGCGGCCGTGAACGCAGCGACGACCCTGCGGACGCGCCCCGCGTCGATCAGCGCCTTGAGGTCGATGGGGCCGTCTCCCCAGCTCCCCGGCGTGTTGGAGATGACGGTGAGACCGCTCGCGCCCTGGGCGAGCAGCGCCGCGATGAGGTTCCGCGGCGTGCCGGGCCCGGCGAAGCCGGAGAACATGATGGTGGAGCCGTCCGCGATATCCGCGACGGCCGCATCGAAGCTCTCGTAGACCTTGCTCTTCATAAGGGTGACGCCGCCCGTACTATCGCACACAAGGGCATAGCCCTTGACCCACTCGCTGCCGCGTGGCGGTCTCTCGCTGCCGCGTGGCGGTCTCACGGTTGACGCGTGCACGACGGATCCAGGTGTATCGATGGAGTTTCGTGAAGGGATGCTGACCGAGATCGCTCACGAGCGTGCTCCCATCCCTGCTCTTCATGGGGCGGGCACCAACGCTTATTGGGTATCCGCCTCCATGCTCCATCCCATGAAGGCGGATACGGTTCTTCTGGTACGCGATCGACCGCGGGAGCTGGCCGCGGCGTTCGGGCATCGCGGATAGACCGAGGAGGAGCATAGGGATCCAACAGGCCACGGTCCACCGCCCGCCCGAGCAGCGCGCGGCCGTCGCAGGGACCGGAGAAGCCTGCTCTCAATGACTCCGGCGACGGCTTGGCGAGAAGAAGACCAAGGAGGTGCCGGCGTGTCGGACGCATCGGCGGAGCCACTGAGCGAGAGCGACATGGAGGCCTGGGCGCAGGTGTCGGGCGCGGGCATGGCCAACGCCCTGAGGGGGTTGTCCAAGATGCTCGGACAGGAGATCGCCACGGGGGTGGTCTCCACCCGGCGCGTGCCGCTGATGGAGGCCACCGAGCTGCTCGGGGGGCCGGAGGCCGCGACGGCCGCCGTGTACTTCGCGCTCAGCGGCGACGCCCAAGGGCACATGGTGCTGGTGTACGTCCCCGAGGTCGCCTTCGAGCTCGTGGACATGGCCATGGGCGATCCGCCTGGGACCACCAAGGACCTTGGCGAGATGGAGCGCTCGGTCCTCGGCGAGGTGGGCAACGTCATGGGGGGCTACTTCCTCCAGACGCTGGGGGACACGAGCGGCATGTCCCTGCGCATGTCCCCCCCGGCGGTGATGATGGACATGGCGGGTGCCGTCATCGATGCGGTGATCGCGGACATCATGGTCTTCAGCGACGAGGTGGTGGTGGTCGAGACCGAGTTCGGCACCGATCAGCGCCGCGTCCACGGGACCTTCCTGGTGATGCCCAGCCCCACCCTGATCCGCGGCCTTTCCAAGTCGCGAAGGGCCGCATGATCGGGTGAGGCGTTCGTGGATAGGAGCGCCACCAGTACGCGGAACCTGTAGGGCCCGCGCAGAACATGTAGGGAGAGGCAGCATGACAAAGATACTCATCGTCGACGATGCGGCCTTCATGCGCATGAAGACGAAGAAGTTGCTGGCGGCGATGGGCTACGACGTCGTGGAGGCTTCCAACGGCGCCGAGGCGGTCGATACGTACAAGCGGACGAAGCCGGACTGCGTGCTGCTCGACATCACGATGCCGGACATGGACGGCCTGACCGCGCTCAAGCTGCTGCTGGCGCTGGACCCGAACGCGCGCGTGACGATGCTCACCGCGATGGGCCAGCAGACCATCGTGCTCGAAGCGCTGCAGAGCGGGGCCGTGGACTTCATCGTGAAGCCCTTCGACTCGGCCCGTGTGCTCGCCGCCGTGGAGAAGATGGTGGCGTGATGAGCGTGGGGCCGCCCTGGCAGCGGCCCGGCCAGCGCGCAACCCCATACGTGTGAAACCGACGATCTGCGCTGGCGAGAGGGGGTGAAGGGCGGTGCCCTTCCCTGCCACCTGCTGGTTTCGCGGATGCGGTGGTCTGCCTAAGCTCGGTGCATCCCTCCGACCGCGGGTGCGCGTCGGCCAAGGAGCCCCGATGCTGACCAAGGCGAAGACGTGCGCGCTCGTGGGACTCGGAGGACAGATCGTCGAGGTCGAGGTCGATATCTCGGCCGGCCTGCCGGCGTTCAACGTCGTGGGCTTGCCGGACACGGCCGTGCAGGAATCGCGCGAGCGCGTGCGTGCGGCGATCCGTAATTCCGGCTTCGAGTTCCCCATGCGGCGGATCACCGTGAGCCTCGCTCCGGCGGACCTCCCCAAGGCGGGGCCGTCATACGACCTGCCCATCGCCGTCGCCATCCTCGGCAGCAGCGGACAGCTCGATGCGTCCCTGGAAGACACGGCGCTGCTGGGGGAGCTGTCGCTTGAGGGGCAGCTCCGGCACACCGACGGCGTGCTGCCGATGGTGGGGCTGGCGCGCGCCCAGGGGCTGTCGACGGTCGCCGTCCCCGAGGCGAACGCCCCCGAGGCGAGCCTGGTGACCGGCCTTGATGTGCTGGGCGCTGCCTCGCTCGGCCAGCTCGTCGAGCACCTGCGCGGCGGCGAGCGCATCACGCCGTGGACGGAGCCGCCGCCCGCCCTCGGCGAGCCCGGCGAGTACGCAGCCGATCTCGTCGACATCCGTGGGCAGGAGCACGCCAAGCGCGCGCTGGAAGTCGCCGCCGCCGGCGGTCACAACATCCTGATGGTCGGCCCACCCGGCAGCGGCAAGACGCTGCTCGCGCGGGCGCTCCCCTCCATCATGCCGCCGCTGACCCCGGACGAGGCGTTGGAGACGACGAAGGTGTACAGCGTGGCCGGCCAGCTTCCGAGCAACACGCCGCTCATCACCGCGCGGCCGTTCCGTGCTCCGCACCACACCATCTCGCAGGCGGGCCTGGTCGGCGGCGGCCGCATCCCCCGGCCGGGCGAGATCTCGCTCAGCCACCGCGGCGTGCTCTTTCTGGACGAGCTCCCCGAGTTCGGTCACAGCGTCCTCGAGGTATTGCGGCAGCCCATCGAGGACAAGGTCGTCACCATCAGCAGGGCGAACGGGAGCGTCACCTACCCGGCGAACTTGATGGCTGTAACGCATCCGACACGAACATCGGCGCCGGTACGGCGAGTGTTACCTGAACGTTGCCGGCGCTGTCGATGCTCACGCGATCGAGAACGAGCCGAAGCACTTCCTGACGCTCGATTGGCGTCAGGGCATCGAGGCCAGTCTCGACCTCCCGTGCCCAAGTGGCGATGGCCTCCGCGGTCGATTGTTTGTCTTGGAGGGCCCGCCGCTGAACCTTGAGGTGTCCCACGGTGCTACGGACGCCCTCCAGCCGCTCTACGATGAACTTGCGCTGGCGGTCCAGCTGGGCCTCAGTGAGTTTGCCTTTCGCAAAGTAAGCGATGAGGCGGTCTTCCTCGGCCTGGATGGTGGACAGCTCCCGCTCGGCACGTGTGATCTCGGCCTCGAGCACCTGTGGGTCCTGCCCCCGGGTCTGGGCCTCCATGCCCTGCACAATCGTCTCGGGATGTCGGAGGACCCGAGCCACCTCAGCCCACACGAGCTCCTCGATAGGTACGGCCCTGAGGTAGGGGTGCTCACGGCACTGGGTTTTGTGGTGCAGCATCCCGTGGCAAATGTAGTAGCGAACCGGCTCGGCGTATTCGTAGTGGTACTGCCGGTCACCTCTCCGCACGGTGCTGCGCCGGTTTGTACGGGCCCCGAACCGGAGGCCGCACTGCTCGCAGAACAGCAGGTGCTGCAGCAGATGGACGACGCGGGTGTTCCGCCTGGCTCGACTGCGTCGTTCTGGCTTGAGCGATTGAGCTCGCTGCCAGGTCTCTTCGTCCACGAGCGGCGGTACCGGGATGGGGATCCAGGTGTCACGAGGCTGGTCGAAGTGCTTGCGCCCATCCTCGGTGAGGATGTGCCGCTGACGGCCGTACCACCATGTGCCCCTGTACGCCTCCTGACCCAGCAGACGCAGCACCCGTGAGGCCGACCAGGAGCCCCATCGGCTCGCTTTGCGCATCGGCGCGCCGTCGGCCGTTAGCCGCTTGGCGATCGAGTAGGAGCCGAGGTCCTGATGGACGTATTCGTCGAAGACGCGCTGGACGATCCTCGCTTCGTCGAGATTGATGACCGGCTTGCCATCCTCACCCGTTCGGTAGCCGTAGGGCAGGCTGCCGATGGGGGCTCGGCCGCGCTTGGCCGCCCCACGTTTCCCGAGGGCCGATCGCTCTCGGAAGTTGTCGATCTCCATCTTGCCGACGGCGGCGTAGATGCTGAAGGTCTTCAGGTCGAGCGTGTCCGTCACTGACTCCAGCTCCAGTTGCTTCGCCTCCACCACCTCCATAAGTGCCGCCGCGGGATAGATGCCGCGGCTGAGGCGGTCGGCCTTCCAGCAGAGGATGACGTCGAACGCGCCGTCCCGTGCGTCGGTCAGCATGCGCTGGAAGTCGGGCCGCCGCTTCGTCGAACCGGGCGCCACATCCTGGTACCGGGCGACGACCTGATACTCCCGCCGCTGACAATGGGCCTCCATCTCGGCGAACTGCTCCGCGATCGACACCTTGTTCTCTCCGGCCTGTGCCCTGCTCGACACCCTGGTATATAGCGCCGCGCGCCTCATGATGCTTCCCTCCTCATTCGTCTGCGCCGTCGTTCGAGTGCATTGGCGGCGTGTCAATCCCTGCCTCAGTCGATCACGTTACGCACGTTAACGTCAGCCGCTCCCGATAGTAACGGGCCTCAGCCCGCGGATGGACACAGGTCGCAGCGCCCGGATGGACGTCCTCGCAGGACCACAGTTTCAGCGAGTTCCTCGACCTTAGCTCTCGCTGCCTCCAACTCCCGGAGCTGGGCTGGAAGGCCGACGGCTGCAATCCGGTGCAAGACCTGTGTCTGCAACTCCGCTTCCGGTCGGTCACCTGCTAGACGGGCCAGATCGGCCGGGGATAGCTCGGCCTGCGAGTCCATCGAGGCAAGCACGTCGGAGACGATCGTGGCCGGGTCGGTCTCACCGGCTTGTTGGAAGCGGGCCTGACCGAGGAGGCCGTGCACCACGCTGCGCAGCTCCGCTATCTCCACACCGACCTGCAGGTGGCAGCCCGACCAGTCCTTTACCGCGCGTCGGAGGGCCGGTTCATGCGTGAAGAGAGCGTCGCCGAGTCGCGGGACGACGGCCTCGATCCGGCTCGCGGGTATCAGACGGTCCCCATTCAGGACGAACCCCGCCTCGGTCCCAGGGTCGGCGTAGCGCGTGAAGGCGAACAGCACGCGCTGTTCGATGCGTTCCATTGGATTGGCCTCTGATCTGTCGGCCTTGGCGTCCTCGACCGCCTGCACGACGGAGGAAGCGACGGCGACGAGGTCCCGGAGGTGAGCTCGGTAGAGTTCCTGGTCGACGTGCTGCATTACGGACGCCCAGTGGGCTTCCTGTCCTCGTTCCTGGGAACGCTTGACCGTGGCCTTCACCGTGCGCGGGTCAAGGTCGAACTCCCGCGCGACCTCGGTGTAGTTCCCGAGCTCCCTGTACCGGTGGAGGACCTGATCCTTGGTTTCCTGCTTGATCTGCTTGCGGGCCACAACCGCTCCGTATGCCGTGTGGTCGTTGGTCAATCGACACGCCCGTGAGCTACGGTGACATCATGAATGCTAGATTAATGTCCGCTCGCCGTCAATCCATACATATGGTAGATACTTTGCCATGGCGACCGATGGCAGTGGCACCGAGGCCCAAGGCCCCGTGAACAAGCGCGTGGTGCGCTTGACCGAGGCGCTCTCCCCGGATGCCCAGCGGCGGCTCGCGCGCGCGCTGGCCATCGTGTTGCGGGCCGCGGCGCGGCGTATCCCATCGGCCAAGGGGTCAATGGGCGGTGGCGATGAGGGTCCGGATGCGCGATCGGTCCCAGAGCAAGGCTCGGAGCACGGAGGCAGCGCCGGCGACCCACGAGTGTGACCTCGACAGGAACAGCCGACGCCGGAGCCCAGGACCCAATAAACGCTCGCCTCCAGGGCGACGACGGAGGTAGTCGATGGCAGCTTCCCGAACGCCACCACCTCAGACGTACGACCAGTTCTACGCGTCGGGTGTGCCGAAGCGCGATGCAAGTATGCGCCGGACCAAGTTGACAGGGACCGAGGAACGCATCCTGCTGTGGCTCTATTGGCGCGGGGACCATATCGCCGCCATAGCCCGGCAGATGGGCGTCGGGAAGACGACCGTCCTTGATCGGATCCACCAGTTGCATGCGTGCCCGAGCATCATCCGCACCACGCGCTTCTACGTGATCACCCAACCACTGGCGGCCCCGGGACGTCGCAAACGATGGGGCTTCTTTTGCCGTCTGTGCGGGTACCGGGGCGAAGGCCCCCGGCAAGCTGGTCTGGAGCACATCGTCGCTCATTTCTTCACCCGCGTACGGGCGGCGGAACTCAACGGAAATCAAATCATCGAGTACAAAACTCGCCGGCGCTTGGAGCGATCGGAGCGAGAGGGGTGGCGGGATTACCGGGAGCAACTCGGCAGGCGCCGAGGATTCTTCAAGCGCCTGCTCGGCTCGTAGGTCGTCGCTAACGGACCGCCCACGCCCGCGTGATCCATGGGCTCCCCGGGGCGAGCGATAGGGCGGCCACGGAACCTTGGGTTTCCATCAACGGGATTCAAAAAACGCACGTCGAGGATAGCGAGGTGCCGAAATGATGAAGAGGCAGGTCTACAGGGAAATCACCGCGGGGACGCCGCTCGGGCATCGCCAAATGGGACTGCGCCTCACCAGCCACGACAAGACATTCATATTATGGGGCCGGTACGAAGGCCTTACGATGCGTACGATCTCAGAGCTTCTGCCCGCTGCGCACAGCACCGTCAACGCCTACCTCACCCGCGTCCGTAAAAACCCCCGTATCGCGCTCGAGCTGCGGCTCTACCAGCGCTTGAGCCGAAACCGGCTCAAATGCGGGTTCTGCGGAGACATCCGAGCCAACGAACCCGCAATCGGGCGCCACGTCCTGGCTCACTTCCTCCCATATGAAGTCGCCCGTGACACGGAACTGTGAGGGAGCAGGTGCTGATGACATGGCGGACAGGTGGAGTGCGCGGCAGCGGCTGTCGGATAGCACTCCCACTCGCTGGCTCTTGGATTGCCACCCAACCGGGGTCCGTCGTGTGCGGTGCCATCGTGTGCGGTGCCATCGTGTGCGGTGCCTTCGAGCGCAGTGCACTGACCTTCGATCCCCAGAGCTTGGCCCGGCCGCGGTCTGGATAGTCAGCGGCCGGGCGCTCCTGGCCGGTGAGACAGCGGGCGCGCAGGAGC
This sequence comes from Chloroflexota bacterium, assembly GCA_022561985.1. Classification (GTDB taxonomy): domain Bacteria; phylum Chloroflexota; class Dehalococcoidia; order Lucifugimonadales; family Australimonadaceae; genus JADFRC01. The sequence continues at coordinate 37,598 of JADFQE010000011.1, forward strand.
GCTCCTGACGAGATGAAGACGCACGTCGTGTCGATCTTTCAGTTCAATCCTCGAGCACGACGTCGTGAGCAGAAGTCCAAGTAAGAGCTAGGTCCATTCCGGAAGCAGCTTGGGGAGCGCCGACTCCATCTCCGCGGTCACACGCGTGACCGCCATTTGGAACTCGGTTCCAAGCTTCTTGGGATCAACGCGCAGGGGCTTCTTGGTTCGGAGCGGATCCTTGAACCCACTGTACGCACGGGTCGCCAGCCGTACATCGCTCACCACATTCGCGGCCTGGCGCACGGCGGTCGACAACGCCGTCTGCCCAGCCGCCTGATAGGTCTCTCCCCGCCAGACCACGCCAACGTAGTACCGACGAGGGGCGGACAAGGCGATCAAGGCCCATATCGCGATAGCAGCAGCCGCTCCCCCTGCGATTCCGAGTCGGCTGCCGGGGTCGTCGCCGGACAGCGCGACCGCAACGCCCACACCTACTCCGACAGCGAACGTGA
>JADFQE010000084.1 GCA_022561985.1 Chloroflexota bacterium
CTGGTCTCTCTGGGCATGACGGTGGTCCCGCTCCTGGCCGGCGGGTACGTCCTCGTGCGGCGCGCCGCCGCCTACCCGTGGCGCACGCGCCTGCTGCTCCTGGGCGTGCTCTCCGCCCTCGCGGGCCGCGCCGTGGAGCAGCTCGTGGGCGTCGACATGCTCGCGGATACGATGCTCTCCTGGGCGCTCCTCGGACTGCTGGTGGGGCTGCCCTTGGGGACGCGGCCCACGGCGCCCGCGGCGCTGCCGGCCCGGGCCGTGCGCCTCCGGCTGCGGCTCGCCGTGGCGCCGGTCGCTGCTGCCGCGCTCACGATGGCCCAGGCCATCAACCCGCTCCTGGCGGCACGGGACGTCGTCCTGGCCGACCGGGCGCGCTCAAGGAGCGACGGCTTCGTGGCCATCGCCTATATGAACCGCGCGATCGTTCGCGCACCCGCGGTGGTGCGGTACCGCCTGCTGGCGGTCGCGCTGCTGGACGAGGCGCGGGGCTTGGACGTGCCGCCCCAGCAGCAGGCGGCCTTCCTGCTTTCGGCGCTGGCCGTCCTCGAGGACGGCCTCGAGCGCACGCCGCTCTCACCTCATCTGACCCTGGAGCTCGCGTCTCACTATCGGGACCTGGGCCAGTACGACGTCGGCGGAGGCGGGCCGCTGGCGCTCGATGCGTACGAGCGGACCGCGGCGCTGCTCCCGAACTACTGGCAGCCCAAGCGGGACCTGGGCATCGTCCTGCTCGAAGCCGGCCGGCCCGCCGATGCCCTCGCGCTGCTGTCCGAGGTCGTCGATGTCTTGGGCGACGCCGAGCCGGTGGACGACATCCGGCCGTTCCTGGAGGCCGCCCTCCGTGACGTTGCTCAGCGCGCCGCTCAAGCGTATGGTCGCGGGGGGAGTGCACCCAGCGAAGCAGCGCGCTGAGAGGAGGCCCACGATGGAGCAGATCCCGGCAGGCAACCTGGAGTTCGTGGTGGGGGTACGGGACGGGAGGACGGGCGACGGCGGGCCCTCCATCCTGGTCCGGACGACCATCGACGGCGCGGAGGTCCAGCTTCTCCGCTTCGACTGCTTCAGGGAGCGGCCCCACTATCACTACGCTCCGGGGGGCGCCAACACCTCCTACGACATCGACCCGACCCTGTTCAGCGACAGCCTCGGCTGGGTGATCGCCCAGCTCGGTGCGAGCCTCGGCCCGATGGTTGAGCGCGCGGGATTCCCCGCGGTGGCCGAGGGCATCGACCGAGAGGCGGTGGCGACAGGGCTGGCGAAGGTCGAGGCGCACTTCGCATCGGAGGCGTTGGCGGCGTCCTAGACGCTCGGCCCGCGAACGCCGCGCTGCACGGCCGTGCCCCATGCGATATGCTACCCCGCACGTGAGTCCAAGCCCGCACATGAGTCTCAGGAGGTAGGCGGATGACAACGGAGATGAGACGCGCCGAGATCCCCGAGAACATGGAGATCTACGAAGGGAACTACGACCCGTACCACCGGTGGATCGAGGAGGAGGGGATCAAGCTCATCCGGGGCTTCGCCTTCGAGAGCTTGCAGGACATCGAGCTCGGCCCCTGGGACCGCAAGGGCGGCTCGGGCGCCGTGATCGCCATCCCCAGCGAGTCGATGCCCAACGACGCCCACCTGATCGAGATCCGCCCTGGGGGCAAGTCGGAGCCGGAGCACCACATGTACGAGGAGACGACGTACATCGTCTCCGGGCGCGGCGCCACGAGCGTGTGGATCGACGAGAAGCACAAGTCGACCTTCGAGTGGCAGCCGGGCAGCCTGATCACGATCCCGCTGAATGCCTGGTACCAGCACTACAACGCCAGCGGCACCGAGCCGGCGCGATACCTCTCGATGACCAACGCTCCGCCCGTGATGCGCCAGTGGCGCAGCAACGAGTTCATCTTCAACAACGACTTCCACTTCAAGGACCGCTTCGCCGGCGACGACGAGGACTTCTTCTCCGGCGCGGGCAAGGTCTACCAGCGGAAGGGCACCAACTTCGGCACGGTGTGGCGCACGAACTTCGTCCCCAACGCGGACACGATGCCGCTCTGGGACTACCTGGCCCGCGGCGCGGCCGGCATCAACACCCACTTCGACCTCGCCGGGAACGTGACCAAGGCCCACATCTCCGAGTTCCCCGTCGGCACCTACAAGAAGGGCCACCGCCACGGCCCGGGGGCCCACCTGGTCATCCTGGGCGGCGTCGGCTTCTCCAACCTCTGGTGGGAGGGCAGGGATATGGTCCGGGCCGACTGGAAGAAGGGCTCGATGATCGTCGTCCCCGAGGACGCGACCTACCACCAGCACTTCAACACGAGCAACGAGCCCGCCCGCTACCTCGCGCTGCGCGGCCCGAATGGCACGCCCGAGAACTGGGGCGAGTCCAACGTGAGCATCAAGGACGGCGGCATGCAGATCGAGTACGAGGACGAGGCGCGCGCGGTCCACGAGCGCTTCGAGGCCGACCTGGCCGCCAACGGCGCTCCCTGCCGCATGAAGGCGTTCATCCCCTGGTGCACCGGCGACGTCGGCCCAACCAGCGAGAGCGACACCTAAGATGCGCGTATGGCTGACGGGGGAGGACGGCACGTACATCGACGAGACCGACGTCGAGAAGATGCCGTCCGCCGGCGATGAGATCGTCGTGGGCTCGCGGTGGCGGGTCGTCGAAACGCCGCCTCAGGACGAGAACGCGAAGCGCACCGGGGCCCACGTGCTGGTCGTGCGGCCCGCGGAGTAGCGCCGCGCCCTAGATGACGGTGCTGCCGCCGTCGACGTTGATCGTCTGCCCCCACACGTGCGCGGAGTCGCCGCTGGCGAGGAATAGCGCGACGCTGGCCTGCTCCTCGGCGTGGCCTGCGCGCCCGACGAGGTTCGCCGGGCGGCGGTCCTCGAAGGCGACGCGCGCGCCCACCTGCGACCCCGACATGCCCGGTGCGATGGCGTTCGTGCGGATGTCGTGCGGCGCGAGCTGCACGGCCAGATCCCGCGTCAGCGAGATGATGCCGCCCTTCGCGACGTCGTAGGCGACCCTGCCGGCGGCCTCGACCTCCTCGGCGACGGCGGCAGCGCGGCCGCGGTCGGCGTCGTAGATGGCGATCTTCGCGCCTTCGGAGGCGAACAGCAGGGAGATGGCGCGGCCGATGTTGCGCCCGCCGCCGGTGACGACTGCGACCTTGCCATCGAGCTTCATGGATGCGCTCGCATCAGTCGGGACTGGGGTGAGCGGCCCGTCAGGCCGGTGCTTCCGGTCTTCCCGGAGCGGCGATCGTGACACGACTCGTGCCGGGATTGGGGTGAGCGGAGGGAATCGAACCCTCGATCTCCAGGGCCACAACCTGGCGTCTTAACCCCTCGACCACGCCCACCACGGAGATCGCATTCTAGCAGCCTCCGCCCGCTACGGGGGGGCTACGGCCAAGTCTTCGATAAGCTGGATTAGCGTGCGCGTCGGCACGCCCGTGGCGCCCTTGACCACGTGGCCCTTGTTGCGCTCGGCCATGAACGTCCCGGCGATGTCCAGGTGCGCCCATTCGACGCCGCCGGTGAACTCGGCGATGAAGAATGCGGCTGTGATGCTGCCGGCGGGCCGGCCGCCGACGTTCTTCACGTCGGCGTAGTCGCTGCGGTTCTGCCGCTTGTACTCCTCGAACATCGGGAGCTGCCACATCTTCTCGCCGGTGCTCTTGGATGCGGCGAGCACGGCGTCGACCATCTGCTGCGACGTCCCCATGACGCCCGTGGCGACGTGGCCCAGGGCGACGACGATGGCCCCCGTCAGCGTCGCGACATCCACGATGCGCTTGGGGTCCCTCTCGGCCCTGATCCAGGAGATGGCGTCGGCGAGCACCAGGCGGCCCTCGGCGTCCGTGTTGTCGATCTCGATCGTCTTGCCGCTCATCGCGCGGATGATGTCGCCGGGGCGCTGCGCGGTCCCCGAGGGCATGTTCTCGACCGCGGGGATCACGCCGAAGACGTTGATCTTGGGCCCGAAGGCAGCGATGGCCTTCATGGCGCCGATGACCGCGGCGCCGCCGCTCATGTCGCCCTTCATCTCCCACATCCGCGCCGACGGCTTGATGGAGATGCCGCCCGAGTCGAAGGTGATGCCCTTGCCGACGAGCGCGATGTTGTTCTCGGGGTGGTCCGGGTCGCCCTTGTGCTCGAGGAGGATGAGCTTGGGCTCGTTCGCGCTGCCGGCCGTGACGGCGAGCATCGCGCCCATGCGCTGCTCGACCATGTCCTCGCGGCCGAGCACCGTGATCTCCAGGCCGCCCTCGCGCGCGACCTCGGCGGCCGCCTCGGCCATGCGCGCCGGATTCACGACGTTCGCCGGCTCGTTGACGAGCTCGCGGGCCAGCGCGACGGCGTCCGCGATGATCTTGGCGCGCGCGAGGCCGGCTTCAAGCGCTGCGACCCGGGCCGCGTCCTGCTCGACGATGGTCATCTCCTCGAGCTCCCGCTCGGGCTCGCCGTCCTTGCGGGAGAGGTAGTGCTTGAAGGCGTAGAGGCCGAGGGCCGTGCCCTCGCCGATGGCCTGGCCCGAGGCGGCGGCATCGAGCCCGCCGATGCCCGCGCCGTGCGCGATCGTCGCCGCGCGCTTGGCGCCCACGCGCCGCAGGTAGCGCGCCGTGAGCCCGGAGACGTCGCGCACGACGGCGGCGTCGAGCCGGGCGCTCTTGCCGAGGCCGACGATGAGCACGCGCTTGGCCGGGAGCTTGCCGAGGGTGTGCAGCATGGCGATCTCGCCCTGCTTGCCGGAGATCTCGCCGTCCGCGATCACCGCCGAGATGGCGCCGGAGAGCGCGCGGTCGACCGCGCCCGTACCGCCGCCGGGCGACGTGATGCCTTCGAAGAGGTTGACGACGATGGCGTCGACGTCCGCCGCCGCGATGTCTCCCTGGGTCACGGACAGGGTCACCATGGACTGTTCTCCGGGGGGTTGGACGGGGCCGAGAAGGCGGCCCCGAGGGCGTGGAGCAGGCTACCACACGGTGGCAGCACCGCCCGTGCTGAGCCGCTCGGAGTACGGGCGAGCGTCCCGCCGCTAGTCGTCGGCGGGGTGCAGGGCGCAGCCGACGAGGCCGGGGCCCACGTGCGCGCCGATCACGGGCGTGAATTCGGTGACGAACAGCTCCACCGGATCGAGCTCGGTGCGCAGGCGCTCGGCGAGCTCCTCCGCGCGCTCCGGCGCGTCCGCGTGCATGACGGCGATCCGGCCGCGTGCGCCCGCCAGGTGTGCGGTCGCCAGCGCCACCAACCGGTCCATGGCCCGCCGCCGCGTGCGCGGGCGCTGCACGAGGCCGATCTTGCCGTCCGTGAGCGAGAGGATGGGCTTCACGTCGAGCAGCTCGCCGAGCCACATCGCGATCCGCGGCACGCGGCCGCCACGCGACAGGTAGCGGAGCGAGTCCAGATAGCCGTACATCCCAACGTCGTCCATCCGCCGCCGCACCACGTCGATGACCTCTGCCTTGGAGCCGTCGGCCGCCGCCCGGGCCGCGGCCAGCGCGACGAGGGCTTGTGCGCTGCCCGCGGTGTGCGTGTCGATGATCCGCACGTCCACATCGAGCCCCTCGGTGCGCGCGGCGTCGGCCCCCTGGAGCGCGGCCTTGTGTGCGGAGCTCAGCTCGGCCGACGGCGTCAGGCAGACGACGTCGCGCGAGGAGCGGGCCGCCTCGCGGAAGGCCTCGGCGTACGCTCGCGGCTGCGGTGGCGACGTCACCGCGCGCACACCGCCGGCCAGCATCCGGTAGAGGTCGCGGGGGGTCAGGTCGACGCCGTCGTGGTAGGTGTGCCCGCCCGCGTGGATCTCCATGGGGACGGTCAGCAGCGGCAGGCCGCGGACGATCTCATGCGGCAGCGACGCGTTGGAATCGGTGACGATCATCGGAGCGGGTGGTGTCGTGGTCATGGCGGGCGTGGCGAGGCGCGGGCCCGTCTTAGAGCCCGCGGATGATCGCCCGGAGGACCACGAGACCCACGATGGCGACGATCGGCGTGATGTCGAACATCCCCAGGGGAGGGATGACCCGGCGCAGCGGCGCGATGATGGGCTCCGTGAGCTTGCCGAGGGCGCGGTTGATCTGGATGACGAGGTCGTTGCGCACGCCGGCGAGGAAGAGCCACGAGATGATGGCGCGTCCGATGAACGCATAGATCAGCAGTGTGATCGCCATCGAGAGTAAGTTGCCGATGAAGCTCACGCGTTGCCTCCAAGCTCTTTCGCCCGCCGGTGCGCGGCTGCGACGGCTCCATCGATGGTCGCGGCGAAGCCGGCCCGATCGAGCTCCGCGAGCGCCGCGGCGGTCGTTCCCCCGGGCGACGTGACCGAGACCCGAAGCGCCGCCGGGTCCTCGCCCGTCTCCCGCGCAAGCCGCCCGCTCCCCGCGACGGTCTCGGTGGCGAGTGCGAGAGCCATGTCCCGCGGCATGCCGATATGAACGCCCGCATCGGCCAGCGCCTCGATGAACGCGAAGACGTACGCGGGCCCGCTGCCCGAGACCGCGGTCGCCATGTCCAGGTACGCCTCGTCGTCCACGTACCACTCGCGCCCGAGCGCTCGAAGCAGCGAGGCTGCGGCCGTACGCCCCTCGGCGCTCACGCCGGGGGTCGCCGTCCACACCGACATGCCCGCGCCGATGCGCGCCGGCGTATTGGGCATGACGCGCACCACGCGCTCGTGCTGGAGGCCGGTGGTGAGCGTTGCCAGCCCCACGCCCGCCACGATGGAGAGCGCGGTCGCCCCGGCGCTCAAGCTCCCGGCGAGGGCTTCGAGCACGGGTGCGATCTGCTGCGGCTTGACCGCGAGGACGACGAGCTCGGCCCCCGCCGCAGCCTCTGCGGCATCCGCTGTCACGGCGACGCCGTGGGTGGAGGCGAGGGACGCGCGGCGGTCGTCGACGGGCTCGGCGACGCAGACGTCGGCCGGAGTCATGACGCCGGTGGCCAGTGCGCGGGCGAGCATCGCTTCGCCCATGACGCCGCCGCCGATGAACGCGGTCCGCATGGAGATTCCCCCGGAGAAGCGGAACGCCGGCGTCATGGCCGGCGTCTCAATACCGGCCCCGCGGCCAGCTTCGGATGGGTCTGCGCCGAGTATAGCACGGGGCCGTCATGCGCTAGACGGCGGTTCCAGGTGGCGATCCTAGGTGGCGATCAGCGACCCCGTCCGCGCGAGCTGCGCGGCGAGCCGCACGGCCTCGATCATGCCCGCCGGGTCCGCGATCCCACGGCCCGCGATGTCGAAGGCCGTGCCGTGGTCCACGGAGGTCCGCAGGAAGGGCAGGCCGATGTTCATGGTCACGCTCCGGGACCAGTCGTGCACCTTGATGGCGATGTGCCCCTGGTCGTGGTACATGGCCAGCACCCCATCGAACGCACCGTCGATGGCCTGGTTGAAGACCGTGTCGGCCGGGACCGGGCCCGTGGCGTCGATGCCGAGCTCGCGCGCGTCCTCCACGGCCGGGCCGATGGCCTCGGTCTCCTCCGCCCCCATGAGTCCGGCCTCGCCGCCGTGCGGGTTGAGCGCCGCCGCGGCGAGGCGGGGCTCCGGGATGCCGTGCCCGGCGAAGAAGTCGTGGGTCAGCCGCAGCGCCGCGAGCACGTTTTCGCGCGTGACGGCGTCGCACGCCTCGCGCAGCGAGCGGTGCGTCGTGAGGTGCACCACGCGCAGCCCTGGCGTGAGGAGCATGGTCATGACGCGCTCGGCGCCCGTGAGCGCCTGGTAGATCTCCTGGTGCCCCATCTCGGCGTGCCCGGCCAGGTGGGCGGCCTCTTTGTTGAGCGGCGCGGTGACGACCCCATCGACCCTTCCCTCGACCGCCAGACGGCCCGCCGTGGTGGCCCAGGCCACCGCCGCCGCGCCAGCCGCCGCGGAGACGCGGCCGTAGGGCAGGTCCGCGAGCCCGTCCGCCGGCTCGTCCTCGTAGACGCCGACGCCGCCATCGGCGACGGGGTCGGCGGGCGCGGCCACCCTCACGGCGCGCAGGTCCGCGCCGGTGAGCGCGAAGGCGCGCTCCAGCACGGCCGTATCGCCGACGACCACGAGGTCCGCCGCTGCGCGCACATCAGCCTGCGCCAGCGCCTTGGCGACGACCTCGGGGCCGACGCCCGCGGGGTCGCCGAGGGTGAGGGCGATGAGGGGCGTGTGGCGCCGGCCGCTCCGGGGCTCAGGTGGGGCTGCCAATGGCTCTCCTGTGACTGTGCGCCTACGCTTCGCTCCGGCTCCGGACTGAAGCGGCACGCGCTGCTGCGGCCGTCGTGCTGGGCGTGTGCTCTGCCGTGACTGTGCGCCTACGCTTCGCTCCGGCTCCGGACTGAAGCGGCACGCGCTGCTGCGGCCGTCGTGCTGGGCGTGCCCAGGCGCGAGCCGTCCAGGTTGAGCGGGTAGGGCGAGTATAGCGGAGCGCCTAGGTGGGGCGGCGCGGGGCAAAAGGTTGGGCCCCGCTTTTCAGCGGGGCCCGGTGGCCCACTCCCGTGGCGCGTCGGAAGGGGCCTGGAGGAGGGAGACGAGGAACACTCAGGGGAGTGAGTGCTCCGGGATGCCCCGATAGGATCGGGGTTTTATACGTATTGTTGGTGCCTCCGTTATGTCAGGCCGTCGCTAGCTCGGTCCGTCCGCTGAGCACGGCGGGCAGGGGGGCGAGGGAGACCTGCTTCCAGGGCTCGACGTCCACCTCGGCGCCGTTGGGCATGATGAGCAGGATCGCGCGGTCGGGGCGGAGGAGGAAGCGGTTGCTCCGCAGGGAGATCGGGTGGTCTCCCCGGCCGATGCTGAACGCCAGGTGGAGCAGATTGCGCTCAACCTCGGAGTGGTCGGCGACCCCGTCCTCGAAGACGACGATCCCGGGGTGGTCGAGACGCAGGTCCGACGGCCCGCGGAAGTCCTGGTTGCAGGTCACCAGCGTGCGGTCGAGCGCCACGGCCTCGCGGATGCCCGCGGGTCCCGGCACACGCCAGAAGTCTTCCACGTGCACCGCGTCAATCACCTCGTGGGTGGAGCGGGGCAGTCCGACGTCCAGCAGCCAGCGAAGCGGTCCCTGATCCATGCTCGGTGCCTCCTGCTTGCGCGTGGGGCGTGCGGTCCTAGGCTCGCGCTCGATGTCGCGAGACGGTCCGGGAGGTGCGGGTGCGCCTCCGAGACGGTCTTGGTACGGGCCAGGGCTGCTGGGGCGGGCCTAGGTGGCGGGAGCGGGCTCTGCGCCGTCGGCCTCGCGGCTGGCAGGGGCGGTGATGCGGGGGCGCCTGCCCCGTCGCGCCCGGGGCTTGGGCGGGAGGGCGAACTCGGCGGGGATGAGCGAGAGCTGTCCGGAAGCCTGCTGCTCGGCGGCCTTCTCGTCGATTGCGTGGTATTGCTGGATCTCGCTGATGAACCCTTCGAGGGAGTCGAAGTCGCGGTAGACGCTGGCGTAGCGCACGTAGGCGACCGGGTCGATCTCACGGAGCCGGGCGAGGACCGTATCGCCAATCACGGAGGCGGGCACCTCGGCCCGTCCGAGCCGTTGGAGGTCGCTCTCGATCTCGTCCGCCAGCTTCTCGATCGCCCCCGTGGGGAGCGGCCGTTTCACGCAGGCGAGCCTGATGCTTTTGAGTAGCTTGTCGCGGTCGAACTCCTCGCGGCGTCCGTCGCGTTTCACGACGCCGAGAGCGGCGTGCTGGACCCGCTCGTAGGTGGTGAAGCGGACCTGGCACTTCAGGCATTCCCGCCGCCGGCGTATCTCCTGACCGGTGTCCCGAGAGTCCGTCACGCGGGTCTCGGGAGCTTCGCAATTGGGACAGCGCATGGAAGGTGCCTCCATGGCCTTGGGGTCATCTGAGGGCGCCCCGTGGCCATCGGTAGTACACGGATGGACAACACTGACAACAATATAGAGGATTTTAAAGTGCCGGGCCCACTACATCTGGGCCCATACCGACCGAACGCCAGTATTGTTGACGAGGGCTATGAGCCGTGTCAAGTGGGACGCAGGCGATTTCCTACCAGATACGGGTGCCTGTTGCAAGCGCATACGACATCTAGTGCGAACGTGAGCGCGCACGAGGACCTGCGGCGCTGGACAGCAGTGAGGGATCCTTCGACAGGCTCAGGATGAGCGGGTTGAGGGGCGTCGGCGCACAGTCAAGCCAGCGCGAGCCGGGCCCCGAGTATTCTCGGGGCCCGGCGACCCTGGCTCCCCGCGCCTGGGAGGGGGTTCGGCGGAGCGGTCGAGGAGGCGGCCGCTCCGGGGTG
>JADFQE010000085.1 GCA_022561985.1 Chloroflexota bacterium
CGGCGCCGTCCGCCCGCACCGCCAGCAGGATGCAGGACGCCGCCATCTTGCCGTCCAGCGTGATGGTGCACGCGCCGCAGACGCCGATGCTGCAGGTCTCCTTGGTGCCCGTGAGCCCAAGGTCGTAGCGCAGGAAGTCGACGAGCGTCCGGTACGACGGGACCTCGGCCGAATAGGGCTTGCCGTTCACGGTGAGCTTGACCGTGTACTTGATCGGGGTCGTTGTCATACAGCGCCTCGCATGGGGAACGATGGTGCAGCCCGCGCCGGGCCGACGGCATCGGATGCTACTCTGATTTGCGCGGCCGCGCTACGGCGGGGCGGGCTCCCGGTCGCGGGCGGCGTACCAGCGCACCGCGAAGAGCAGCGCGAGCATGAACGCGACGCTCGTCACGGCGAGCGCGGCGGCCTGGCCGGTGTCGCTGCCCCACAGCTTCCAGATGAGCGTGCTGACGACGAAGGGCGGGCCGTCGGCGTTGATGACCAGCGGCAGCGTCAGCTCGCGGAAGGCGATCACGGACAGGAAGAGCCACGCGCCGAGCGTGCTGGGGCGCACCAGCGGCGCGACGATCCCCCGGAACGCCGCGAGCCGCGAGACGCCCGTGGTCGCCGCCGCGTCTTCCAAGTCGGCGGCCATCTGCACGACCCCCGCGCGCTGGATGTGGTACGCGATGGTGAGGCGGTAGGCGTAGGCGAACACCAGCGCGACGACGGTCCCGAACAGCGGCACCCACTCCGGCAGCTCGCGGTTCAGCCGCAGGTAGAACAGGAAGAAGGCGTTGGCGGCAACCACGCTGGGGATGGCCACCGACGACGACGTGAGCACATCGAGGACGGCTCGCACGGACCGCGCGCCACGCCCGCGCACGACGAGCCACGCGGCGGCGAGCGCGACCGCGACGGCAAGCGTCGGCGCTGCCGCCGCGACGACGAGCGTGTTCACGATCGCGGAGCCCAGCCTCCCGTCGGCGAGGAGCGCGGCGTACTGGTCCAGCGAGAGGGCCGCGAAGGCGCGCGGGCCCGGCTGCAGGTACTGCGGCAGCAAGCTCGTCCATACGAGCACCAGGAGCGGCGCGATGGAGACGACGAACAGGAACCAGGCGGCCAGCGAGAAGGCGGGCCACCGCCACCGCCCCAGCAGGTACGTGGGGTGCGCCCGCGCTCGGCCGGAGATCGTCGTGAACCGCTCGGTGTGCCGCGTCGCGAGCCGGTAGAGGCCGAAGAGCGCGTAGGTCAGCACCATGAAGTGGACGCCGAGCGCGGCCACCGTGCCGTACCGCGGCGCCCCGCCCGCCGCGTCGCTCAGCGCGAAGTAGATCCGCGTGCTGAGGATGTCCGCACCGGCCCCGAGGGCCAGGAGCAGCGGCACCTCGAAGGACTCGACCGCCAGGATCGCCGAGAGCGCCAGCACGGCGAGGACGTGGGGCCGCAGGACGGGCAGCGTCACGCGCCAGAACGTCCCGAAGGGGCTCGCGCCGGAGATACGGCTCGTCTCCTCCAAGGAGCTGTCGACGCTGCGGAGGGCCGCGCTCAGGAACACGAAGACGAGGGTGACCAGCCCGAAGCCCTGCACGAGGATCATGCCGTACATCGTGAAGATGTCGAAGGGCCCCGAGTCCCAGAAGGGGAGCACCCTGCGGAGGGCGACGTTCAGCGCGCCGGTGCGCTCCCCGAGCAGCATGATCCAACCGATGGTCGTGACGAGGCTCGGCATCATCAGCGGCACGAGGAGCAGCACGTACACGAGCCCCCGCCCCGGCAGGTCGGTGCGCTCGACCGCCCACGCGAGGGCGAACCCGACGACGAACGCGAGGGCGACCGACCCGGCCACGAACACGCCCGTGTCCCATGCGGTGTGGTGCAGCGCGCCGGTGGCGTAGAGGTCCGTGAAGTTCGCGATGCCCCAGCCGACGCCCGGCTCGTAGGGCAGACGGTCGCCGGGGGTGCGCAGTGCCGAGAACAGCGTGAGGACGAGCGGCGGCGCCAGCAGCGAGACGACCGCCAGCAGCGTCGCGCCGGTGAGCAGCCGCTCGCCGGTGAGCGCGCGCATCACCCGGCGTGGGGAGAGCGGCGGGAGCACGCCGATAGGATATCGCCTAGCGGCCGGGGCCGAAGAGCTGCTCCTGGAAGTAGCGCGTGCGCTCGCCGCGCTCCTGGAACGTGGCGGGGCTCTCGTAGACCAGCTCGAGGTCGGCGAACCGGCCGCTCACCAGCTCGGCGGGCCCGTGGCCGAAGGCCGCCCAGCCCTGGCCGATGGCCTCCCACGAGAGGCGCGAGCCTTCGATCGACGTTGCCCACGCCGTGAACAGCCGCGCGGCGTTGGGGTGCGGGGCATCGGCGAGCACGCTGTGGCTGAACAGGTTGACGCCCATGCCGGGGCCCCAGAAGGGCTCGATGTACCCCGTGTCCAGGAGCTCGTCGGGGAGGCCGTACCCCATGTACGTGAGCGGGCGCTCGCCCGAGACGATGAGCGGGTCGCAGTCGGCCGTCACGACGACGTCCTGCGCGTCGATCAGCTCGCGGTGGAACGCCACCATCTCGTCGGCGTCGTAGTAGAGCGCCATGAAGCCGTTGCCCGCCCGCAGCAGGAAATCAGGCGCGCAGATGAGCCCCTCCCACCGTGGGTCGAGCCAGTCGAGCACGGTGCGCGGCACGTCCTCGGCATCGATGATGTCGGTGTTCACGAAGTGGGCGTACTGGCTCTGGGTGACCCCCACGGCGTCGCCGACGGCCCCCGCAGCGCCGACCCCCGCAGCGCCGGCCCCTGCAGCGTTGGAGCTCCAGACGCGCCCCGGCTCGACGCCGAGCGCTCCCCAGTCGACCGGAGCGGCCAGGCCACGGTCGAGGACCTGCGCCATCTGCGACATCGAGAGGTACACGACGTCGGTGACCGGCGCCCCCGCTGCCGCCTCCGTCACCAGCGTGGTGACGAGCTGCCCGGCGCCGATCCCGCGCCCGGTGCACGCCACGCCGAATTCTGCGGTGAACCCCTCGCACCAAGCGTCGCCCTGCGCCTGGTCGTAGCCGCTCCAGACCACCGCGCCCTCCTCGCGGGCGAGGGCGATCAGCGCCTCGGCCTCGGGGGTGCGCGTCCAGTCGGCGTCCAGCGTGCGGTAGACCTCGCCCGCGCGGAGGCGTGCGGGGTCGCCGGCCGGCGTCATGTCGAAGACCGGCGCCGGCGTGGGGGTGGCCTCGGCCGAGCATGCCGCCGTGGCGACGAAAAGGACAAGGCTGGCTAGCGTCCAGCCGGTGATTCGAAGCTGCACGGGCGTCTCCAAAGGGGGGGTGTGTGAGGGGCGGGCGCGCTCATGATAGCGCCTCTCGCCGGTGCTCGGGACGGCGGCGGGATGCGTCATTCGCCGGAGTGACCGTGCCCCCGCTTGCGATCCCCCGGCCCCCGGCGGCGTTAGGGGAGCAGCCGCTGGAGCCGCTCCTCCCATGCGCTCTCGCTGCTCGTCCCGTAGCCGCTGGCCCACACCACGACGCCGTCGGCTCCGATCCCGATCTTGGTGGACTGGACGCGGACGCCGTACTGCTCGGCAACCTCCCGCGGGGCGCTCGCGACGATCCACGGCAGCTCGCTGCTCTCCCGGTAGGCGGCGAGCTTGTCCAAGCTCTCCGTCGTGTCGAACCCCACGGCCACGAAGGCCACCTCGCCGGCGAAGGGTGGGTAGACGGTCTTCAGCGTCCGAAACTCGGCGCGGCAGACCGGTCACCAGGTGGCGAAGAAGTACAGGAGCAGCGGCTTGCCGCCGGCGACCTCCTCGAGGGTCGTCCTGGTGCCGTCGGGCAGCGTCACCGTCACGTTGGGCGCGGCGTTGCCGGTGCGGCCGCCGGGTTCGAGGTCCGTCGCCCAGCGCGCTGTCGTTCCGTCGGCGGCCTCTGTCAGCGTGGGCGTGGGCGAGGGCTGGGCTGGCGCATCCGCCGGTGCGGCGGTCGCGGTCGCTAGTGGCGACGTTGGCTCCTCCGCCGGCGCCTGCGCGCCGCAGGCCGTGGCGAACGCCGCGAGCAGGGCTCCGGCGGCGAGGGCGACGGGGATGGGGAGGCGCACGGGAGCTCCGGTCACGCTAGCTCACCGCGTCCCGGATGCCGATGAGCTTGGCGGTCACCAGCAGGCGCTGGTCGTACTTGAGGCGCGGGAAGCAGGTGACCAGCGTGATCCGTGCGTCGCCGGCCTGATAGAGGGCGATGTCGTCCTGGTGCACGATGTCCGTCTCGCTGACCGCATAGAGATACTCGCGGCCCTCGGAGCTCAGCACCACGTGGACCTCCTCCCCGTCGCGGAGCAGGCCGGGGATCAGCGGGAGGCGTGAGAAGACGTTGCCCTCGCCCCCGAGCGGGCTCTCCAGGTGGCCGAAGTACCAGCCGTTCCCGTGGGAGCCGGGGTTCGGCGTCTCGGGGATGTGCCCGACGACGAACTTGGGCGTCTCGTAGGCCGAGCTGTCGCCCAGGTCGGAGATCGCCAGCTCCTCGACCGCGACGTCGATGCCGAGCGCCGGGATAGCGATACGCTCGGCGCGTCCCATCATGCCGGAGAGGCTGGGCCGCCCGTCGCCGCTCACCGACGTGAAGCCCTGGAGCTCCGGCGCGGCGAGGTCGAGCGTGCCGCGGGGGGCCGCCCACAGCCGGACGGGAAGCAGCGCGCCGGGGTAGAGGGTCTGCTCGGACGGGGCGGCTCCGTCGAAAGAGGCGGCAGGGGCCGCGGGCGGAGCGCCGAGCGTGTCGGCGGGATCGGCGGCCACGGCCACGAGGTCCTCCAGGCCGAGTCCCGCTGAGAAGGTGTAGACGAAATAGGCGGCGGCGCCCCCGAGCAGCGCGAGGCCCAGGGCCATGGCAACTGCTCCCGCGAGCCGGGTGCGGGGCCATCTCGGACTGCGTTCGGGCTTGCGGTCTGCGCGCATGGCGGTCATCTCTAAGAGCTACGCGGGCGAGCGGGAAGCGGTTTCGGGTGGCGCGGGCAGCGAGGGGGGAAGGCGCACCCTTCGAGCCCCTTCCCCCTGCTGCTGGCGGTCCGCCCCCGCTCCTAGCGGTTGGCGGCGTAGACCGCGGCCGCGTAGGCGGCTGCCTCCGAGCGCTTCGCGGTGAGCTCGGGGTCGGTGTCGAAGAAGAAGTACGACTGCCCTTCCACGCGCAGGAACTCCTTGGGGGTCACGCCGAAGTCGGTGATGTCCAGCCGCAGCGTCGGATCGGGGTCGACCTCGACGAGGGTGTGCATGAGCGTCTGACCCTCCTTCGAGAGCCACCAGTTCGCCCAGAGCTTCGAGGCATTCGGGTTCGGCCGCTTCGTGACGATCGTCATGAGGTCGAGGCTGCTCGATGCGCTGAGCACGCCTCCCTCCTTGAGGTTCTTGAGGAGCGGCTTGATGGGCGCACCGAGCTCGCCCAGCGCGTCGAGGTCCCGCAGAGCGCTGCCGATGGCCATGGCGAACTTGCCCTTCGCGACGCCGTCGGCGATGAACCGCCGGTCGTCGACGAAGGTCACATCGAGCTCCGGCGAGAGGAAACCGTCGATCCAGTCCGTGCCTATCCCGGGGTGGACGAACGCCGTGTAGTAGGTCCCGCCAGCCCCGCCGGAGCCGGGCGCGAGGGAGACGATCTGCCCCTTCCACTTCGGGTCCAGGAAGTCGTAGACCGAGGTGAAGCCCTCGACGTCCTCGGGGGTGACGAGGTCGGTGTTGTACCGCATGCCAAGCGTCATGGGGCTGGCGCTCGCGGCGAAGGTGAAGATGTACTTCTGCTCCGGGTCCGCGTACCAGTGCCTGCCTCCGAACCAGAGGGACTGGTCGATCACCTCTGGGTGGATGAGCAGCGGCGCGACCGGGTCGAGGGCGTTGGCCGGGATCATGCGCGTGTTCACCGACGACGCCCCGCCGTACATGATGTCCACCAGATAACGGCCGGCGATCTGCTCGGAGAGCACGCGGTTGACGTGAGCGCTGCCGCTCCCGGTGGCCATGATCGGCGTCACGCCGAACTTCTCTCCCCACACCTCGACGATGGGCCGGTAGTTGCGTCCGGCGGACCCGCCGAAGGTCATGACGATCTCGCCCTCCGCCTGGGCGGCAGCGATCAGCGCGGCCCACTCGATCTCGAACAGCGCGGCGGCATCGGGCGTGGGCGCGGCCGTCGCCTCCGGGGGCGGCGTGGCGGTCGGCGCGGGCGTGGCCGTGGGATCGGCGCCGCAGGCCGTCAGGAACAGCGCGAAGAGCGCGCCCGTCACACTCAGCAGACCGAGCCGCTTCCCTGTCATGCCGCCTTCTCCCGGGTGAGCGTGTTGGAGGGGCCAGGCTGCGGCCGGTCGCAGGACGCTCCGCATCCTGATCCGGCCGGGGACCCGTCAGTAGCGGGGCGCATTGTAGCGCGTTAGTGGGACGAGGACGCCTCGATGGGCTCGGGGACCGTGAGGCCGTAGAGGCGCGCCACGTTCTCGCGCAGCACCTTCGCGCGGGTTTCGGCCGGCAGCGAGCCCAGGTCCCTGGCGACGATCTCGCCGGAGTGGGGCCACGTGGAGTTGCCGTGGGGGTAGTCGTTGGACCACATGCAGTTGTCCGCGCCCCACCAGGAGAGCAGGCGTGCGCCGACCGCGTCGTTGAAGAACGTGGCCGAGACCTGGTCGTGGAAGTACTCGCTGGGGAGCCGGCGCAGCGGCACGGAGCGGCCTTGCGTGCCGTGGCGCTTGAAGTAGTAGTCCCACTGCTCCAGCACGAAGGGCATCCAGCCGATCTCGTTCTCCACCAGGACGACCTTCAACCGTGGGAAGCGATCCAGCACGCCGGAGAAGATGAGGTCGTACAGCGTGTCGATCGCCTGAGAGAGCTTGCGGTTGACGCTCCGGCGCTCCGATTCGATCCCGCGCGCGGGCCGCTCCGCCTCGCGCCCCAGCGTATCGGGCGTCATGGGAGGAGATGGCGGGCCGAGGGCGCGGTCCCGGCTGTACCCGTGGCCGCTGAGGATGTGCAGGTTGACGGGCATGTCGGCCTCGGCGGCGGCGGCCCAGAACGGGTCGTAGTGGTCCGAGGTGAAGGGTAGCTCCGGGGCAGGGGTCTGCCAGATGACGGCCCCGCGCAGCCCCGCGTTCCGGGCGCGCTGCATCTCGCCGATGGCGCCTTCGACGTCGTACATAGAGAGCATGGCGAGCCCGATGAGGCGGTCGGGGGCGGCCGCGCAGTAGTCGAGGAGCCAGTCGTTGTAGACCCGGGCGCACGCTGCCTCGAGCTCGGGGTCGTCGAGGCTCAGCGCCTTCAGGCCGTGGGTCGGATAGAGGACCTCGGCGCTGACGCCGTCCGCGGCCATCTCGCCCACGCGCTTCGAGCCCTCCATGGCGCCGGGCTGATCGCCGCGTCTGCGGCCGCCGAATCCGGGGGCGCGGTCCCGGAACGCCTTCGGGAGGCGCTCCTTCCACAGCCCCGCGGGCTCGATCACGTGAGAGTCCGACGAGATCCGTAGCTCGTCGACGACGACGGTCGTCTCTCCGCCGTAGGTGCGCTCGAGTACGCTCATCGCTCTCTCCTCCGCAGCGCCCGGCGCGGCTCAGGCGCCGAAGAACCTGCCCGGGATCGGGGTGCCGTCGACGTGCTTGTTCTCCTCGCGGGTCAGCGCCCGGCCGTTGGTGCCCACGCGGAAGCCGCCATCGGCCCTGCGCCCGGCCCCGGCCCGGAGCAGCACGAGGTTCTCGGTGCCGGTGCTCTCGAAGCGGTAGAAGGCGCCCCTGGGGATCATGATGCCCTCGTACGGGTTCACCACCGTGGCCTTGGCCGCCTCGTCGTAGAAGGTCGCCTGGCCCTGGAGGATCACGAAGGCGTGGTCCTCGTCGTTGTGGGTGTGCAGCCCGTTCTCGCCGCCCTCGGCGTAGACCTTGACCCGGAGCTTGAGCAGGTCCGTCGCGGCGAGCTGCCTGTTCGTCCGCCCATCGGAGAGCAGCGGCGTCTTGAGGGAGAAGACCTCGGCCTTGGGCGTAGCGTCGACGGCCATCACGACCTCCTCGTGGCCCGCATCGGCTGGTGGGCGGTAGAGGACTCGAACCTCTGACCTCCGCGATGTCAACGCGGCGCTCTAACCAACTGAGCTAACCGCCCCGCCCGCACCGAGTATACAGGGCCGGTATCTGTATACTCGGGAGCCGGACCCCCGTCCCGGTCCCCCCATCCGGATGCAAGGAGGCCCGCGTGCCGGAACCCGCGTCCCGCCGCTGGCCGAGCGCCCGCCTGGGCGCGGCGATCGCCTGCTTGCTGATCGCCGCCGCGGCCTGTGGCACGGACGACGGCCCGCCTTCCGTCGGCGGGAAGGCGTACAGCGGCTTCATCGGCGCGTCCGAGTTCGTCGTCGGAGAGAACCGTTTCCCGTTCGCCCTCGTGTCGGTCGACGGCGAGGAGCTCGAAGACGCCCGCGTGCGGGTCAGGTTCTTCTCGCTGGAGGGACGCACGGCCGAGCTGGTGGCCGAGGAGCCAGCCGAGTGGCGGACGATCCAGGGCGAGACGCCGCACGCGCACCCCGACGGCGAGACGCACGTCCACCTCGATTTCCGCGGCGTCTACGTGGTGGACGCGGTCGTGCTCCCGCACCCCGGGATCTGGGCGGCGGAGTTCGACTTGTCCGGCGCTTACGGCGATGGACCGTCCGTGACGAGTGCTGCCTTCAACGTGTCGGCCGGGCCGACGGCGCCCGGGGTCGGCGAGCGGGTGCCCGCCACGGAGAACCTGACGATCCACGACGTCGCGTCCTTCGCCGAGCTCTCGACCCGTGCGGTCGAGGACGACATGCACGAGCTCTCGGTGGCCCAGGCGCTGGATTCGGGCAACCCGTTCGTCGTCGTTTTCGCGTCCCCGGCGTTCTGCGTGAGCGCCATGTGCGGCCCGGTCACCGACACGATCGCGGCGGTGCACGAGCGGTTCCGTGGGCGCGCCGCCTTCATCCACATCGAGCCGTGGGACCTGGAGGAGGCGCGCAACGAGGGCCGTCTGGTACCCGCGCCCGTGATGGACGAGTGGCGGCTGCCGAGCGAGCCCTGGACCTTCGTCGTCGGCGCCGACGGCCGGGTCGTCAAGCGGTTCGAGGGGCTGGTGACGGGCGACGAGGTCGCCGCGGCGCTGGAGCCGCTGCTCTAACCGCCCGCTAGGGGGGTCTGGGGGGTCATGTACGCAGTGCGGACCCCCCACAGTGTCCAACGCCCACTAAGTGAACGTGACGCCGACGAGCCGGCCGATCAGATTGGCGGCGAGGACCGCGGCCGAGGCCAGCAGGACCATCTCCGCACCCTTGCGCAGGATCGCCCCGCCCGTCAGGTACCCCCGCCACGCGCCGATGGCGAACAGCGCGAGCCCCGTCATGGCGAGCGACGCCATGAAGGCGCCCGTCCCCTCGGCGAAGAAGTACGGCGCGACGGGGAAGACGGCCGCGATGGCGAAGGCGATCCCCATGACGACCGCCGAGAGCACCGGCCGGGGGGGCTGGTCCGCGTAGCCGAGCTCGTCCGTCATCATCACGCGGATCCACTGCTCCTTGTCGCGGGTGACGGCCTCGACCACCTCGTCGAGCAGGGGGCCCCTGATGCCCTTGGCGGAGAAGATGGCGCGGGTCTCGGCGATCTCCTGGTCGTGCATGTGCTCCACCTCCCAGCGCTCGCGCGCCTCCTCCGCGTCGCGGAGCTCGCGCTCGCTCTTGGTGGAGATGTACGCGCCGAGGGACATGGAGATGGAGCCCGCCACGAGCCCCGCGATGCCGCCCAGGAGGATCAGCGAGGCGTCCCCCGTGCCGCCGGCTATGCCGGCCACGAGCGCGACGTTCGACACGAGGCCGTCGTTGGCCCCGAAGACGACCTCGCGGAGCGTCGACCCGCCGCCGCGGTGGCCCTCGTGGTCGCTCGGGCTCAGCGACCACGGCCGCACGATCCGCATGACGCGCCGCGCGGTCCGCTCGATCAGGGGGCCGGCCATGCTAGTGGTACACGCCGGCTTGCGGCAGCAGTAGGACTTCTTCCAGCACCTGCGTGGGCGAGACCGTCATCGCGTGGACGATCGCCAGCGCGACCTCGCCGGGCGTCAGCATGTCCGCGCGCTCGAT
>JADFQE010000086.1 GCA_022561985.1 Chloroflexota bacterium
CCGTACGCGGAACGTTTACTCCGAGCGCCTCACGCCTCTCGTCACGGACTACGCCGGACACGCGCGGGTGTTCGCCCGCGCGGGCAAGGGGGCCCGGGAAGACGCGACGCGCGCCCTCGGCCGCGACCCAGCCGCCGCCCCGCAGCGTCGAGCCTGAGGGGCCGGCGCTGCGGGGCGGCGCACCCTCAGGCGGACGCCCAGCGCCGCGCCCGTCGTCTGATGCGCAGCGTCAAAGGCGGGGGGCTGATCGGCCTGTCAGCCTCCGCGCGCCGCTGTCGCGTAGTCCCTTTACCTCACGTGGGCAATCCCGTTACAGTACGGCACCGTTGGCCCAAGTCGGGCGACCTACTGAAACCGAGGGAAGCTACATGGAATCTGGCGATATCCGTCCAGGGCGTGTCGCCCACGACCTCCGGAGAAAGATCGTGGGCGGCATCTATAGCGACGGCCAGCGGTTCGCGGTCCGGCGGCTGGCGACCGAATACGGGGTCGACGTCTCCATCGTTCGCCGGGCGATCGACGTCCTGCAGCGGGACGGGTTCGCCATCAGGAAGGCCGGGGCCGGAGCCACCGCGCGCCGGGCGAACGGAGGGAATCGGGGGATCCTGATCGTCGACGATGAGCAGGCCATCCGTGAGCTGGTCTCGAGAGCCCTCGGAGGCGAATGGGACGTCATGACCGCAGGGAGCGGCGAGGAGGCACTCGAGCGTCTTGACGAGCGTGCGTTCAGCCTCGTTTTCCTGGACCTCGCCATGCCGGGCATGGATGGCGCCGAGCTCTTTCACACCATGCGCGCTCGAGGTCTCGATTGTCCGGTCGCCATCCTCACCGCATACCCCAACAGCGCACGGCTGGCCAGGGTGCTGGAGTCGGGCCCGGTCGTCCTGCTTCTGAAGCCCTTCGATCTGGAGGAGCTGAGAGAGAGTGTCCGACGCTTCGCCAACCCTCCCGCCCCACGGGTCCCCCGGTGAAGGCTGCGGGAACGTGCGAAGTCTTGGGCGAGGGGTCCGCGGCGGACGAGCCGTTCGCGCGGGACCCCCCCCGTTCAGACGCGATGTCCTCCACGTCGACCCACAGGGGGACCGGCACTTCCTGCCACGCGCCGCTTCGGCGAGCCGGTCCTGACACGTGGGTGCCCGATGGCCACTGCTCCGAGTCTGCATCGCCGGTGGCATCGAACCCCGGAGGCACGGTACCGCCGTCCTTGGTCCGCTCCGTGAGCTCAAGGCGTAAACTCCACGCACAGTTGGCCAGTGAAGGAGTCCCGGCATGGCCCAGATCGTCGGCCGCGTAGCGCTCTCCCACGGGCCGCAGCTCTACGTCCCATCGGAGCTGTGGCCGAACATCCTGCGGCGCGAGGACGCCGAGAACGAGAAGCCGGGCATGCGTGAGGAGACCACGCCCGAGGTCATGCTCCGGCGGTACACCGCCTGCCAGGACGGCCTGGACGCCATCCACGCCAAGGTGGACGAGCTCAACCCGGACGTCATCGTCCTCATCGGCGACGACCAGCGCGAGAACATCCTCGCCGACAACACGCCCCCCTTCCTCATCTACGTCGGCGACGAGGTGGACGCGAGCACGCGGGTCGCCCACTACCACCTGGGCGACGAGTTCACCGACACGATCACCAGGTACCGGGTGGACGTCGATCTGGGGCGCTCGGTCATCGACCGGCTGCTGGACTCCGGCTTCGATCCCGCGTGGTCCACCCAGACGCGGCACGAGCAGGGCCTCGGCCACGCCTTCGGCCGGCCCCTGCACACCACCAACGCGGACGCCCGCTACGCCATCGTCCCCATCATGGTCAACACCTACTACCCGCCGACCGCCTCGCCCAAGCGGTGCGTGGAATTCGGCCGTGCCCTGGCGCTGGCGCTGGAGGGCCACGCCGGCTCCCAGAGGGTTCTCGTCATGGCCTCGGGCGGCCTCTCGCACTTGGTCATCGACGAGCAGATCGACCGGGAGTTCCTGAGAGCGGTCGAGGCGCACGACCTCGACTACATGGCGGCCATGGACCCCGATGTCCTCGTCGGCGGGACCTCTGAGCTCAGGAATTGGATCATCGTCGCGGCCACCAGCGAGAGCGCGGGCAACGTCATCGACTACCAGCCCTGCTACCGCACCCTCTCCGGCGTTGGGTGCGCGATGGCGTTCGCGACCTGGTGAGGCGCCGAGACGCGGACGGACGCGGACGCACACGCGGGACGAGTGCTCGCCGGCGCCTATAATGCGGGCCATGAGCGCATCTGAGACGCCCGCCATCCCCGTGCTCGTCTGGGGCGACCCCATCTGACCCTGGTGCCACGTCGGCCTGGCCAGGCTGAGAGCCCTCGGGACCGAGTTCAACCTCGACGTCACGTCGAAGGCGTACCTGCTGCGCTCCGACGTGCCGGAGGAGGGGATGGAGCGCAAGCCGCGCCCCGGCGAGGTGCCCGGTCAGCTCTCCGACAACCTTCGCGCGAACGCCCTCGATGCGGGGCTGGTCAACATGAAACGGCCTACGCGGACACCCAACTCGCTGAAGGCGTTGCAGTCGATCGTCCACGCCCGGGAAGTGGGCCGCTCCGCCGAGCTGCGCGACGCCCTCTACGTCGCTTACTGGGAGGACGGGCAGGACATCGGTCAGCTCTCCGTCATCCGGGAGGTCGCCGAAGCAAGCGGCATCGAGTGGCCGCCTCTCGAGGAGGCCCTCGGCGACTCCCGCCACATGGAGACCGTGCTGCGGGAGTACCAGGAGGGCAGGGACCTGGGCTTCGATGGCATACCGGCGTTCGTCATCGGCGACCTGAAGTTCACGGGCGCTCAGCCGATGGAGGTCTTCCGCAAGGTCGCGGAACGCGCCGAAGCGAAGCTCAAGGCCGACCCTCAGTCGTTCGCCGGTGGGCGGCGCGTCCTCTAGGCCCGTCCCAAGCGCACGGCCCTCGATGCAGCCCGAGACCTCGGCGAACCCCTTCTCGGTTAGGCGGAATCATCCGGCGGCGTTCTCTTGAGCGTCTCCTTGACGAAGAAGCCAAAGACGAGCGCGGCGGCGAATCCGATGAGGCTGCGGAACGCGAAGGCCGCCGTGAAGCCGGCGAACTGGGAGAGGAGCGCGAAGCTGATGGGACTCGACATGGCGCCGGAATTGGCGACCAGGCGGGAGGCCCCGAAGAACTTACCCCTCGCGTGAGCAGGAGCGATGTCGCTGCCCAGGGTCTGCATGGACCCTCCCATGAGGCTGATGGACAGCTGCAGTGCGACATAAGCCGCCACGAAGACGCTGAAGGACAGGGAGGCATAGGAGGTCGCGGTCACCAGGAGCAAGGACACGCCGATGAGCGTCAGGGACGGCACGATGGTGAATTTGCGGCCGAACCGGTCCATGATGAAGCCCGCGACGAAGAGGATGGGGATGCTGGCGACGCCCATGGCGCTGCTCAATGCGCCGATGGTGGCGGGTCCGATGCCGTAGGCGTAGGTGGCATAGAGAAAGATGGGCCCGTTCCCACCGCGGAGAGCGGCGCCACCCCGCGCCATATTCGCCATGAACACGGCTCCGAACACGGTGGGGATCGGGTTCGCCAGGAGCGCCCGCCACGACGAGTCGGGCTGTGCGTCTCCACCTCCGCGCACTCCCTTCGCGCCCGAGCCGCGAGCCGGAGCCGTTTCCCTCAGAACGAAATAACTGGGCGCCACCGCCACGAGCGCCATGACGCCATGGAGGATGAACGGCGCGCGCAGACCCAAGACGACGGCGATCAAGCCTCCGAGCGCCGGGCCGAGCAGCGTTCCGATGCGCGCAACCCCGTGCATGCTCGTGATCTGCCTGCCGCGCTGACGAGCCTCCCCCGTGTCGGCGACGATCGTGAGACGGCTGAGCATCCACATCTGGGAGCCCCAGCCGCCGATGAAGAGGTAGACCAACAGCTCGGGGAAAGAGGTGGCTGCCGCCACGAGGAACGAGCCGATCGCGGTCACGACCGGACCGGCCAACAGCACCTTCCGGCGGCCGATCCGATCGATCAAGATCCCGGTGGGGATCGCGCTGGCCGCCGATCCTGCCGCCTGAACGATGAATACGAGCGTGGCGACCCCGATGCCGACGTCGAAGGACCTGGCCAAGCCGGGGAGCACCGGCGCGATGACGCCCGTGCCGAATCCGAGGGCGATGGCAGGGAAATGGAGCGTCAGCAGCAGATAGAGACGACTCCCCGGAGGGACAGGTCCCTCTTGGGCGCTCGCGGCTTCGTGCTCTGGCTCTCTGGAGCTACTCACAGTTCCCGGTATGGTTCCTCGTCAGAAACGATAGAGGCTTGTTGCGCTGTCCCAGAAGACCTTCTCCGTGTCCCTCTTCCGAGACGCCGCGGAAGCAGCGCTCGATGATCGCGGAGGGGATGCGTGCTCCCAGCGATGGCTTCCGGGGATGCCGTGCGAATCATACCCTCATGTGGGAGAGGGGTCAGGACGCGGCCTGAGGCAACGCGGCCTGAGGCCTCGATGATACCCTCCACTTCGGACGCCGGACCCGCGGCGCGTCCAAGCGAGGGGGCGACATGGCCGATACGACGGAAATGACGGTGGACGAGGCGGTCTGCGCGATACTCTCGGAGTACGGGGTCGAGTACGTCTTCGGGATGCGGATCTACACCGACCTCGACGTCACGCGCACGAAGCCCATCGGCGTCCACTACGAGGCCTCGGCCGAGCTCATGGCCTACGGCTTCGCCCGCGTGAGCGGCAAGCCGGGCGTGTGCGCCATCAACCGCCCCGGCACCCCCAACGCGCTGATGGGGCTGGCCGAGGCCTCCAACTCGTCCGTGCCCATCATCGTGCTGCTCGACGGCCTCCCCGCCGCCATGGAGGGCAAGAACGCCCTCTACGCCTACGACCAGGTGAGCATGATGAGGCCGCTCGCCAAGTCGGTCGAGGTGGTCGACGTCCCCTCGCAGATGCCCGATAAGCTCCGCCGTGCCTTCCGGATCGCGACCTCCGGCCGTCCGGGCCCGGTGGTCGTCATCCCCAGGGGCATCGCGTCGCAGCGCATACCGGACCCGGCCCTCTTCGCGGAGGAGCAGTTCGCGGCCTTCCCCGCCACGCGCATCGCGCCGGACCCCGCCCTCGTCCTCCAAGCCGTGCGGCTGCTGATGGACGCGGAGCGCCCCTGCATCGTCGCGGGCGGCGGCGTGAACCTCTCGCGGGCCTGGGAGGAGCTCCGCGCCTTCGCCGATGTGGCGCAGATCCCTGTCGCCACCACGATCTCCGGCAAGGGCGCGTTCTCGGAGCACGACTCCCTCAGCGTGGGGGCGGTCGGCGACATCCAGGGCGGCCGGCTCGGGCGCGGACGCGTCGCGGCGAAGATCGTCCGCGAATCGGACGTGGTGCTGCTCATCGGCACGCGGACCAACCAGATGGCCACCAACGGCTGGACGGTCCCCGACCCCGCCTCGACGATCATCCACGTCGACATCGACCCCAACGAGATCGGGCGCAACTACACGACCGCCCTCGGGATCGTCGCCGACGCCAAGCTCGCGCTCAGCGCGCTCACCACGGCGCTCGGCGAGCAGGGGTACGAGCCGCCGGTCTCCCGCAAGGGCGAGATCGCGCAGCTCCTGGACGAGTGGGCCCGCGACAACCGGGAGGGGGAGGCGTCGGACGCGGTCCCGATCCAGCCCGCCCGCTTGATCAAGGAGATCCGGCCCTTCATCGGCCCCGACACGATCCTGGTCTCGGACGGGTCCAGTCCCTTCATGTGGGCGAGCAGCCACCTGAAGGTGGACGCGGGCCCGACCTTCATCAGCCCCCGCGGCACGGGTGCCATCGGGACCGGGCTGCCGATGGCCATCGGCGCCCAGCTGGCGGCGCCGGAGAAGCGCGTCATCTGCCTCGAGGGCGACGGCGGTCTCATGTGCGGCATCCTGGGGGAGCTGGAGGTGGCGGCGCGCTACCGCCTCCCGATCACCGTGGTCGTGTTCAACAACGGGTCGCTCCTCCACGAGAAGAACCGCATGAAGGGCGAGCTGCGGGACCACATGGACTTCCTGCCGGGGCTGGATTTCGCCATGATCGCGCGCGGACTCGGGTGCGAGGGCATCCGCGTGGAGCGGCCGGAGGACCTTGGCGGCGCCATCGAAGCCGCCGTGCACAGCTCCGCGACGACGGTGCTTGATGTCGTCATCGACCCCGACCAGGGATTCCCAGGGGCCCCGCGCTAGCTACGGCTTCGGATCGTGGCCGTTGCCGTCCTCGGCGATGGCGACGGGGTACGTCGAGTCGTACGAGGGGTCCATCTCGACCTGGTGCGTGAGCATGATCTCCTTGTTGGTGCGCGCCGACTCGACGATGCCGAGCGCGACTTCCAGCGTCGCCATCCCCCAAGCCCCGCTGTGGAACACCGGCTTCCCGAGGACAACGGCGTTGTAGAGCTCCGTCAGCTCCTCCTGACGTGTCGCACCCGCGACCTCCAGGGTGACATCCCGGACGCCATCGTCGTCGTAGACGTACACCCCGTAGGGCGATTGACGGAGCTGCCCTCGCTCGCAGGACACCACCAGGATGCCGAGGTCGTGGGGCTGCCACTTGCGCCTGCCCGCTGCCCGCCTCGCGCCGCGCACCAGGCCCCGCTCCTCCCCGCCGCCGATCCGCAGGGCCAGCTTCTCGGCATCCTCCGGCCGCGTCCCCTCGCGCATCTCGCGGCGCTTCTCCGTGCGCGCCTCCGCGTCGTAGAACACCTCGGCGTTCCCCCAGGGCACGAGCTCCGAGGCCACGAAGTAGCCGGAGCCGTCGTGCACCGCGACCGCGGGCACGCCGCCCTCGAACTCCATGTACGCGGCGTAATACCCGGTGATCGAGCGGCCGGGCAGCCAGGCTCCGGTGGTGCCCCGCACGCTGCGGAGCAGACCGCCCCCGATGAGCCGGATGCAGTCGATCTGGTGCGGCACCTGCCGGTAGACGATGCCTCCGCCCTGGGCGGGGTCCAGCTCATCGGGCGTTCGGGGCCGGATCCCCCAGTCCGTGTAGGCGAAGACGTTGATCGCGGCCAGCGGCCCCAGCGCTCCGGAGCGGACGATCTGGCGCATGTAGCGTATGGGCGGGCTGAAGCTCATGGTGTGGCCCGCGATGAGCTTCACGCCGTGCTCGTCGCATGCCTGGAGCATGGCCTCGGCCTCCGTGAGGTTGAGCGCCATGGGCTTCTCCACGACCACGTGCTTGCCGGCCCGGGCGGCCAGGATGGTCATGGGGGCGTGGAACCGGTTCGGGGTGGAGATCCAGACCGCCTCCACGTCCGGGTCCGCGCAGAGCGCCTCGGCGGAGTCGTAGACGCGAGCGTTCGGATAGCGCTCCCCGAAGCGCGCCCGGACGTCGGGGTCGATGTCGGCGCCGGCGAACAGATCGATGTTCTCCGCACCATCGATGGCGGGCAGCATCTCCGCGGCGCCCACGCCGATGCCGATGATGCCCATCTTCAACTGCCGCTCCGCCATGCTCTGTCCCTCCACCGCCCGGTTCCCGGGCGCGCTTGCGTCGTTCAGGAGCGGCCGCTGCTCGCGGGCTCGGTCTCGTCGCGCTTGTACCCGATCTCTCCCACCCGCCGCCCGCCCCAGATGTCCTCGTCGACCTTCGTGTCGATGATCGGGTGGTCCGGGTCGCGGTTGACGCCGATGGGGTCCTCGCCGCGAGCGACCTTCTCGATCTGCTCCTTGACCATCTGTCGGAGCATCACCACGCCGCGGTCGGAGTAGCTCAGGTGCTCCGCCGGCCGGTTGGCGACCGGCCCCTGCGTCTCCCAGGCCATGTGGTCCTGGCCGATGACGTTGCGCTGCGTGAAGTGCGTGTTGGGGTGCATCTTGTCGGCCGGCTCCTTGTGGGGCTCCATGTGCTGGATCTCCGTCGGCTCCCAGGCGTCCGCCGGCTCGCTGCCGTCCTCCGTCAGCGTGAAATTGATGTGGATGTGCAGCGTGTGCTCGTCGTCGATGGGCGTCCGGAACTGGGTGCTCGGACCCTGGCGCAGGATGTGGGGGAAGACCACCGGATGCTCGTCCACCGCCCCGGTCTTGTGGGTCCGCTTCTTCATGATCCCGTAGTCGAGGAGGTAGAACTCGAACCCCTCGATCTCGTCGATGTACCCCCTGGTCGTGCTCGCGGGCTTCTTGCCCTTCCCACCCACGTACTCCTGGTGCAGGATGTGCGCGTGGGCCGGGTCCACGGAGTTCTCCATGGCCTGAAGCCAGTTGCAGTCCAGCACCCCGTGGGTCACGATCTTGCGGTGGCCGTCGGGGCGGAACAGCGTGTCCAGATGCTGCATCGGTGGCACGGGCTTGGGGCCGAGATAGGCGAAGATCAGGCCCACGTGGACGAGCGCCGGGTACGCCGTCTGCTTGACGCTCTTCATGATGGCGTCGTTGCGCTCCGGCGGCGTCTCGAGGATGTTGCCCTCGCAGTCGTACAGCCAGCCGTGGTAGGCGCACGCGATGCCGCGCTCCTCCACGCGCCCGTAGAGCAGCGACGCCCCGCGGTGCGAGCAGTGGTCGGCGAGCAGGCCGATGCGGCCGCTCTTGTCCTTGAACAGCACCAGGTCCTCGCCCAAGATGCGCACGAACTTCGTCGGCTGCTCGTCCGTCAGCTCGCTGGCGATGGCGATGGGGTACCAGTAGCGCCGCAGCATCTCGCCGCAGGGGGTGCCGGGCCCCACCTTCGTCAGCAGCTCGTTCTCTGCTTGTGTCAGCATCGCCATCCTCCCTTCGCGGTGTGTAGCCGTCGCCTTCTAGCGCTCGGCCGCCACTGGCTCGGCCGCGACGTGGCGGCCGAACCAGTCGAGGATCTTCGACCAGGCGTCCTCGATGACCTCGGGGCGGCTCCTCGGGCCGTTGGGGGACATGAACCCGTGGCCCACCTCGGGGTAGATATGGACGTCGTGGACCTTCCCGAGCCGCTCCAGCTCCGCGACGATCCGCCCGACCTGCTCCGGGGACGGCGACTCGTCCTTCTCGCCGTCGAGGATGAGGACGGGACAGCCGATATCTGCCGTCGTCTCGAAGGGCGTGGGCCCCGGCCCGTCCTGCTCGAACACGCCGCCGCCGTAGCAGTCGACCGCGGCCAGGATGGCCGGGTTCCTTGATGCCATCATGTACGAGACGCGCCCGCCCATGCAGAACCCCATGATCCCGAACCGGCCGGAGACGAAGCTCTGCTGGCCCAGGTGATCGATCGTGGCGTTCACGTCGGCGATGATGTCAACGTTGCTCATCGCCCGCCGCCGGTGCTGCAGCTCGTCGCGCGTGGTGCAGAGCGGCCCCCGGTGGAAGAGGTCGGGAACGATGCCGACGAACCCGGCCTCGGCGAGGCGCTCGGCGGCAAGGAACTCCGTGATCCCCGGCCCACCCTGTCCTTGGATCACCAGGATGGCGGGGTAGGGGCCAGGACCCTCGGGCGAGGCAGTATAGGAGGGCATGACCCCGCTCGGCGTTTGGACCAGCGAGATGTGGTGGTATATCGCCATCGTTCGGCTCCTTCGCGTCCGTGGGTCCCCGCGTTCGTGGTTCGTGGGGGAGGGCCCAGTGGGCCCGTTACGTGTCGCGCTCCTTGGTGGGGCCGACCTCGCCGGTGCACGCCGGGCTGAACGCCTTCATCCGGCACGGCGCCCCGGTGCGCGCCAGGTCCGCCTCGAACATCTCGTGGATGCGCGGGTCCTCGTCCTCGTACTCGATCTGGGCGCCGCCGCCCTCCCAGACCGCCTGGTTCGGTCGCACGGCCAGCGAGTTGTTGGTGGGTGCGCTCAGCCCCATGTTGCCCTGGCGCAGGGCGAGGTACCGGGCGCGCGTCCGCCCCGTGTTGAAGTGCTGGTGCCAGCAATCGTCGCTCGGGACGATCACCATCCCGCCCTTGCTCCAGTTCGCCTTCCGGTACTCCTCGCCCTCCTGCCACAGCACCGAGAAGCCCTCTCCGCTGAGGATGAGCAGGTGCGCTCCGGGGCCGTGCTGGTGGGCCTTCTTGTAGGTACCGATGGGGAACTCGGAGATGTGCGACTTCGTG
>JADFQE010000087.1 GCA_022561985.1 Chloroflexota bacterium
GACGTGCCGGCGGGCCTCGAGCCGCGCGTGCTCAAGCCAGCGAAGGCTGCGCCCGCGAGGCGCAAGCGCCGGCGCCCCGCGCCGCGGCCCCCGCGCACGCCGTAGCGGGCGCAGGCTTGGCGCACGCCGCCGCTTTGCTATAGTGGCTCCTGGACCCGTAGCACCACAGACGGACCGAGGAGCGTGAGGTATGTCCGGGCACTCGAAGTGGTCGACGATCAAGCACAAGAAGGCGGCGATCGATGCCAAGAAAGGCGCGGCGTTCACCAAGCTCGGGCGCGACATCGCCGTGGCGACGCGTGAGGGCGGCGGCGGCGACCCGGCCATGAACTTCCGCCTGCGCCTCGCCATGGAGAAGGCACGCCAAGCCAACATGCCCCTCGGCAACGTGGACCGAGCCGTCAAGAAGGGCCTCGGCATCGGCGCCGACGGCGTCGTGTTCGAGGAGATCGTGTACGAGGGGTACGGCCCCGGCGGAGCCGCGATCATGCTCAAGGCGCTCACCGACAACCGCAACCGCACCGCCGCCGAGGTGCGCGCCGCCTTCTC
The DNA here is from genome assembly GCA_022561985.1 of Chloroflexota bacterium. Lineage (GTDB taxonomy): Bacteria > Chloroflexota > Dehalococcoidia > Lucifugimonadales > Australimonadaceae > JADFRC01. The sequence continues at coordinate 550 of JADFQE010000087.1, forward strand.
GCGCGGCGGCGGCAACCTCGGCGACGCCGGGTCCGTCGCCTGGATCTTCGAGAGCCGCGCGGTCGTGACGGTCGATTCCATCACGGAGGAGAAGGCCGAGGAGCTGGCGCTGGCCGCCATCGACGCCGGAGCCGAGGACTTCAGCGTGGAGGGCGGCAGCCTCGAGATCACCGGCCCGCCGGCAGCGCTCGAGCCCATCACCGAGGTCATGAAGGAGGCGGGCATCGAGCCGGCCCAGGCCACCGTGACGATGGCCCCGAGCAACACGGTCGCCCTGGACACCGGAGCCGCCGGACAGACGCTGCGGCTGCTGGACACGATGGAGGAGCTCGACGACATCCAGCAGGTCTTCACCAACGCCGACTTCACCGAAGAAGCGCTGGAGAAGTACAGCGCCGAATAGGCAGGGCACAGCCCTGCACCCACTCGCTCGCGGCAGGGCGAGGCCCTGCACCCACTCGCTCGCGCCGACCGCCGGTGCCGACAGACCACGGTCGGGCGCTCGCCGTCCGCACGATCTCCTCATTGGCGGTCACCCGCCACCTTTCCCGGTCGCGTCCGCCCCGCCTAGAATGGCCGCATCCGATAGGACGCGGAGGCCGCGATGCGTGTGTTGGGCGTGGACCCGGGGACCAGGTTCCTGGGGTACGGCGTCATAGAGGTTGATGGGCCCACGACGCGCTGCCTCGATTGGGGCACGCTCGAAGGGGGCCCGAGCAAGGCCATCGGCGAGCGGCTGTACCGCATCCAGCAGGGACTCGGCGCGGTCATCGAGCGCTGGCGGCCCGACCAGATGGCCATCGAGGAGCCCTTCGTGGCGCCGCAGCGCGGCGCCAAGTCGGGCATCGTCGTCGGCCAGGCGCAGGCCATCGCGCTCGTGCTCGCGGCCGGCGCCGGCATGCCCGTCCACCGCTACGCCCCCTCCCGCGTCAAGAGCGCGGTCGCGGACTACGGCGCCGGGACCAAGCAGCAGGTGCAGCAGGCGGTCCGTCTGCTGCTGGGGCTCGACGAGACGCTGACGTCGGAGGACGCATCGGACGCCCTGGCGGTGGCGCTGTGCCACCTCCAGCAGTGGCGCGCCGACGAGCGCATGCGCACGGCGAGGATCTCGTAGGCATGAGTTTGATCGAAGCGATCGAGGGGACCGTCGAGGGCACCACGGGGAACTCCGCGCTGGTGCGCATCGGCGGCATCGTGTTCCGGGTGCTGGTGCCCGCGCACGACCTCGCCGCGCTCCCGGCGACGGGAGGGCAGGTGCGGCTGCTGACCCACCTCACCGTGCGCGAGGACGACCTCCAGCTCTACGGCTTCGTGACCGAGGCGGGCCGCACGCTGTTCGAGTCGCTGATCGGCGTGAGCCAGGTGGGCCCCAAGGCGGCGATGGCGGTGCTGTCCGTCCTGTCGCCCGAGGAGCTCGCCGGTGCCATCGTCGCGGGCGACACCGTCGCCATCAGCCGCGCGCAGGGCGTCGGCAAGCGCACCGCCGAGCGCATCATATTGGAGCTCAAGGCCGGCGTGGAGGAGGCGATCGGCGTGCCCATCCCGGCTGCCGGTGTGTCGGCAGGGGCGTCGCCGGCCAGTGCCGGAGACCCCGCCCTCCAATGGCTGCTGGGCCTCGGCTTCTCCGCGACGGAGGCACGCCAGGCGCTGGCCGTCGAGGCTGAGGACGCCCTGACGACAGATGAGCGTGTCCGGCGTGCGCTCCAGCGCATGGGCGGCGCTCCGAATCCGACCGCTTGAGGTTCACGTGGCTTACGAATACCCCTACGACGACTGGGCGGAGATCTACGATGCGGTCTACGCCGACCTGACCCACGACCTGGCCTTCTACACCGGGCTCGCCGAGAGCGTTGGCGGGCCGGTGCTGGAGCTGGGGTGCGGCACCGGACGCGTGAGCCTGGCCATCGCGGCCAAGGGCATCGACGTCGTCGGCGTCGACATCTCGCCGCTCATGGTCGAGGCCGCGCAGGCCAAGGCGGTCAAGCGCAAGCTGACGGAGCGCTGCATCTTCCAGACCGGCGACATGGCGAGCGTCAAGCTGGCGGGCAGCTATCCGCTCGTCATCATGCCCTTCCGCTCCTTCCAGTCCATGCTCACCGTCGAGGAGCAGAAGGCGGCGCTGGCGACCGTGGCCGCGCACCTGACGGACGGCGGCACGCTTGCCCTCGACCTCTTCGTGCCGGACGTCGGCCAGCTCGGCGTCGAGGCCGACGAGACGGTGCCGTTCCACGTCCGCGACGTGAAGCAGCCCGGCGGCGGCACGATCGTCGTGTGGGGCCAGAACGGCTGGGACGGCGCGGAGCAGGTCAACAGCGCGCGCCTCATCATCGAGGAGCTGGACGCCAAGGGCGTCATGGTGCGCCGCCTCTACCGCGATTTCGACCTGCGCTACACCTTCCGCTACGAGATGTCTCACCTGCTCGAGCTGTGCGGCTTCGAGGTCGACTCGGTCGCCGGCGACTTCGAAGGCGGCCCCGTCACCGGGGACAGCGACGACATCGTCTGGGTGGCAAGGACAGCAGGGCGCCGCCCTGCACCCACTCGCTCGCGCAGGGCATGAGCCTGACGGAGACCGCTGGCTGAGCACTGCGCCGTACCTTCGGACGCTAGGCACGTCCGCGGGGCGGGCGTACCATGAGCGCGGGGCCGCTGCATGGCCGCGGCCACCTGCTTGAGGAGGCCCATCGTGGCACAGCGCGAGCGTGACGATGGCGCCGGCTCCTTCGGACGGACCGTGCCGCGGCCCTTCGAGATGCACTGGGGCAGCGGGTTCATCGTCGAAGAGGCCAGCGTCGACACACCGTACGCCGAGCCCACCGTGCAGCTTTTGGAGTACGACGACGGCGCGCAGGCGCTGCGCTTCTGCTACTACCGCGGCACGCGGTTCGGGCGTGGGCCGATGATGGTGGACGTGGAGTTCCTGGAATCCTTCGCCGATGGCTTGCGGGACGCGCCGCGCATCCGCGAGCTGCTCAAGCGCATGGTGGGCGAGTGACCGCCACCGCAGCACCAAGACGAGCGTATCGTACGTAAACCATGGCAACCGTCGAGCGCAATACAGACCAGGGCAAGCCCTTCAGGGTCGTCGCCGACTTCGAGATGCGCGGCGATCAGCCCCAGGCGGTCGCCCGGCTCATCAAGGGCACGCTCGGCGGCATGAGGCACCAGACGCTCAAGGGCGTCACGGGCTCCGGCAAGACCTACACCATGGCCAAGGTGGTGGAGGGCGTGCAGAAGCCCACGCTGCTCATCGCGCCCAACAAGACCCTCGCGGCGCAGCTGGCCCAGGAGTTCAGGGACTTCTTCCCTGACAACGCGGTCGAGTACTTCGTCTCCTACTACGACTACTACCAGCCCGAGGCCTACGTGGCGCGGACCGATACGTACATCGAGAAGGAGTCCGACATCAACGAGGAGATCGACAAGCTGCGCCACGCGGCCACCCGCGCGCTCATGACGCGCCGGGACGTGCTCATCGTGGCGTCGGTCTCCTGCATCTACGGCCTCGGCTCGCCGGAGGAGTACTTCTCCTTCGTCGAGACCATCAAGAGGGGCGAGCGCAAGAACAAGCAGCAGCTCGCGCGGCGGCTCATCGAGATGCAGTACGAGCGCAACGACTACGACGTCACGCGTGCCCGGTTCCGGGTCCGCGGCGACACCATGGACATCATGCCCTCCTACGACCACGTGGCCGTGCGCATCGAGTTCTTCGGCGACGAGGTCGACCGCATCGTGGAGCTCGACCCGCTGACGGGCGAGCTGCTCGCCGAGCGCGACACCATCGACATCTATCCGGCGAAGCACTTCGTCACCTCGAAGGAGCACCTCGACGACGCCCTGGGCGACATCGAGAGCGAGCTGGAGGAGCGCATCGACTGGTTCAAGGCCGCCGGCAAGGTGCTGGAGGCGCAGCGGATCGAGCACCGGACGCGGTACGACCTGGAGATGCTGCGCGAGACCGGCTCCTGCGCCGGGGTCGAGAACTACTCGCAGCCATTGGGCCGCCGCCCCCGGGGCAGCACGCCGTGGACGCTGATGCACTATTTCCCGGACGACTTCCTGCTGCTCATCGACGAGTCGCACCTGACCATCCCGCAGCTCCACGGCATGTTCCACGGCGAGATGGCGCGCAAGGACTCGCTCATCGACTTCGGGTTCCGGCTGCCCTCGTCCCGCGACAACCGTCCGCTGAACTTCGAGGAGTTCGAGGAGCGGGTGAGCCAGGCGATCTACGTCTCCGCCACGCCCGGCCCCTACGAGATGCAGCACAGCTCGCAGGTCGTCGAGCAGGTGATCCGCCCCACCGGGCTGCTGGACCCGACCATCGAGGTCAAGCCCACCAAGGGCCAGATCGACGACCTGCTCGAGCAGATCGGCAAGCGCGTCGCGCGCGGCGAGCGCGCGCTGGTCACGACGCTCACCAAGCGCATGGCCGAGGAGCTCACCGACTACCTCGCCGAGATGAACGTCAAGGTGCAGTACCTCCACTCGGAGGTCGACACGCTGACGCGGACCGAGATCCTGCGCGACCTGCGCCTGGGCGTCTACGACGTGGTCGTGGGCATCAACCTGCTCCGCGAGGGCCTCGACCTCCCGGAGGTCAGCCTCGTCGCCGTCCTCGACGCCGACAAGGAGGGCTACCTGCGCTCGGCGCCGTCGCTGATCCAGACCACCGGCCGCGCCGCCCGCCACATCGACGGCCACGTCATCATGTACGCGGACCGCGAGACCGACTCGATGCGCCAGGCCATCGACGAGACGAACCGCCGCCGCGCCCTGCAGGCCGACTTCAACCGTGAGCACGGCATCACGCCGGCGGGCATCGTGAAGGAGGTGCGCGACATCACCGCGTCGATCCGCGGGGTCGCCGAGCCGCGCGCCGCCTACGAGGTCCGCGCCGGCATGCCGAAGGACGAGCTCGCCCGCGTCATCAAGGACCTCGACCTCCAGATGAAGGAGGCGGCGCGGGGGCTGGAGTTCGAGAAGGCCGCCATGCTGCGCGACGAGATGGTGGACCTCAAGAAGCTGCTTGTCGCCCAGGAGGTCGTCGAGCGCGGCCTGCACACCGAGCGCGAGGACGGTCCCGGCTCAGGGCGCGAAGGCAGCCCGGCCCGATCCACTCGGTCAGCCCGATCCACCCAGTCAGAAGGAGCGGCCTATGGTGCGCGAACGCGCCGGCGCAGGTAGGGGAAGCTCGGTGGCTAGGACGGCGCTCACCGCGCTCGTGCTCGCGGCGGGCGTCCTGGCGCTCGCCGGGTGCGTGAGCGGCGCGAAGGGGGGCGACCCCGCGCTGCCGGCCGGGTTCGCGGCCCTCGGCATGCCCGACGTCGACGCGAACGCGCTGGTCTACGTGAACGCCGGCGAGCCCACCCAGGTGCCGCTGGGCGTCTTCGGCACCCTGGACCTGGTGGCCGGCGCGGGCGTCGTCAGCATCGAGGTCGTCGTCAACGACCCGGACAGCGAGTTCGCGGCGCGGGCGGAGTTCGTGGACGAGGCGACGGCGCGGCGCGTGGCCGAGGCGGCCCTCTCGGCCGCCGGCGCGGACGCCGCGCGCTGGGTGCGGACGGACGGGCCCTTCGTCACCGTCGGCCGCTCGGACACGGCGTGGGGGGACGGCGTCCGGGAGGCGTGGGCAGCGGGCGACCGGGTCACCATCGAGGAGCGCTACCCGGACGTGTGGCAGGCCATCAGCCTCCTGCCGGAGGAGCCGCCGGGCAGCCCGGTCGTCGTCGGGTTCGCGCGGAACGCCGCCGACCTGCTGGACGCGACGCTCGCGGCCACGGACGTGAGCCTGCCCGGCCTGGCCAGCGCGCTCTCGCTCATCCGGGCCGACGTCATCGCGTTCGGCGCCTACGCCGCCGACCCATCGGCGCTGCCGGAGGAGCTGACGCGAGACGCGCTCCGGGGGTCCGGCGTGGGCGTCATCGGCGTCTCGCAGGCGGGCTATCCGGGGTTCATCGTGAGCTTCCTGTTCGACCAGTTCGCCGAGCGGGCGAGCCTCGAAGAGACGAGCTTCGGCGGCACGACCGCGCTCTACCGCGTGATCGAGGACGACCTGCACCTGATGGTGAAGGCGTACGGCGCGTCCATCTACATCGTGGCCGCGCCGACGAGGGCGGAGGTGGAGGCGCTCGTGCTGGCCGTGGTGCGGAGCCAGGAGGGCCGCTCCTGAATGTGACCTGACCTAAAGTTGACTTGGTAGGTCGATTTTCCATACAATAGCTGCCGAAACAGGCACGGAGGAGACAACGGCCATGTCAGCAGACGTCACCGTCGAAGAGGTCCAGCAGGCGCTCAAGGAGGTCTACGACCCCGAGATCCCGGTCAACATCGTCGACCTCGGGCTGATCTACGGCATCGCCGTCGACGACGACGGCCACGTCCACGTCGACATGACGCTGACCGCCGCGGGCTGCGGCATGGGCCCCTTCATCGCACAGCAGGCCGAGTGGGCGATCGCCGAGGTCGACGGGGTCAAGGACGTCGACGTCGAGATCACCTTCGAGCCGGCATGGTCGCCCGAGAAGATCACCGAGGACGGCCGCAAGCTCCTCGGCCTCGACGACTAGCCAAACCTCGGTCCCGCGGCCGATCGCAACGCTTCGTACCACCGCACGCCGCTGCCTCCTAGGGGCATCGGGGGGCATGTGCGGAGCGCGCGCCCCACGGCAGTCCGGAGACTATCCCCGTGAACATGAGCGAAGACCAGAAGCAGGCGCGCCTGGCGCAGATCAAGCGCCAGTGGGAGCAGCGCCGCGCCATCACCCGCTCGCTGGGGCGGATCAAGACCAAGCTGGGCGTCTACAGCGCCAAGGGCGGCGTGGGCAAGACCACCGTCGCCGTGAACCTGGCCGTCTACCTGGCCAAGCACGGCCATAGCGTCGGGCTGCTCGATGCCGACATCGACACGCCCAACGCCCCGCAGGTCATGGGCGGCGACGCGCGCCCGGCCATGAACGAAGGCCGCATCACGCCGGCCGACACCTTCGGCGTGAAGGTCGTCTCCATGTCGTACTTCCAGCAGAACGCGGACGAGGCGATCATCATGCGCGGGCCGATGATCCACAACTCCATCAACCAGTTCCTCCAGATGACCGATTGGGGAGACCTCGACTACCTGGTGGTGGACATGCCGCCGGGGACGTCCGACTCGCCGCTGACGGTGATGCAGGTGCTCACCATGGACGGCTTCATCGTGGTGACGACCCCCCAGAGCCTCGCGGCGCTCGATGCCAAGCGCTCCATCAACATGATCCGGAAGCTGAACGTCGAGGTCCTGGGCATCGTGGAGAACTTCACCGGGGATATCTTCGGGACCGGCGCCGGCCCCGGACTCGCGGAGGAGCTCGACCTGCCGTTCCTGGGCTCCCTCGCGCTGCGCGCCGACTACCGCGACAACTCGCGCCCGACCGTGCTCGCGAGCGCGGACGTCGAGGCCGAGTACGACGCGATCTGGGCGGTCGTCGAGCCCCGGCTCGCCGAGCTCGAAGCCGCGGCCGAAGAGCCGGCGGCGGAGGGCAGCGCCGGGGCCGCGACCTAGCCGGGACGCTTCACCCCGGCGGGCGCTGCAGCACCTCTCGGGGCTTGCCTGGCTCCGCGCTCGCGGCCACGATCCCTTCGTCCTGGAGCTGGTCCATCAGCCGTGCGGCGCGCGGGTAGCCGATGCGCAGCCGCCTCTGGAGCAGCGACGTCGAGAGCTGGCCGTTCGTGCTCGCGAGCTGGAGCGCCCGGTCGTAGAGCGAGTCGGTCTCGTTCAAGGGCTCGCTGCCATGGGCCTCCGCGTCCGCCACCTCCGCCGCGAGCGCCAGATCTTCGAGCGCCATCTCCGGGACCTCGATCCGCTCGTGGGTCCGCCAGTGCTCGGTCAGCCGCTCCGTCTCCTCGTCGGAGACGAAGGCGCCCTGCACGCGGCGCGGCTTGGGGGCGTCCGAGGACAGGAACAGCATGTCGCCGCGCCCCAGCAGCCGGTCGGCGCCGACGGCGTCGAGGATCGTGCGCGAGTCGACCTGCGAGGCCACGGCGAAGGCGATGCGGCTTGGGAAGTTCGCCTTGATGAGCCCCGTGACCACGTCCACGGACGGGCGCTGCGTCGCCACGACCAGGTGGATGCCGATCGCGCGACCCAGCTGGGCCAGGCGGCAGAGCACCTGCTCCACGTCGAAGGAGGAGGTCATCATCAGGTCGGCGAGCTCGTCGATGCAGATCACGAAGTACGGCAGGTGCTCCGCCGCCTTCGGACTCCGGTTGTAGGCCTGGATGTTGCGCACGCCCGCGTTTTCGAGCAGCCGGTAGCGGCGCAGCATCTCCTGGATCGCCCCGCGGAGCAGCCGGACGACCTTGTCCGGGTCGACCACCACCGGCGTCACCAGGTGCGGGATGCCGTTGTACGGCGTCAGCTCGACGCGCTTGGGGTCGATCAGCAGCAGCCGGACGTCCGACGGCCGCTGATGGCAGATGAGCGAGGTGATGATGCTGCTGATGCACACGCTCTTGCCGCTGCCGGTGGCGCCGGCGATCAGCAGGTGCGGCATGTCGACCAGGTCGACCACGACGGGCTCTCCCGCCGACGCGAGCCCGAGCGCGACGGGCAGCCCCTTGCCCTCCAGCAACCCCTGGTACGCGGCGGACTCCATGACCGCACGCACCGCCACGGTCGTCGAGCTGCGGTTGGGCACCTCGATGCCGACGACCGACTCGCCGGGCACGGGCGCCTCGATCCGCAGGCTGGGCGCGGCGAGGGCCAGCGCCAGGTCCTTCTCGCGCGCGATGATGGCGTCGACGCGCACGCGGTTCCCGGCGGGGGGCGGCCCGCCGGCCTCACCCGCTTTGTCCTGAGCGTCGCGGGCGCCTGGCCCCCGCCGCCGCTGCCAGCCCGGCACGAGGCCGAACATCGTCACCGTCGGCCCGGGGCGTATCTCCGCGACGCGGACCTCCACGCCGTGCTCGGCCAGCGCCGATTCGATCAGGCGCGCCGTCGATTCGTGCTCCTTGGTGACGGCGGACTGGGGCGCCCCCGGCGCCAGCAGGTCGAGGCTCGGCAGCGACCAGCGCTCGCCGTTCTCCGACCCAGGCGCCTGCGGCGTGACGGGCCCACGCGCCCGCGGCGTGACGGGCTGCGGTGCCGCCCGGACCGGCGTCTCTGGCTCTGAAGCGTCGACGTCGTTCGCGTCCGGCTCAGGCACCTCGGGCGCCGACGCGGTGGCCTGCTCATCGGGAGCGTCGGGAGGGACGTCGGGAACCTCTTTGGGTGGCGCTGGATGCGCGTCCAGGAAGGAGCCGAGCTCCCGGGCGAGCTTCGTGGCGCGGCGCTGCTCGCGCGCCCGCCGGAGCGCCGCCGCGCTCTGACGGGCCGCCAGGCCGAGTCCCGCCGCGCTCTGACGGACGGCGATCCCCGCCGTCCAGCCGATCCCACGGTGCACCGGCCCGCGCCGGTACAC
>JADFQE010000012.1 GCA_022561985.1 Chloroflexota bacterium
TAACAGGGTCCGGCTCACTCTCTTTTTCGTTTGCGTACTTTGGTGTTCTAACGAATGGGCTTTGATACCTAAAGAGTGCTTCGATTGCTGCCTTGGTGTTTAAGACGTTTATACCCACACCGACAGCCATAAGCGCAGGCAGTCTAAGCAAGGTTCGCCACAAGCTGAGTCCTTGCGCACATTGAGAAACAACGTAAAACGTGCAAGCAGCAATCATTCCAAGTACGAGGAAGAGTCCTCCCAAGGCAAGTGCGATTGTTGGCTGCATTTCGTAGACAGGAAGCGCTACATATAAACCCGGCAGGGCTAAGAGCACCAACATCAGAACTGCAAGGTAGGGTACCGGTGATGTTAAATGAAAAAACGCTTCGATCTTTGTTGCCAGCGGAATCTTACTGCGGAATATTTGAGGCAGAAGCTTGATGCCGGTTTGCATTAACCCTTTGTTCCAACGATGTTGTTGACTCATAAATGCGCTAACGGTTGGCGGCAGTTCGCCCGGGCATGTTACGTTTTGTAAGTACTTGAATTTCCATCCAGCAAGTTGAGCACGATAAGAAAGATCGGTATCTTCAGTAAGAGTATCGTGCTGCCAACCGCCCGCTTCTTCGATGCACTTGCGTCGCCATATTCCTCCGGTTCCGTTGAAGTTAAACCATCGACCTCTTGCTGCTCGTGCGGTTTGTTCAATAACGAAATGGCCATCGAGGAGTATTGCCTGAACTTGTGTTAAAAGTGACTGGTCTCGATTGAGATAAGACCAGCGAGTTTGCACCATGCCGATCGATGCATTTGTAAAGTGGTGGATGGTGTTTCTTAGAAAATCACTCGGAGGCACAAAGTCCGCATCAAATACGGCTATGAATTCGCCTGTGACCGATGACATTGCATCTTCCAGCGCGCCACCCTTAAAGCCGTGGCGATTATCGCGATGCACATACTGAACATCATTGCCTGCTTGGACCATTCGCTCGCAGCAGCGCTTGGCGATCAATGCGGACTCATCTGTTGAATCGTCCAGTACCTGAATTTGCAGAAGTTCGCTTGGGTAGTCCAATTTGCAGCAAGTCTCGATTACTCGCTCAGCTACGTGCCGTTCAACACGGGCGTCAACCCGTTCACGCAGACCATCGAGATCAAGGTGGACGAGGACGGCCCGGAGGTGGACGGCCTCGTTCCCGACGACAAGGACTTTATCGACGACGAGGACGTCACGTTCCGCGCCGACGCGGTCGACGAGGAGTCCGGACTCGGTAAGGACGAAGACGAGGCCGGCGCCGCAGGCCTCGGGACGCTCATCATCACCTGGCGGAAAGCCGCGAATACGGATGACAAGGTAGACGACGCGCTGATCGACGCAGACGAGGATGGGATCCTGGACGGTGATTTCGACCTTGCGGGAGTCGCCACCGCACCGCTTGACCAGAACATCAAGATCCCGGCGAACCTGCTGGATGCGATCGAGGACGCAGACGAGGACGTCATCGGGTTCTCCTTGGGCGCGACCCTGCCCGTCGGCGCCAACGCTCGCTTCTTCTGGCAGTTGGTCGCGACCGACCTGGCCGGCAACCGGACGTTCAGCGACATCAACCGTTTCGACGTGGACGACAAGGACCCCGTCATATCGGAGAACGATTCGAAGACAGGCATCAAGTACGACTCCGTGAAGGAGAAAGAGAAGGACGCCCGGGACTGGATCCGCATCCAGTTCAACGGTGGCAGTGCGTCTGGTCCGCCCGACACCATCGATGAGAGCACCGTTTCCGAGGCTGACTTCCTCGTGGATGGCGTCCAGCCCAAGGAGGTCGTCGTCGTCGAGGACGAAGGGCGGATCTACCTGAAGCTGAACGACGACCTGGCCCCCGACGCGGAGCCCGAGGTGAGCCTCGTGGGGACGATCCGCGACCTGGCGGGCAACGCGGCTGACCTCAACTCCATCGATCCCCCCGATGGGATCGCGCCGGAGCTCAACGTGACCCTGGGTGGTCAGCCCAGTGGCGACATCCTCGTCAGCCTCGACGAGATCACCATCAACATCACCTCGGATGAGGCGACCACAGCGGCTCCCGACGTCCTCATCTTCCTGGTGCGGGTGTCGAGTTCCACGGACGATGGGGAGTTCACCGTCGCCCAGACCTCGGGCCCAGCCGTGACGATCGACGGGAGCGACCTCGAGGAGACCTCGGCCGACACCGCGTGGACGGTCGACGTCGACCTCAAGGATGACCTTGGCAACGTCGAAGGCCTCTACGTGATCTCAGTCGTCAACGCGAATGACGAGACCGACAACGAAGGGACGTTCGGACCGGAAGCCGGCGACGAAGTCGACGTGGACGAGGACGACGATGTCTTCTTCGAGGTAGACCTGTTCCTCAACGACGCCGACGAGGACATCATCACGCTCCCCGACGCGAGCAACGACGACGGCGACGAGACCGACTCGACCAGCCCCGTCATCAAGATCGAGTTCGGCAAGGAAAGCAAGGAGTACACGGCTACAGCGGAGGGACTCGAGGACGATGTCAAGGTTGACACCCACAAGCAGGTGGACCTGATCAAGGTCGAGTTCGGCCCCAAGGGCGACACCGAGGACGTGACGGACCAGGTGGCCCGGAGCGGCAAGAACGAGTTCTTCTACCGCCCGTTCGGCCTCGATGAAGACACCGTCTACGAGATGGTCGTGACCGCGGTGGACGAGGTGGGCAACGTCTCGACCTCGAGCGCGGGTGAGGACGATGAGGACGACGCGACCGAGTTCGAGTTCGAGTTCACCGTGGTGGAACGGGAGGCGTACGAGGTTGGACTGGCACCGGGCTGGAACCTCATCTCGCTTCCTGGCACGCCCATCGAGCCAGGCCTGGACGACGTGTTGCCTGACGACCTTGAGGCATCCAGGATCCTGCAGTGGGTGAACGGTGCATTCGAGGTCAACGAGCGCCAGAGCGACGGCACTTGGGACCCGAGCGGTGGCGTGACCGAGATGGTCGCCGGACCGGGCTACTGGGTCTTCTCGACCGTCTTCGAAGACATCGAGACACTGCTTTCCCTGCGTGACCCGGCGGATGTCCTGCCGACCGTGGAGATCGTCGGCGGGTGGAACCTGATCGGTGTCGTGGACATCAACGAGAACGAAGCCGGGACAGGACCTGGAGCGGGTGAGAACGAGGATGCCGACGATTACCTCGCCAGCATCGAAGGTTGGCTGATCGCCTACTCGTACAACGCCGAGACGCTCCAGTGGACGAGGATCGTTCCGGACAGTGACTCTTCCGCGAACGCGATCTTCAACGGCAAGGGCTACTGGGTCTGGGCAGGCGAGTCAGGCACGCTGGTCCCATAAGGACCTGCGACCCGGACCCCTGGCACAAGGAACTTCGAGCCCCCCTCCCAGCCTGGGAGGGGGGCTCTCTTTGTGGGGGCTCGTGGGGGAGCTAAACGAGGACCGCTGGTACTTCGACAGGCTCGGCACGAGCGGGTCCCTTGCTCAACACGACCCGCCTTGTGAGCAACGCTCCCCTCCCCCTTCGACGGGCGCAGGGTGAGCGGACGGGCCGTCGGTCACGGTCGTCGCGAGCCTGCTGGGATGCGGGCTTGCCGCCGGGGGGCGGTCGAGACGGCCGTGGGCGGCGGAGGCGGCATCGGGGGCGAGGGGTCGGGTGCTGGTTGGGGGGCCGGGGGTGCCGTCGATGCGGCTAGAGCATGGAGGCGGCCGGCTGCAGCAGGGAGAGCTTGGTCTCCTCCGGCAGCGTGGCGCGGGTGACGGTGAGGCGGTTCTGGGCCTCGGGGCGCTTCTCGCCGAGCTCGTCGAGGAAGGGCTTGAGCTCGCGCAGGCCGGCCTTGTTGCCGGGGTGGGCGAAGAGCATCGGCACGATGATGCGGGGAGCGATGGCGTTCACGAGCTCGACCGCGGCCTCCGCTGAGAGGCCGGTGGGGCTGCCGACGGGCAGCAGCAGGACGTGCGGAGTGCCGAGCTCCTCGATCTGGCGGTCCGACAGCAGCCGCTCCGGATCACCGAGGTGGCAGAGGACGATCCCCTCCGCCTCGACGACGAAGATCGTGTTCCAAGCCTGAGGCTTGTCCTCCCCCTCGTTCTCGCCTTCGCCCTCGCTCTGGGCCCCCCCGGGGTTGCGGGTCGTGCGGATGCCTCGCATCTGCAGGCCGGAGGCTTCGTACTCACCGGGGTCCGAGAACACCGTTGGTGGCTTGTCGCCGCTCACGGTGTCGGCCGCGGCGTGGTGTGCGTCATCGCTGCTCATCGTGACGACGTTCGCCTGTGCCTGGGCGGGCGGGACCGCGAGCCCGAGGCCGGGCCCGAAGGGGTCCATGATGAGGGCCGTGCTACCGGTGCGTATGCGGAAGGCCGCGTGGCCGAGCCAGGTCAGCTCCACAGGTTCAGCTCCGTCTGCGGCCGACGAGTGCCCATGCTCCGGGCAGCGCGATGGCCGCGATGTAGAGTTTGATGAGGTCGCCGGCGATGAAGGGGTACAGCCCGAAGACGAGGGCGTTGTCGAAGGAGCCGATCTTGTATCCGAGCCAGAGCAGCCCGGGCACGTAGATGAGCACGTTCGCGATGAGCATGGCGACGGTCACGTACCAGCCGCGGTCCCAGCCGCGCTCGGACAACCGCCCGACCACGTATGCCGCGGCGATGAAGCCGACGATGTACCCGCCGCTCGCGAGGCTCCAGACCGGGTCCCCCGTGCCCGCCCAAGGGAAGATGAAGTGGACGAGCTCGCCCTCCACGGCCTCGGCGCCGGGCGCGAAGACCGGGATGCCGATGCTCCCCCAGATGGCGTAGAGCCCGAGGCTCGCCGCGCCCCGCCATGCACCGAGTGCTCCGCCGGTCAGCAGTACCGCGAGGGTCTGTCCGGTGATCGGCACGGGCGTGAACGGCAGACGGATCACGATCTGGGCGAAGACGGCCACCAGGAGGCTGAATCCCACCACCAGCGCCACGTCGCGCAGGATCCCCTTCCCAGGGATCGCGACGTCGATGAGCGTGGGGGCGCGGTGCGTTGCTTGCACGGAGGGATGGACCTCTCGGGGGCGGGCTGCGCCTCGGGGGTGGGCTGCGTCGAAGTATAGCAATCAAGCGTGGTGCGATGCAGTGCCATGCTGCGCGTGATTGCGCGGATCGGGGTGCCCATCCGGGTACGGGTGCGGGTGGCTTGGGGGCTGGGACTAAGGGTTAGCCCGTTCTTGAATTGCGTGCGGGCAACGTGTGCGGCCCCGGAGGCCGCCGCTACAGTGGGAGGGGAGAGAGCCCTGGCGCTGCTGCTCGCCCGGGGCTGCTGCTCGAAGGAGGCAGGTATGGCTGCGACGATGACGATGAGGGTGGGGCGCTTCGACGCACGGATGGCGCTCATTGCCGTGGTGACGGCGTTCTACGCACTCACCTTCGTGCCGCTCTACGACGAGCTTGGGCCGGGCGTCGTCTCGCTCTCCGTCGTGCCGGTGGCGCTGGCCGGGTGGCTCTTCGGCCTGCGCGCCGGCTTGTTGGCGGGTGCGATAGCGTTCCCGCTGAACACGGTCCTCCTCGGCTTGGAGGACGGCGCGGACCTCGACCGCGTGGTCTGGGGCGGGGCCGTCGCCGGGTCCGCCGCGCTCATGGTGGGGTCGGTGGCCGGCACGCTGCGCGACGTCACGGAGCGGCTGCACGAGGAGCTGGCGCGCCGGTGGGACGCCGACGGCACGCTCCGCGCGTCCGAGGCCACGCTCCGCGAGCTCGTCGAGCATGCGCCGGCCATGATCATGGCGGTCGCTGGGGACGGCACGGTCACCTACGCGAACCGGTCCATCGGTGGGCTCGACCCAGACTCCGTGCGGGGCGCGAACGTCTACAACTTCGTCCCTCGTCAGCACCGGGACCTGTTCCGGACCGCGCTGGAGCGGGCGTTCCGCGAGGGCGGCGAGACGGGATACGAGATCGCGGGAGATGCCGACGACGAGCACCCGGTGCTGCACGTCCTCCGGTTCGGACCCGTGAAGAAGGACGGGCGCGTCATCGCAACCACGCTGCTGAGCATCGACGTGTCGGAGAGCCGCGGCTGACGCCGGCCGGCCCCTCGCCCCGCCACACGCCCGACACGGTGCACGTTTGGCACGTTTGACACGTTTTTCGGGCCCACCGTAAAATGAGTCACCCTTGAGGCGATGGTGAGGACGGCTCTGTCATGCTGGAAATGGTCATCGACAGCATCCGAGTTAGCTTGATGAACTATCAGCGCGTCGTTGTCTTGAAGGAGCGCGGCGCCGACCGGTTCCTGCCGATCTGGATCGGCTCGCCCGAGGCCGAGGCGATCGCCGTCAAGCTCCAGGACGTCACGCCCCCGCGGCCGCTCACCCACGACCTGCTCGGGTCCGTCATCAGCACGCTCGGCGCGACCGTCGATCACGTGGTCGTCACCGACCTCACGAACGACACCTTCTACGCGAAGCTCGTGCTGAACCTCGACGGCGGCGGGCAGACCGAGGTCGACTGCCGTCCGAGCGACGCCATCGCGATCGCGGTGCGCGGAGGCTACGCGGTCACGGGCTCCGACGGCGAGGAGCACTGGTTCCCCTCGCACGACGAGGCCCAGAAGTTCCGGGAGACCGCCGGGCTCGACGACGCCGACGAGCGCTACGAGATCCGGGCCAAGGTGCCGATCCTCGTCGACGAGAGCGTCTTGGAGAAGGCCGGCATCGTGATGGACAAGGACGGCGCCAAGGAACCCTCCAACGAGGCCGGCGCGCCTCCCCTGACCACGCAGGCGCCCAAGGGGTTGTCGGCGGAAGAGATCGAGCGCATGTCCGCCTTCTCCGAGTTCCTCAAGGACCTGCCCGGCCTCGATGACCTGGGCAAGCCGCCTCCTCGCCCCGAAGCCTGAAGCCGGCTTGCGCCAACGCACCGTTCCGTCGTCCACGGCCGTCGGCGCACTCGCCCGCCGCGGCCACGCCTTTTTTGTTGACCGTGGCGGAACGCCCGTGATAGCCTTCGCCGAGGCGCACCCCTTATGAACGGCAGGCCGTGGTGGGTTACAGCGGCCCAGTTCACAGGCATCGGCTGGTACATGACAGCCGCCATCGTGTTGCCGACCCTCGCTGGTGTGTGGCTCGATGAGCGCGCAGGAACATCGCCGCTCTTCGTACTGCTGGGGATCCTTCTCGGAGTCATAGTGGCGTTCTACGGCACGTATCGCATGGTGGTCTCTTTCTTGATCGGCAGCCGTGACGCTGATGACGGTGAGGGCCCCCGGTCATGATTCGCGCTCTCTTCCAGAAGCTTCCCGTGCTCGTGATCGCCGGATTGGCGCTGGGCGGCCTGGCCCTGGGTGCCGTCGGCTCGGCGCTGCTCGGCAACGAGCCCTTCATCCGCGTCCCCGAGGTGCACCTGGCTCCCCAGGAAGTGTTCACGGTCGGCGGTTTCGTGGTCACCAACACGCTGCTGTCGGCCTGGCTGACCACCGTGGTCGTGCTGCTGGTGTTCGGGCTCGGTTCGCGCAAGGCGGAGCTCGTGCCGGGCCGCCTGCAGGGCGCCATCGAGATCCTCTTCGAGGCCCTCTACGGCTTCATCAAGGGGGTCGTTGGCGAGCCGTACGCGCGCCGCTTCTTCCCGATCCTGGCCACCATCTTCATCTTCGTCTCCTTCAACGCGTGGATAGCGCTGCTGCCCTTCTACCCGACCGTGGGTTTCAAGGAGGAAGGCGCGGGCTACGTGACGACGCACCTCCTGCGCTCGGCCGGCACGGACATCAACATGCCGCTGGCCCTCGCGATCATCTCCTTCGTCTTCGTGGAGACGTGGGGGTTCAAGGCGCACCGGCTCGGATACCTGGGAGAGTTCTTCAGGGGGGGGCGCGCGATCGTGATGGGCGTTGTGCGGGGGCGTCCCGGTAGCGTTTTCGGCGGCGTGATCGATGGGTTCGTCGGTCTCCTGGAGCTCATGAGCCACTTCATCCGGCTGCTCAGCTTCACCTTCCGTCTCTTCGGCAACATGATCGCCGGTGAGATCATCCTGGTCATGATCACGTTCCTGCTGATCTTCATGTCCCCCATCGCGTTCTACCTGCTTGAGATACTCGTCGGCGGGGTCCAGGGACTGATATTCATGGGTCTGACGTTGGTCTTCGCGTTCATGGCGGTGTCTCCGCATGAGGCGGACCACAAGGAAGCGAACTCCCCCTAAGGCCGCGGAGCCGGAGGGGACAGAGGAGGAAGTCTGATGGAATCGGAAGCTCTGAAATTCGCGGAAGCTGCGAAGTTTTTGGGTGTGGGCCTCGCCGGACTGGGCCTTGCGGGCGCCGGTATCGGCCTGGGTATCGTGGGGAACGGCGCTATGAACGCGCTGGGACGCAACCCGGAGGCCAAGGACGCCATCGCCCCGAACATGGTGCTCGCTCTCGCGTTCACCGAGGCGATCGGCATCTACGGCCTGGTCACGGCGATCCTGCTGATCTTCGTCGCCTAGAGACGACCCGGGCGGACGTCACACACGCCGTCCGCCCGTTCGGGTCCCCCCTCGGGGTCATCGAGGCCCATCGCCAACGAGGCCCTGTGGGAGGGCCATGGTAGGAAGGAGTCTGCTGACGTGCTTGCGGCATCTGTCTTGGCCGAAGAGGCTACTGGTATCGGCGCGCTCGGCGTCGATCTGAATAGCCTCATCGTCTATGTGATCAACTTCGGGGCGCTCGCCCTGCTCCTCTACTTCGTCGCGTACAAGCGCATGCTCCGCGTGCTGGATGAGCGCTCCTCGCGTATCCGCGAGAGCCTCGAGGAGGCTGGGCGCGTGCGCGAGGCATCGGCTGAGGCCGAGGTCTCCATGCAGCACACGCTCGATGAGGGCCGCGAGGCGGGCCAGCGCGTGCTGGCCGAAGCCCGCGAGGCGGCCGATCGCTATCGTGAGGAGCAGGCGGCGCAGGCGCGCGGCGAGGCTGAGTCGATGCTGGAGCGCGCCCGCGGCGAGATACGCCAGGAGCGCGATGCTGCGGTCGAGCAGGTCCGCGCGGAGTTCGCGGGTCTCGCGGTGACGGCGGCGGAGCGCATCATCCACCGCTCGCTGGACGCCAGCACGCACCGGGACCTGATCGACGAGGTCCTCGCCGAGCGCGAGTCGGCCGGCGGCCAGGGCCGGGGCTAGGCTGGCCGTGGCCAAGGCACCGACGGCCCGACGCTACGCGGAGGCGCTGTTCGCGCTCGCCCACGAGCGCCGCGCCGAGGGGGCGTGGGCCGAGGCACTCGCCGGCGCGCGGGACGTCTTCTCGGAGCACACAGCCGTCCTGTACTTCAGCGAGCCGCGCATCTCCCGCGAGCGCAAGCTCGCGGCGATCGCCCTGCTCGCCGAAGGCTATGACCGGCTGATCGTGAACTTCCTGGGGTTGCTGGTCGGCCGCCAAGCGACCTCGCTGCTCCGGGAGATCGTGGCCGAGTTCGGTGCGCTGCTGGACGAGAGCGAGGGGCGCATCCAGGCAACCGTGGTGAGCGCGGCCCCGCTCTCGGACGAGCAGCGCGCACGGCTCACGGCGCTGCTCTCCGCCACGCTTGGCAAGACCGTGGCGCTCGATGCACGCGAGGACCCGGAGATCATCGGTGGGATGATCGTGCGGGTCGGGGACCAGGTTATCGACGGGAGCGTCCGGACGCGCTTGGGCGCGCTCCAGCGCCAGCTTGCACATGGATCGCTGGCGTAGCGGGCACGTCCCGGCTGCGCCCCCGGCAGCAACGCCCGGGGCAGCAATGCCCTTGGTAGCAATGCCCTTGGCGGCAATGGAGGAGTGGGAATGACGACCCGGGGACAAGACATCGCATCGGTCCTCAAGCGGCAGATCGAGGAGTTCGGCGGCGAGACCGCGCTCACCGAGGTGGGCACGGTCGTGCGCGTCGGGGACGGTATCGCCACGATCCACGGCCTCGGCAAGGTCGGCTTCGGTGAGCTGATCGCCTTCCCGAGCGGCGTGGCCGGCCTCGCGCTCAACCTCGAAGAGGACAGCGTCGGCGCCGCCATCATGGGCTCGGACGTCGATGTGAAGGAGGGCGACGAGGTGAGGGCGACCGGGCAGGTCGCCCGCGTCCCCGTGGGCGATGCGCTGATCGGGCGGGTCGTGGACCCACTCGGCGAGCCGCTGGACGGCAAGGGCCCGATCAAGACCGACGCCACCCGTCCGATCGAGGTCGTGGCACCCAACGTCGTTGACCGCCAGGCGGTCAACACGCCGGTGCAGACGGGGATCAAGTCCATCGACGGCATGATCCCCATCGGCCGCGGCCAGCGGGAGCTCATCATCGGCGACCGCATCACCGGCAAGACGGCCGTGGCGATCGACACCATCATCAACCAGAAGGGTCAGGACCTCATCTGCATCTACGTCGCCATCGGCCAGAAGCAGGGCAAGGTGGCGCAGATCCAGGCGGTGCTCGAGGAGCACGGCGCGATGGAGCACACCATCATCGTCGCGGCCAGCGCGTCCGACCCGGCCCCGCTCCAGTACCTGGCGCCCTATGCCGGCTGTGCGATCGGCGAGGAGTTCATGGGCACCGGCCGCGAGGCACTCATCGTCTACGACGACTTGACGAAGCACGCCTGGGCCTACCGGCAGATGTCGCTGCTCCTGCGGCGGCCTCCGGGGCGCGAGGCGTATCCCGGCGACGTCTTCTACCTGCACAGCCGCCTGCTGGAGCGCTCGGCGCGCATGGACGCGGAGCACGGCGGGGGCTCGCTCACGGCGCTGCCGATCATCGAGACGCAGGCGGGGGACGTCTCCGCCTACATCCCGACCAACGTGATCTCCATCACGGACGGCCAGATCTACCTGGAGACGGACCTGTTCAATTCCGGCATCCGCCCGGCTGTGAACGTGGGGCTGTCGGTCTCGCGGGTGGGCGGCGCCGCGCAGACGCGCGCCATGCGCAAGGTCGCCGGCCGCCTGCGGCTGGAGCTTGCGCAGTACCGGGCGCTGGAGAGCTTCGCGCAGTTCGGCGCATCCGACCTGGACGCGGCGACGCGCGCACAGCTCGACCGCGGCCAGCGGCTCACGGAGCTGATGAAGCAGTCGCAGTACCGTCCGCTCACGCTCGCGCAGCAGGTCTGCTCCATCTACGCCGCGGTGAACGGCCACATGGACGACGTGGCGGTCGAGCGCATCCGGGAGTTCGAGGCGGGGCTCATCAGCTACCTCGATACGTCGAAGTCCGATCTCATGCGCTCGATCGAGGAGACCAAGGACCTCGACGATGCAGCGGAGGAGTCCCTCAAGGAGGGCATCGCCTCCTTCAAGGCGACGTTCTCTTAATGCCGAGCGTTCGACAGCTCCGAGGCCGCATCCGAAGCGTGCGCAGCACCGCGCGCGTCACCCGCGCCATGCAGATGGTCGCGGCGTCCAAGATGCGCCGCGCCCAGGAACAGGCCCTCGGCGCCCGCCCGTACGCGGAGAAGCTGCGCGCGGTCCTCGGGAACCTCGTCGCGCAGGGCGCGGCTGCGTCGGATATCGAGCACCCGCTGCTCGCGGTGCGGCCCGTGCGGAGCACGCTGGTCCTCGAAGTGACGCCGACCCGGGGCTTGTGTGGCGGGCTGCCGGGCAACCTGAACCGCGCCACCGCGAGATTCATCGTCGAGCGGGAGACGCCGACGGCCGTGATCACGATCGGTCGGAAGGGGCGCGACTTCATGGCCCGCACCGGGCAGGACCTCAAGGCATCGTTCGATAGCTTCGGGGACCGCCCCACGCTCGCGGACGTGCTCCCGGTCAGCAGGATGCTCGCGAGCGCGTACACCGACGGAGAGGCGGACGAGGTTCACATCGCGTTCACCCGCTACAAGAACACGATGGAGCAGTCCCCGGTCGTCATGCGGCTGCTGCCCGTCGAGCCTGAGGCGTTCGAAGCGGCCGCGGGCCCCACGGACTACCTGTACGAGCCCGACCCCGCGGGCGTGTTCGCGGCCCTGCTGCCGCGCTACATCGAGATGCAGGTGTACGACGCGCTCCTCGAAGCGAACGCGAGCGAGCAGTCGGCACGCATGGTGGCGATGCGCAAAGCCACCGAGGCCGCCGACGACATGATCGAGACCCTCACGCTCGATCTGAACAAGGCAAGGCAGAACTCGATCACCGCGGAGCTGCTCGACCTGGTCGGCGGCGTCGCGGCACTCGAAGGCTAGAAGACACCGAACCCGCAGGAGCAAGAGCATGGCGGAAGGCGACGAAGGGAAGATCGTACAGGTCATCGGCACGGTCGTGGACGTGGAGTTCCCGCCCGGTAAGCTGCCGGCGATCTTCGATGCGCTCGAGCTTGAGCTCGCAGGGCAGCGGCTGGTGCTCGAGGTGGAGCAGCAGGTCGGCAATAGCCGGGTCCGCTGCTTGGCGCTCGGCCCTACCGAGGGACTCGCGCGGGGTGCGGCGGTGCGCGCAACGGGCCAGCCGATCATGGTCCCGGTGGGCGAGGCGAGCCTCGGCCGGCTGTTCAACGTCGTCGGCGAGCCGCTCGACGGCCTGGGGCCGGTGGACGCGAAGGAGCACTGGGCGATCCACCGCTCGCCCCCCCCCTACGACGAGCAGAGCGCGACGACGGACGTGCTCGAGACGGGCGTGAAGGCGATCGACCTCATCGCGCCGTTCACGCGGGGCGGCAAGATCGGCGCCTACGGCGGGGCCGGCGTGGGCAAGACCGTCATCATCATGGAGCTGATCCGGAACATCGCCAACGAGCACAAGGGGTACTCGGTTTTCGCGGGCGTGGGCGAGCGCTCCCGCGAGGGCAACGACCTGTGGCACGAGATGCAGGAGTCAGGCGTGCTGGCGAGCACGGTGCTGGTGTTCGGGCAGATGAACGAGTCGCCGGGCGTCCGGCTGCGGGTCGGCATGACGGGCCTGACCATGGCCGAATACTTCCGGGACACGATGAACCAGGACGTGCTGCTGTTCATCGACAACATCTATCGCTACATCCTCGCCGGCATGGAGGTCTCGGCGCTGCTGGGACGCATGCCGTCGGCGGTCGGGTATCAGCCGACGCTCGCCACCGAGATGGGCGCCCTGCAGGAGCGCATCACGTCCACCAAGCACGGCTCGATCACGTCGTTCCAGGCCATCTACGTGCCCGCCGACGACTACACGGACCCAGGGGTCGCGACGACCTTCGGCCACCTGGATGCGGTCGTGGCGCTGGAGCGGTCCATCGCGGCGCGCGGCATCTTCCCGGCCGTCGACCCGCTGGCGTCCTCATCGCGCATCCTGGACCCGTTGATCGTGGGCCAGGACCACTACGACGCCGCCCGCGGCGTGCAGGCCGTGCTCCAGCAGTACAAGGACCTCCAGGACATCATCGCGATCCTGGGCATGGACGAGCTCTCCGACGAGCAGCAGGTCACGGTGCGCCGCGCGCAGCGGATCGAGAACTTCCTCTCCCAGCCCTTCTTCGTCGCCCAGCAGTTCACGGGGCGCGAGGGCCGCTATGTGCCCATCACCGAGACGGTGCGGGGCTTCAAGGAGATCCTGGAGGGCAAGCACGACGACATCTCCGTGCAGGACTTCTACATGGCCGGCAGCATCGACGAGGTGGTGGAGCGCGCGAAGGAGCGCGCCGAGGCGGCGACGTAACTCATGCCGATGCGTCTCGAGATACTCACCGCGGAGGGCGTCCTGTTCGACGGCGACGTCGACTCGGTGGTCGCGCCCGGCAGCGAGGGCGAGCTTGGCATCCTGCCGAGCCACGCCGCGCTCATGACGATGCTCCAGCCCGGCGAGCTCCGCTACCGCACCGCGGAGGGCGAGAGCTACCTCGCGGTCCACGGTGGGTTCATGGAGGTGCGCAGCGACCACGTGATCGTGCTTGCGGACGCCGCCGAGCACGTCGATTCGATCGACGCGGAGCGCGCCGAGGAGGCGGTCAGGCGCGCCGAGGAGCGGATCGCGGCGCGGGGCGCGGACATGGACATCGAGCGGGCGCTGGCCTCGCTACGCCGCGCTCAGGTGCGCGTGCGCATCACACGCCGCCGCCGCCAACAAGGGCACAGCCCTTGACCCACTCGGCGTAGCGCTCCTAGCGCCCGGTGCTGAGGTAGTAGGTCATCGACTGGAGTGCGACGACCGGGTCGACGTTTCGGATGCGCACGTTGGAGGGCGCCATGGCTGATTTCGGCGCGTAGTTGAGGATCGCCTTCACGCCGGCGTCGACGAGCCCGTCGATCACGTCCTGGGCAGCCGCGGCCGGGACGGCCACCACCGCGATGCGGACGCTTTCCGCGGCGGCGACCTTCTTGAACTCGCTGAAGTCGTGGATCATCAGCCCGCCGGCCCACTGGCCGACGACGTGCTTGTCCGAGTCGAAGGCACAGACGATGCGGAAGCCCTCGGGCTCGAAGCCGGGGTAGCTGATGATGGCGCGCCCGAGGCGCCCGATGCCGACCACCGCGACGTTCCACGTCTGGTCGAGGCCGAGGATGCTCCGGAGGTGTCCGAGCAGGTTCGAGATGCTGTAGCCGCGTCCCTGCTTGCCGAAACGGCCGAAGTAGCTCAGGTCCTTGCGGATCTGTGCGGGGGTCACCTGCAGCAGCTCGCCGAGCTGCTGCGAGCTGATGATCTCGATCCCGCTTTCCTTGAGGTGCGCCAGCGCCCGCAGGTACTGGGGCAGCCTCTCCACGACGACTTCAGGGACGTCCGTTCGGGTGGCCATGGCCCTCTTTGCGGCCTCCTCGCTGGTTCGTGGAGCCTTTGTGAAACGATAGTATCCGGCGTCACAATCGCCGTCAATCGAGATGGCGGGCGGCGATGCGCGGGTCGTGGCGCGCTTGCGGGGCCGTGCTAGGATGGCCGTGCGATCCATCGGCGGCGAGGTTGGCCTTGCACATCGGCGCGGCCCGGCTCACGTTCCACCTGCACGGCAACGATTCGCTCAAGGGGAAGCGGCAGGTCTCCCGCTCGCTCATCGCCAAGCTGCGGGGGCGCTTCAACCTGGCCGCGGCCGAGGTGGACGGCATGGACCTCCACCAGACGCTCGTCATCGGCATCACGTGCGTGAGCAACCGGGCGGGGCACGCCGACGAGATGATCGACGCGGCGCTCAGGCTCGTGGAGGGACACCGCATCGACGCCGAGCTGGTGGACGTCGAGCGCTCGGTCCTGGACGGACTTTAGGTGCAGGCACGCAGTCGTCGACGCCGGCGCCTCTGCTAAAATCCGGTGTCGGGGGGACGGGAACCCACCGGATAGCGGGGTGCTCCGTGGAAGAAACGAAGCTGGGGACGGGAGTTTCATCTCACCCGCTCGCGAGCGGTCATACGGACGGCTCACGAGCGGCGTACGTCTACTCCGATGCCCTCTCGACGCATGTGTTGCGGAGCGACCATCCGATGCAGCCGGTGCGGCTGCGTCAGACCGCTGACCTGCTGCGGGCGTACGGGGCCTTCGACGCACCCCAGGGACGGCTCATCGAGCCCCGGCCCGCCACGCGTGAGGAGCTGCAGACCTTCCACACGCCCGCCTACGTGGACGCCGTCGAGATACTCAGCGCGGGAAAGAGCGAGGGCGGCGCGCTGTTCGGCTTCTCCTCCGTCGGCGACAACCCCGTGTACGAGGGCATGTACGAGGCCGCGCTGCTCTCGACGGGGGCGTCGGTGCAGGCCGCGGAGCTCGTGGCCGACGGCACCGTGGCCGCCGCGTTCAGTCCGGCCGGCGGGCTGCACCACGCGATGGCGGGCTCCGCGTCGGGCTTCTGCATCTTCAACGACCCCGTCGTGGCCATCAACGTGCTGCGCAAGCGCGGGCTCCGCGTGGCGTATGTCGACATCGACGTCCACCACGGCGACGGCGTGCAGGCGGCGTTCTACGGCGACGCGGACGTGCTCACGATCTCGACGCACGAGAGCGGCCGCTGGCTCTTCCCGGGCACCGGCCACGCCCGCGAGATGGGCGAGGGCGCCGGCGTCGGCTACGCCGTGAACCTGCCGATGTTCCCGTACACCGACGACGACGTGTTCCTGGAGGCCTTCGACGCGGTGGTGCTGCCGCTCATCAGGGCATTCGCGCCGGACGTGCTCGCGACGCAGCTCGGCGTCGATACGCACGTGAGCGACCCGCTCGCGCACCTGGGGCTGACCACACGCGGCTACGTCGCGGCGATCGAGCGCTTCGCCGCCCTCGGCTACCCCTGGCTCGCCTTCGGCGGCGGTGGGTACAACCTCGATGCGGTCGCACGCTCCTGGACGCTCGCCTATGGCGTGATGCTCGGGCAGGCGTGGCCCGACGAGCTGCCGGAGGGCGCGGCGGAGTTCCTGACGAGTGCCACGCTGCGGGATGCGCCCCCGGAGATCGACGAGGCGGTCCAGGCACGCGCGCGGCGGTTCACGCAGGACCAGGTGGATGAGCTACGGCGCACCGTCTTCCCGCTCCACGGGATCGCCTAGACGAGTCTTATGCCCATGAAGACCGGCGACACCATCGAGAAGCCCTGGGGCTGGGAGCGCATCCTCGACCTCAACGAGCACTACTGCGTGAAGCACCTGTTCGTGAGGAGCGGGCATCGCCTCAGCCTCCAATACCACGAGCGCAAGCGCGAGACGATGATCCTCATCTCGGGCGGCATCGAGCTCACGATCGGCGCGACGACCGCCACGACCCGCACCTTCGAGATGGTCGCAGGCGAGCCCTACGTCATCGAGCCCGGTACCGTGCACCGGCTGCGTGGCACGTCGGCCGATGGCGGCCTCGTGCTGGAGGTCAGCTCGCCTGAGATCGAGGACGTCGTGCGGCTCGAGGACGACTACGGTCGGTAGCGGACTCGTCCTTGCTTGAGACGGCCGGCCGGCCGGGGCCGTGCTTGCGTGAATCCAGGACGACGAAGGTCTCCGTCTGGCGCACGCCCGTCACCGCGCCGATCCTATCGCGCAGGAACACGGCGAGTGCCTGCGCGTCCTCCAGGTTGACCCATGCGAGCACGTCGTAGCGGCCGGTGGTGATGGCCACGTGCTCCGTCTCCGGGAACGCGGCAAGCGCCGTCGCGACGGAATCGGCGAGCGCCGGCTCGGTGCGCAGTCCGATGACGGCGGAGAGGTGGAACCCGAGCTGCTTCGGCTCCGCGACGGCGACGACGCGGATGGTGCCCTCTCGGATCAGCTTGGCGAGGCGCCGGCGTACCGTGCCTTCGCTGATGTGCAGGGTCCGGGATATGCGCGCGTTCGGCGCACGCCCGTCCTGCTGAAGGATCTCGATGATGGTCCGGTCGAGGTTATCCGTGACACTCTCCCATCCGGCGGTTCGTGTTGGTTGCAGGTCGTGGCACCGACGGAGATCCCGTGCGGAAGGAGCCCGTTCGGAGAGACCCGCCGTCTCAAGACCGTCTACAGGTTAGGGGGGAGTCGGTCAGACGCGCATCGGCCGAAAGAGTGAGAGGCTCCTGATCCGTGCATCTCACGGGTCACGGGGCGGTGGATGGCCGGCGTCCGTGCGCCGGGCCACGGCCTGCTTGGCTACACCTCGCGGTATTCGCCCTCGACCGTGTCATCGTCGCCGTTGCCCTCGCCCTCGCCGCTTTCCGGCGGCGTATCGCCGGGCGCTTCGGGGCTCGCGTCCGCCGCGCCTTCGGCATCGGCACCGGCGGCTTGCTGTGCGGCGTAGACGGCCTCACCGATCTTGGTGAGCGACTGCGTCAGCGCTTCGGCGGCGGCGCGGATCGTGGCGGGGTCCTCGCTGGTGAGCAGGGAGCGCACGTTGGCGATCTGCTCTTCGATCTCCGTCTTGAGGTCCTCGGAGACGTGCTCGGCGTGCTCGGCGAGCATCTTCTCCGCCTGATACGCGGTGCTGTCGGCCTGGTTGCGGGTCTCGACGAGCTCGCGGCGCTGGGCGTCCTCCTCGGCGTGGGACTCGGCCTCCTTGACGAGGTCCTCGACCTCCTGGTGGGAGAGCCCGGAGCTCGCGGTGATGGTGATGCGCTGCTCCTTGCTCGTTGCCTTGTCCTTGGCCGACACGTTGAGGATGCCGTTGGCGTCGATGTCGAAGGTGACGTCGATCTGCGGGGTGCCGCGCGGTGCGGGCGGGAGGCCGTCGAGGTTGAAGCGGCCGATGGTCTTGTTCTCGGCCGACATCGTGCGCTCGCCCTGGAGCACGTGGATCTCGACGCTCGGCTGCGCGTCGGAGGCGGTGGTGAACGTCTCGGTGTAGGACGTCGGGATGGTCGTGTTGCGCTTGATGAGCGGGGTGGCCACGCTCCCCAGCGTCTCGATGCCAAGGGTGAGTGGCGTCACGTCCAGCAGCAGTATGTCCGTCACCTCGCCCTGGAGCACGCCGGCCTGGATCGCGGCGCCGATGGCCACGACCTCGTCGGGGTTGACGCCCTTGTGGGGCTCCCGGCCGAAGAGCTCCTTCACCTTGGCGAGGACAGCGGGCATGCGGGTCATCCCGCCGACCATGACCACCTCGGCGATGTCGCTCTGGACCATGCCTGCGTCCTCCAGGGCCTGCTTGCACGGCGCGACGGTGCGCTCGATCAGGTCGGAGGTGAGCTGCTCGAGCTTCGCCCGTGTCAGCGTCATCGTCAGGTGCTTGGGTCCGGATGCGTCCGCGGTCACGAAGGGGAGGTTGATCTCCGACTGCGCCACGCCGGAGAGCTCGATCTTGGCCCGCTCGGCGGCCTCCTTGAGGCGTTGGAGGGCCATGCGGTCCTCGCGCAGGTCGATGCCCTGCTCCCGCTTGAACTCGTCGGCCATCCAATCCATCACGCGCTGGTCGAAATCGTCGCCGCCGAGATGCGAGTCGCCGTTGGTCGCCTTCACCTCGAAGACGCCGTCGCCGATGTGCAGGATGGAGACGTCGAAGGTGCCGCCGCCCAGGTCGTAGACCGCGATCACCTGGTCCAGCTTCTTGTCGAGGCCATAGGCAAGCGATGCCGCCGTGGGCTCGTTGATGATGCGGAGGACCTCGAGCCCGGCGATGGTGCCGGCGTCCTTGGTGGCCTGGCGCTGGCTGTCGTTGAAGTAGGCGGGGACGGTGATGACGGCCTGGGTGATCTTCTCGCCCAGCTTCGCCTCGGCGTCCGCCTTGAGCTTCTGGAGGACGATGGCGGAGACCTCGGGCGGCGAGTAGTCCCGGTCGCCCATCGTGACGGCCACGTCACCCGTGGGGCTGGCCTTCACGGCGTACCCGAGGGTCTTCATCTCCTCTTTGACCTCGGTGAACTTCCGCCCGATGAGCCGTTTCACCGAGTAGACGGTGTTCTCCGGGTTGGTGACCGCCTGGCGCTTGGCCACCATGCCCACGTACCGCTCGCCGGTCTTCGGGTTCACCGCCACGGTCGAGGGGGTCGTGCGGCCGCCCTCGCTGTTCTCGAGCACGACCGGCTCCCCGGCCTCCATCACGGCCACGGCCGAGTTCGTTGTCCCTAAGTCGATACCGATAACCTTCGCCATATCTCCTCCTCCAAACGGTCACACTGGCAACGGTCACACTGGCGGCGCGTGCCCTCCGCGCGTTCGCGCAAGAGCACGGGGGGTTCATGTGTCTATGCGAGCCTCGTCATCGGCCGCAGGCTCCGGCTCACGGGCCACGGCGACCTGGGCGGGGCGGAGCACCCGGTCCCCGGTGCGGTAGCCCACGCTCACCGTCGAGACGATGACCCCCGGGGGTTGCTCGGCGGTCGGCTCGTAGTAGACCGCCTCGTGCTGAGCGGGGTCGAAGACGTCTCCCGGCGCGGGCTCGAAGGCGCTGGCGCCCTCCGTAACGACCAGCGCCCGCATATTCTGAAGGATCAGCGACACGCCGTCCGTCCACGAGGTGGGTGCGTCCTCGGGCACCCCGTCGACGGCCCGCTGGAGGTCGTCGATCAAGGGGAACAGCCGGGTGAGCACCTGCGCCGACGCCGAGCGGGCGATGAGCGTGCGCTCATCCTCCATGCGGCGTTTGTAGTTCACGAAGTCGGCCTGCGTGCGCTGGGCGATCGCCCGAAGCTCGTCCCGCTCCCGCTCCAGGTCCGCACGCCCGTCATCGGCGGGCTGCTCGTCCCCGCCCGGCTCGTCCCCGCCCGGCTCGCCTCCGGCTGATCCAACGGCCGGCTCCGGCGGCGCCTCGTTCTCCTCGGGACCCATCAGGCCGGTCGGCCTTGGAACAGCTCGAGGATGTCGTGCATGGCACGGTCGAAGGCGCGCGGGCGCCCCGAGGGGGTCCTGTCCATGTCGCTGCGGGCGGTGGAGAGCCGGTCGAACACGGCCATCGCCATCTCGACGCCGGCAAGGTTCAGCCGCAGCTCGTCCACCAGGTGCTTGATCATGCGGAGCTTCGCGATGTCGCGCTCGGAGTACAGGCGGAGCATGCCGTCGGTGCGCGATGGGCGCAGGAGCCCCACGCGCTCGTACTTGCGGAGCGTCTGGGGGTGCATCTGGAGCATGCGCGAGGCGACGCTGATGATGTAGAGGCCATCGCCGGCCTCCTGGGCCGTCTCGGTGCGGGGTTGGGGCTGCCCGGCACGCCGGGGCGGGCGCGCCGTTGCGTTCCGCCGCTGGCGGGTCGTCACGATGGCTTCGAAGAGCGATCGGACGGTCTCGGCACGGGTCGCTTGGTCGTCGGATCGCATGGACATAGGCGGTGCTCTGCTCCTGCCGGACGCCCATCGGTTGCATACCGGCGGGTCATCGCTTATCATACCGACTTGATACGAGTCGTGTCAATGCACGTCACACGGAATGGAATGGGGGTAGCCCCCCACCGACATTGGGTGGAAGCCCTGACACCTTCGCACCCAAGACGTCATCTAATAGGGCGAGTGAGCAGCGCCGGATGGGGCCCTGGCACGTAGTTCCTGGATAGATCGGGTTTCAGGGTTCGGAAGTTCGTGAAGGTGTAGTGAGGTGCAAGGTGAGGATGCTGTTGAGAGCTTGCCCGCGTTGTGGTGGTGACCTGCAGGCCACCGAGGACCTGTATGGGCCCTTCCACCAGTGCTTCCAGTGTGGTCATATCCAAGACCTGCCGGATGAGCGGTTGACCGTGAGCGCGAAGCGAGCCGTCGCCAAGGCGAAGGATAACGTAGCGGCGTAAGCCGAGCCTGCACGAGTGCGTGAGAAGCGCCCCGCCAGCCGGCGGGGCGCTTCTTCGTCCCCACAAGGGCACAAGGGCGCAGCCCTTGACCCACATGGGGTAGCGCTGCCGAAGGCGGGCCACCGCCGTCATGCATAGCGACCTGGCCAGCGCTCGATCAGCGGTCTTCGTGGACCGCGTTCTGCGCTGGCGAGTGGGTCAAGGGCCACGCCCTTGTGTGAGCCTTCGGCGCGGAGCCACGCGCTCACGTCTTGGTGCAGCGCTTGTACGTCGAGCCCGGCGAACGCCGGCATGAACGGCGCGAGGTAGGCCAGGGCGTCGGTCAGCAGCTTCGTGGCGCCGCGGGGGTTGGCGCGCCGCGCGTGCTCGAAGCCGGCCCCAAGCTTGGTGAGCGCCAGGCAGAAGAGCCGGTGCGGGTATCCCGTTTCGCGCCAGAGCGCCTCCCACGTCTCGTGGCTCTCGAAGAACCTCCCGTCGTTGAACTCGGCCACCCCGCGCGCGAGCGTGCTGCTCCGCGTCAGCGCGGCGCCGTCGCCGACGCTGCCCCCGCTCCCACCGGAACGATCGAGGTAGGCGAGCCAACGACGGTCGAGCGCGGGCCGCTCGCCTGGAGCGCCGTGCTGTGGCGGGGGTTGCGTCACGTCGACGCGCCTGCGAGCTCCACCGCGTGCCCCCTGTCGTGGGTCAAGGGCCACGCCCTAGGTGGAGAGGTTCTCGACTTCGAGGGATTGGTATTTCGAGGGGCATTTGACGTAGACGCGGTCGGCCACGAACAGGCCGCCGTCCTCGTACGTGCCGCCAAGCACGATCTCGGTGTGTGGGTTGAAGAAGAGGTCCGGCAGGACGCCGTCGTACGTCGCGCTCACCTGGACGCCGTTCTCCGTCAGCAGGAAGTGCGCGAGGGTGGACGTGCCGCCCTCCCGCTTGAAGCTGTCGTCCACGAGCTTGCCCTTGACCTGCACGGACTGCGTGACGCCCGAGGGCCCGAGCTCGACGAGCTCGTCCACGGTCAGGTAGAAGGACTGCGCGCTCTCGAAGGCGGTGTAGCCGAAGTAGCCGAACGCCGCCAGCATGATGGCGGCGAGGATCATCACCTTGCGCCCGCGCGTGAGCACGCTGGCGCTTCTGGGACCCTGGGGTGGCTCGGCGGGTGTGTACTGCATGGTCCTTATCCTAACGCACTCCGACGAACTCGCCCATCTTTGACATGAGCCCGCGCCCCGCGAGCTCCGCCTCGTAGAGCCGGAGGATGCGTGGGTC
The DNA here is from genome assembly GCA_022561985.1 of Chloroflexota bacterium. GTDB lineage: Bacteria > Chloroflexota > Dehalococcoidia > Lucifugimonadales > Australimonadaceae > JADFRC01. Next base: position 22,254 of record JADFQE010000012.1, read on the forward strand.
CTCGTCCTCGTATTCGACCTGGCGCCCGCCGTCCTTCTCGGACCGGTCCATGTTCTCGTAGCCGACCATCTTCGAATCGAGCACGGGGTAGCGGGCACCGCCGAAGCCGAACACGAGGTACCGCGAGACGCCGTCCGACACGTTGAAGTGCTGGTGGTACGTGGGCCCGTCGGGCGGCGCGTAGAGCGTGCCCGGCTTCCAGTCCACGCGTACGGCATCGACCGGGTCCTCGCCGGCCTTCCACAGCAGCGAGTAGCCCTCGCCCGTCACGCAGAAGATGTGCGCGCCCGCGTTGTGGGCGTGCGCTTTTTTGTACGTGCCCTGCTGGAACTCCGAGATGTGGCAGTGCATGGAGCTGTCGCCCAGGAGGAACTGGATGTTGTTCCCCGCGGCGCCCCTGGCCTTCCAGACCGGCAGCTCGAAGTTGACGAGGTCCGGCACGAAGTTCGTCTCCCACTGGTGGCGCCCCGGCTTGACCTCGCGGAACTCGCCCTCGCCCTCGAAGTACCGCTCCACGCTCGCGCGCTCCGGGAACGTGAACGGGTTCTCGAAGATGAACTCCGGCCGGTGGAAGATGTTGAAGATGATGGGCAGGTCGGTGACCGCCGCCAGCCTGGCCGGCTCCGTCCCCGATCCGTTGAAGATCTGGTGCTTCGCGTTCATGGGGATGCCGAATATCGCCGTCGGCCCCCACTCGAAGGAGTGCTTCTTGCCGTCGGGCCCCTCGATCACGGTCGCGCCGCGGCCGGAGATCACGTGCATGAGCTCGTCGTGCATGTGCTGCTCGGGCTTGAGCTCCCCGCCCGGCGGTATCTCGACCACGTACGCGGACAGGAAATCGCTCTTGCCCGCCAGGTGCACGTAGGTGCCGAGCCCACCGAGGCGCTCCCACGGCTCGACGGCGATGGTGTGGCAGTCGATCGAGTAGGCCTCGACCACCGGGATGCCCTCTGTCTTGAGGAAGTCCCGGTAGGGGAACACGCCGTAATACGGGTTGAAGTCGATCTCGTCGCTCATCGCTGTTTGTCCTGACTGTGCGCCTACGCTATCGCTCCGGCTCCGGACTGAAGCGGCACGCGCTGCTTCGGCTGTCTTGCCCGGCGCACGCCGACATCTGTCGGTCCCCGACGCCGCGCCCCTTTTATGGGTCAAGGGCTGTGCCCTTGCCCTCCATGAACTCGTGCATGCGCGAGCGGAGGCCCCGCTTCTCCAGCTCCTGCTCGAAGAGCACGTGGATGCGTGGGTCCTCGTCCTGGTACTCGATCTGCATCCCCCCCGCCGTCTCGGACTTGTCCATATTCTCATAGACCCACATCTTGGAGTCGAGCACCGGATACCGCGACCCTCCGAAGTCGAACACCAGGTAGCGCGACTGCTGTTCCGCCACGTTGAAGTGCTGGTGGTACGTGGGCCCGTCCGGCGGCGCATAAAGCGTGCCCGGCTTCCAGTCCACGCGCACGGCATCGACCGGGTTCTCACCGGCCTTCCACAGCAGCGAGTAGCCCTCGCCCGTCACGCAGAAGATGTGCGCGCCCGCGTTGTGTGCGTGCGCCTTCTTGTAGGTGCCTTCGAAGAACTGGGAGATGTGACAGTGCATCGAGCTGTCGCCGAGCAGGAACTGGATGTTGTTCCCCGCAGCCCCGCGGGCGATCCACGGCGGCAGCTCGAAGTTGACGAGGTCCGGCACGAAGTTCGTCTCCCACTGGTGCCGTCCCGGCTTGATCTTGCGGAACTCGCCCTCGCCCTCGTAGTACCGGTCGGTCTCCGCGCGCTCCGGGAACGTGAACGGGTTCTCGAAGATGAACTCCGGCCGGTGGAAGATGTTGAAGATGATGGGCAGGTCGGTGACCGCGGCGAGCCTGGCGGGCTCCGTCCCCGATCCGTTGAAGATCTGGTGCTTGGCGTTCATGGGGATGCCGAATATCGCCGTCGGCCCCCACTCGAAGGAGTGCTTCTTCCCGCTCGGGTCCTCGATCACGGTCGCGCCGCGGCCGGAGATCACGTGCATGAGCTCGTCGTGCATGTGCTGCTCGGGCTTGAGCTCGCCGCCCGGCGGTATCTCGACCACGTAGGCGGACAGGTAATCGCTCTTGCCCGCCAGGTGCACGTAGGCCCCGAGCCCACCCAAGCGCTCCCACGGCTCGACGGCGATGGTGTGGCAGTCGACAGCGTAGGCCTCGACCACGGGGATGCCCTCGCTCTTCACGAAGTCCCGGTAGGGGAACACGCCGTAGTACGGGTTGAAGTCGGTCTCGTCGGCCATGCTGAGCTCCTGACTGTGCGCCTACGCTTCGCTCCGGCTCCGGACTGAAGCGGCACGCGCTGCTGCGGCTGTCTTGCTCGGCGCACGCCGACGCTCCTCGGTCACTCGCGGGCGCCGACATCTGTCGGTCTACGACGTGTGCCCCTTATGTGGGTCCAGGGCTGTGCCCTGGGGCTGTGCCCTGCTCGCGCGCGGCCAGGGTGTGCTGGAGCTCCTCGAGGTCTCGACGCAGCTCGCGGTTCTTCCGTCCGACGTAGAAGGCGTACGCGAAGAAGCCTGCCCATGCGAGCGCCGTGCCGGCGAGCAGGAAGCCCAGGTTGCTCTCGCCGGGCGCGCCCTGCGGGGCGACTGCGGCAAGCGCGGTGAGCGGTGCGAGCGCCACGAGGGCGGTCACGTATGCGGCCGTGGTGAGTTTCCTGATCAACGTCGGTGTCCTCCTCTTTCGCACGGGCTCCGTCGCCTGGGGCTACCCCACGCGGGCCCGCAGCTCATCGAGCGCCTGCTCGTCCGCGCGCTGCGCGGTGCGCTCGCGGAACAGGTATGCGAACACGAGCATGAACGTGAGCGCGCTGAAGTACAGCGTCGTCCGCATCTCCGGCGCGAGTCCGCCTGATTCCGCGAAGGGCCCCGTGACGAGCTCGGGGTGCAGCGAGCGCCACAGCTCCGCCGCGTAGTACACGATCGGGACGTCCACGAAGCCGACGATGCCGACGACGGCCGCCCAGCGGGCGCCGCGGCGCTTGTCGGGAGCGTACGCGCGCACCATGAGATACCCGATGTAGATCAGCCACAGCACGAAGGTCGTCGTCAGCTTCGCGTCCCACACCCACCACACGCCCCACACCGGCTTGGCCCAGATCGCCCCCGTGACCATCGCGACCGTGAGGAACAGCATGCCGACCTCGCCGGCGGCGTACGCGCGGCGGTCCCAGACCTCGGTGCGCTTCACCAGGTACATGATGCTGGAGACGAAGACGATGAAGAACGCGAGGAACCCGACCCAGACGGTCGGGACGTGGAAGTAGAAGAGGCGCTGCACGATCCCCATGACGCGCTCGGTGGGCACGTACTGGAAGATCAGGTACAGGTCGGTGAAGAGGAAGGCCGCGCCGACGATGAGCAAGGCGGGCTGGACGAGCCCCGTCTTTCCGGGTGCGCGAGTGGTTCCAACGGTCGCCACACTCACTCCTCGAGCACGAACTCGAACGCCCAAGATGATAGCACAAGGAAGGCGATATCGAAGGCCAGCATCAGGCGCAGCCACAAGTCGATGTCCCCCCATCCACCACCATCGAGCAGCAGCGACGTGGCCGAAACCGCGGCGATGATGACGGGAAGCGCGACGGGCAGGAACAGCACCGGCAGCAGCAGCTCCCGCGCCCGCGTGTGCACCGCGATCGCCGAGAACAGCGTGCCGACCGCCGCCATGCCCAGGGTGGCAAGCACCGCCGTGACCGCGAAGGGGAGCGAGAGGAACGAGAGGTCGTGGAGCACCACGAACACCGGGAGCATCGCGGCCTCGACCACGATCATGATCGTGAACGCCCCCAGCAGCTTGCCGAGATAGATGGCCTCCCGCGGCACCGGCGCGAGCAGCAGCGCCTCCAGCGTCCCCCGGTCGCGCTCGAGCACGAAGGTGCGGTTCATCCCGACGATGCCCGCGAAGACGTAGGCGACCCACACCATGCCGGGGCCGATCAGCGCGACCACCTGCGGCGCCGGGTCGAAGGTGAACTTGAAGATGAACGCGACGACGAGCGCGAACATGAATACACCGGAGAGCGTCTCGCGCGTGCGCGCCTCGATCATGACGTCCTTCCGGTAGATGGCCAGCGCCGAGCGGACGTACGCGCTCACGGCGCCACCTCGGACTGGCGCGTGACGATCGCGCGGACATCCGCCGGGGTCACGTCCGTCGATCGGCCCGCCAGCGCGACGCGTCCCTCCGCGAGCACGACGATCTGGTCGGCCAGCGCCAGGCCGCGCTCCATCCCGTGCGTGGTCATGACCACCGCCGCACCGCCGTCGCTGACGCCCCGGACCAGCCGGTCGAGCATCGCCAGTCCGGACACATCAAGCCCCGTTTCCGGCTCGTCCAGCAGCAGGACCGAGGGGCGGTGCAGCAGCGCCCGCGCGATCGCAAGGCGCTTCTGCATGCCGTTCGACAGCCCGCGGACCCGGCGGTCCGCCCACGCGCTCCCGCCGACGTCCTCCAGCACCTGGCCGATGCGCGCCCGCGCGTCCGCCACCCCGTAGAGCCGCGCGTAGAAGGCAAGGTTCTCCCCGGCCGTGAGGTCGTCGTAGAGCAGCGGCTGGTGGCCGACGTAGCCCACGATGGAGCGCAGCCGCGCCGCGTCCTTGGCGCGGTCGAAGCCGCCGACCACGACGGTGCCGGCATCAGGCCGCGCGAGGGAGGCGATGACGCGCAGCAGCGTGCTCTTGCCGGCGCCGTTGTGGCCGAGCACCGCGAGGGTCTGGCCCCACGCGACGCGCAGATCGACGTCGATCAGCGCCCGCGTCGTGCCGAAGGTCTTCGAGAGTCCGGAAACCGCGATGGCCATCGCGGGGCCGGCGGCAGCGGCCGGTGGTGTCTCTTGCATGAGCGGTGTGGTCCTGCAGGCGTGCGCCTGGCTTGGCGCCGCCCGCATAGTGTAGCGTGGAACCACGTCCAGCCGGTGCTCATCGGCCGCATGCCCCGCTGGCAGCATGCCCCACCATCGTACGGAGGAACCCCCGTGGAGTTACTGAGACAGATCGGGAACGCGCTCGGCATGCGCAACATCCCCGAGGGCATGGAGGACCGCGTGCCACCGGGGCAGTACGTCACGCCCAAGATGCCCGTGATGAACATGGGCTTCGTCCCCAAGGTGCCGGTCGAGACCTGGACGCTCCAAGTCTTCGGCCAGGTCGAGGAGCCGGTGGAGCTGGACTGGGAGGGGTTCTTGGCCCTCGCGCAGCAGACCGAGACCGTCGACTTCCACTGTGTCACGCAGTGGAGCCGGCTGAATGTCGGCTGGGAGGGCGTGCCGGCCGGCGTCGTGCTCGACCTCGCGCGGCCGAAGCCGGATGCGCGGTTCGTGATGCTGCACTGCGCCGACGGCTACACGACGAACCTCGCCCTCGACGCGGTGCGCGCCCCGGACGCGCTGTTCGCGCACCGGCGGGACGGCGCGCCGCTGGAGGCCGCGCACGGCGCACCCGTCCGGCTGGTGGTGCCGGCACGCTACGGCTGGAAGAGCGCCAAGTGGGTGACGGGCGTGGAGCTGCTGACGGACGACGCGCCAGGCTTCTGGGAGCAGAACGGCTACCACATGCGCGGCGACCCGTGGGCCGAAGAGCGCTTCGCAAGGGCATAGCCCTTGACCCACTCGCCAGCTTGGAACGACGGTTGTTCACGGGCGCGGCTGAGCGCTGGCCGGGATGCTGTTGGACGGCGACGGCACGCCACCATGAGCGGTGCTACCCGATGTGGGTGCGGGGCGGCGCCCTGCCTAGCTAGCCGGGGGGTGGTCGGACTCGGCGGCGATCTGCGCACGGATGCGCTCACGCAGCTCCGGCGGGGCGGTCTTGGGCTCCAGGTCCTGCAGCGTCCTGACCGTTGCCTTGAACGTGGCGACGTAAGGGGGGCAGTCGGGGCAGTCGCGGACGTGGGCGTCGAACTTCTCTGCGTCGCGCTCGGAGAGCTCTTCGTCGACGTAGTCCGAGCAGTTCGCGAGCACGTCGCGACAGTCGAACTCGTCCTTCCCGACGAGCCTCCGAAACCAGCCGAAGGGACCTCTACTCATAGCTCTCACGGTGCGCCTCCGCATCGGCCGACCGTCAACGCGTGTCCCTCATGTGGGTCCAGGGCTGTGCCCTGGGTGCGCAACGGTACGGCATCGCCGAACTCAACGGCACCCGGTAGAATACGGGCGTCGACTCCACGAACAGTGATTCGATGCCGCCAGCGCCACGGAAGGTGCATGCGGCCCAGCCTATCCCCGGGTGGCTCTGTGAACGACGAAACGTTCAGCTCCATCGTGGAGCAGTACACCAGCTACGCCTACAACATCGCGTACCGGATGATGCACGATCCGGCCGATGCGGACGACGTGGTCCAGGACGCCTTCCTGTCGGCCTACCGGGCGCGCGAGCGGTTCCGTGGCGACGCGCAGGTGACGACGTGGCTGTACCGCATCGTCGTGAACGCCGCCCTCCAGAAGATACGCAAGGAGCGCAAGCCGCAGCGCATGGCCCAGGCGTCCGTCGACGACGTCGAGATCCGCGATTGGAGCCCCGGCCCCGAGTCGCAGACGCTCAACGAGGAGCTGCGCGAGAAGCTCGAGGAGGCGATCGGCGAGCTGTCCGAGGACTTGCGAACGGCGGTCGTCCTCCGCGACGTGCAGCAGCTCACGACCGAGGAGGCCGCAACCATCGTCGGCATCAGCGTCCCCGCCTTCAAGGCGCGCCTCCACCGCGGCCGCGTCAACCTCCGCGAGCAGCTCGACACCTACGTCCACCAAGGCCAAGGGCAAGGGCACAGCCCTTGACCCACTCGCCGGCTGAGAACGGCGGTTGTTCACGGGCGCGGCTGAGCGCTGGCCGGGATGCTGTTGGACGGCGACGGCACGCCACCATGAGCGGTGCTACCTGATGTGGGTGCAGGGCTGCGCCCTGCTAGAGGTCGTAGGCGGCTAGGAGGGTGGCGGTGTCCTTCTGGGATGCGCGCTTGTTGAGCTCGTCGGCGCCTGCGTCGAAGGACGGCCGGGACTTGTCCTGGTAGATCAGGCCCAGCGGCACGCCGCCTTGCTCGATGATCCCGCGGGCCTGGGCGCGGTCCGACGGGTCGTGGTCGGCGGGGATCGTCCATGCGGAGGGGTCGATGCCCTTCTTCTTGTTGCCCTTGAGGACCTCGAAGGTATCGTTGTAGGTCGTGCAGGGCGACTGGACGTGGACGATGGAGAAGCCCTGGTGCTCCATGCCGTCGAAGATCAGCTTCGCGAGGTCGCGCGGCTTGACGGAGTAGCTGGACGCGATGTACGTCACGCCGAGGGTGAGGTAGAGCGCCAGCGGGTCGATGGGCGTCTCGAGCTTCCCGTAGGGCGTCGAGCTCGTGACCGTTCCCTGGACGGTGGTCGGTGACGCCTGGCCCTTGGTGAGGCCGTAGACGCTGTTGTCCATGATCACGGTGCAGATGTTCAGGTTGCGGGCGGCTTGGGGCCCGATGTGCTCGGCGCCGATGCCGAGGAAGTCGCCGTCGCCGGCCACCGTCACCACGTTGAGCTCAGGCCGGGCCATCTTCACGCCGAGCGCGAGGGGCAGCGAGCGGCCGTGGATGCCGTGGAAGCCGTAGGGCTGGTCGCCCTCCAGCAGGTGCACGAGGTTGCCGGAGCAGCCGATGCCGGCGACCACGACGTTGTTGGCCATGGGCGTCTCGTACTTGACGTTCCATTCCGTCATGGCCAACTCAAGCGCGCGCCGCACGCCGAAGTCGCCGCAGCCGGGGCACCATGTGAAGTCGTATTCGGGGTTGTTCGCGCTCATGCCTTCACCGCTTGGGGGGTCTTGGATGCCGAGGCGATCATGGACCTGATCCGCTCGCTCAGCTTGCCTGCCTTGAAGGGCAGACCGGTGTATTGGGTGATGGGCTCCGCGTTGACGCGCAGCGACCGGAGCACGCTGGCGAACTGGCCCTGGTAGTTGAGCTCCGGCACGATCACGAGGTCCTTGGCTTGGAGCTCCTCCAGGAGCTTGGGGGGCAGTGGGTTCAGGAACATCGTGTAGAACCAGCCGATGTCCACGCCGTCTTCCCGCAGCAGCTCGTAGGCCTCGCGGACGGAGCCCTTGGAGCCTCCCCAGGGCATGACGGCGATCTTGGCGGCCGGCCGCTCGCTCTCGAACGTCCCGTCCTCCAGCAGCTTCATCTTGCTGAACCGGCGCTCCGTCATCTGCACGTGCCGGGCAGGCAGGTGCGTCGTGTCGCCGTAGGGGTCGTGCTCGCTCCCGTTCGCGGTATACGCGCCTGCGTGCCCGGGCACCGGCATCGGCGAGAGCTCCCACCCGTCGTAGCGCAGATAGCCGTTCTCGCCGCCGCCCTCCCCTCCACTGTAGGTGAGGCGGCTCTCGACCGGCGTCGCGTCCAGGTCCGGCTTGGGTATGTTCTGCGCGCGCTCGGCCAGCGTGTGCTCGCTGAGGAGGACCACCGGGCACTGCGCGCGCTCGGCCCAGTTGAAGGCGGCGACGGTCGCGTAGAAGCACTCCTCGACGGTCCCCGGTGCGATGACGGGCAGACGCGAGTCGCCGTGGGCGGGGGTGAGCGCTGCGAGGAGGTCGGACTGCTCCGTCTTGGTCGGCAACCCCGTGGCGGGACCGCCGCGCTGGACGTTGACGATGACGCACGGCAGCTCCGCCATCCAGGCGAGCCCGATGCCCTCGGTCATGAGCGTGAAGCCCGGTCCCGAGGTGGCGGTCATCGCCTTCTTCCCCGCGAAGCTGGCGCCGAGCACGCTCGTGATGGACTCGATCTCGGAGCTTGCCTGATACGCGAACCTGCCGGGGCCCACGAGGTGGCGCTCCATGTAGAGGAGGATCGGCGTGGCGGGCGAGATGGGGTAGCCCATGTAGAACTCGACGCCCGCGTGCATCGCGCCCAGGGACACGGCGTCGTTGCCCTTGATGAAGAGCTGCTTGTACTCGGGCGGCTCCGGCTCGCCGAGGTCGCTCACCGGCGCCTCCTCGGCCATGTGGGCGAGGCCAAGGTCGAGGGCCATGTGGTTCGCTTCGACGACCCCCTCGCGGCCCGCGAACCGGGCGGAGACGAAGTCCTTGAAGTACTCGACCGGCATGTTCACCAGCCGCGACAGGCCGCCCATCACCACCATGTTGGCGGCGCGGGCCTCGCCGGTCTGCTTGGCCAGCTCGTCGAAGGGCACGACGATGCAGCGGTGGGCCGTGTCGCTGGCGTCGGGAGTGATGGAGGGGTCGATGAGGATGACGCCGCCCTCGCGCACGTCGCCGCGGTGCTCCTCGTAGGCGTTGGCGTTGAACGCGACGAGGATGTCGACGGTGTCGCCGGGGCTGAGGACGGGGTAGCGCGAGACGCGGGCCTGGGTCCAGGTGGGACCGCCGATGATCTGGGAGGGGAAGGTGGCGAAGGTGAGTGCGTGGAAGCCGACGCCGGCGGCCGCTCGGGCCATCATCTCCGCCGCGGTGACGACGCCCTGGCCGCCCTCACCCGCGAAGCGGACTACGATCTCACTTCGACCGGCCATACGCGGATCCCTCGAAGCTGGTACCCCGTGGTCACGATTCAGGCGGGGGTCCGCGCCGGATCGTCCCGCCCTGCATCTCGTGCTTCTTCCAGCCTACGCGTCGGGTTCGAGGGGTGTCAATCGGCCTTTTTGGCGTTATTGTTCCAAGCAGGTGACCGTTTACCCGCTTAGCGGCCCCATTCCCGGCGGAATCATGCTCGCCCTTGCTGCCACGTGCAGGAACGGGCTTGTGTGCCCGGGAGTCCTCAACGCCCGCGCCGGACGCGGGGCCTGCGAGCGGCCGCTCGCGTCGTGGCCGCGTGGTGCTTCCGCGGCGCCGTGGGCGGTCCGGAGGGGGTTGCGCGGCGTTGACACCCGAAGCGCCCGGATGGTAGCATTTTTGAGACCGTTGACTGGGATCTGCGGTTTTTGCGGACACCGGAAAACCGGTAGGCATCTGGCGCGGATGTCGCACTCTCGTCACCCTCGGTAGCTTCGTTCCGGCACCATCGATCGTGCCATCATCCGGTCCGGCGCCCGTCGCCAGACGTGCACCGGAACCGTTCGAAGCGCATGCCGGAACGCCCAGGCGGACAGGGCGCGGGTGCCCCGGCGGGGCGCGTCTGGCGGTTGGGGGAGCGGTGTGCGGGGGAGAGCAAGGTGACCCAGCAGGTTGAGCTGAAGCGCGGCCTCCGGGACGTCTACTTCGAGACGACCGAGTCGAGCAACGTGATCGGCGACGTCGGCCGGCTGATCTACCGCGGCTACGACATCCACGATCTGGCCGAGCACTCCTCCTTCGAAGAGACCGTCTTCCTGATGATGCGTGGGCATCTGCCCAAGCGGTCCGAGCTCGATCCCTTCGAAGCGAGCCTCCGGGACGCCCGAGCCATCCCGCCGGAGATCGTCGAGGTCATCCGAGCGGTGCGAAGCGCACATCCGATGGATGTCCTCCGCACCGGGATCTCCGCCCTCTCGGCCTTCGACCCCGATACCGAAGAGGTCACGCACGAGGCGACGCTGCGCAAGGGCATCCGCATCACCGCCAAGGCCCCCACCATCGTGGCGGCGCACCACCGGATCCGCCACGGCCTCGACCCCATCCCCCCCGATCCCTCCCTCGATCACGCAGGCAACTTCCTCTATATGCTCCTCGGCGAGAAGCCCGACGAGGACACCACGCGGCTCATGGGCAAGGACCTCATCGTCCACCTGGACCACGGCTCCAACGCCTCATCCTTCGCGGCCCGTGTCGCGGCGAGCACGCTCACCGACCTGCACGGCGCGATCGTCGCCGGCATCGCCACGCTCAAGGGACCGTTGCACGGCGGCGCCGCCGAGGGCGTGATGAAGATGGCGCTCGAGATAGGCGACGTCTCCAACGTGGAGTCGTACCTGGCGGACAAGCACGAGAAGCGCGAGCGGATCATGGGGTTCGGCCATGCCGTCTACCGCGCCGAGGACCCCCGGGCCCGCCACCTGCGCGAGGGCTCCCGCCTCCTGGCCGAGAAGAAGGGCCAGCCCCAGTGGTTCCAGATCCTGAGCAAGGTCGAGGAGGAGATGCGTCCCTACGCCGAGCGCGGAATCTGCGTGAACGTGGACTTCTGGTCCGGCTCGGTCTACTACCTGCTCGGCATCCCCGAGGACCTGTTCATCTCGATCTTCGCCGTGGCGCGCGTGCCCGGCTACGTCACTCAGGTCCTTGAGCAACAAGACAAGAACATGCTCATCCGGCCGCAGCTGCAGTACGTCGGTCCGACGGACGTGCAGTACGTGCCCATCGACGAACGGGGCTAGTCCCTCAACGCTCACTCGGAAGGGGAGATTCGAGTTCATGATGCAGCAAGAAACCGAGGCCGTGCAGTATGCCGAGTCCGATTGCAGTCACCACTGGGTGATCGATAGCCCCAACGGTCCCACGAGCACGGGGACGTGCCGCGCGTGCGGCGAGATACGCGAATTCAAGAACTCTGTCCAGATCACGAGCTGGGAGTCCGAGGGGAACCACGTCAACCGCACCCGCACTTAAAGCCCCCCCAAGCGAAGAGCGAGATTCAAGAGAGACCGCCCGAGAACGAGGGCGGTCTCTCTTTCGCCCTTTTCCGTGAGGTCGATTGCTCTAGACTGGTGCCGACGGGGCGGCATCGACGGGGGCATCATCGACGTGGGCATGAAGGCCGTGGACGTGGGGGGCGAGCTGCGCCGGCGCATCGTCGAGCGCGGGCCGATCACGTTCGCCGAGTTCATGGACGTCGTCCTCTACTGGCCCAACGGCGGCTACTATTCGACCCGTGCGGCGCTCGGAGCGCAGGGCGACTTCTACACGGCGCCGCTGACGCACCCCGTCTTCGGCGCGCTGCTCGCCGCCCAGCTCGCCCAGATGTGGCGCGTCATGGGGTCGCCCCAGCCGTTCTGGGTGCTGGAGCCGGGCGCCGGCACGGGGACGCTCGGGCGCGATATCGCTCGATACGCCGCCGGTGCCGACCCCGCCTTCGCCGCCGCGCTGCGCCACGTGGGCGTGGACGTGCGCGCCGTGGCCGGCGGCGTGCGCTCGGACCACCTGCCGTTCCGGGGCGTGCGCGGCGTGGTGCTCGCCAACGAGCTGCTGGACGCGATGCCGGTCCACCGCGTGACGGTGGCCGGCGGCGAGCTCCGCGAGCTGTTCGTCGGGCTCGACGGCGGCGGTGGCTTCGAGGAGCGCGTGGGCGAGCCGTCGACCCCCGCCCTCGCGCAGCGCCTCGACGCCCTCGGCGTGGAGCTGGCCGAGGGGCACCGGGCCGAGATCAACCTCGGCCTCGACGCCTGGTGCCTGGACGTGGCGGACGCTCTGGACGAGGGCTACGTGCTCGTGATCGACTACGGCCACGAGGCCGCTGCGTACTACGACGCCGCGCGCCGTGCGGGCACGCTCCGCTGCTACGCCGGCCACACGCTGAACATGGACCCGTACCGGGACCCCGGCGCGCAGGACATCAGCGTGCACGTCGAGCTCACCTCGCTCCGCAAGGCGGCCGAGGCGGCGGGGTTCTCGTTCGTGGGCTCGGCCTCCCAGGCCGGCTTCCTGCGGGGCCTCGGCTTCGAGGAGTACCGCGCCGACGTCGTCGCCCGGCGCGGCATCGCACCACGCGTGCGCACGGCGAACCTGCGCGCGCTCGATACGCTGGTGGCGCCGGACGGCATGGGCGCCTTCTGCGTGCTCGCCTTCGGGGTGGGCGTGCCCGCCGCGCGCGAGGGCCTCGACGGGTTCGCGGCCCGCGCGTCGCGCACTCCTGGCGGGCCGCGCCTGAGCGCGCCGCTCGCCACGGCCGAGCACATGCCGCTCGGGCCCGCGCCGGAGCCGGCCATGCCGACCTGGGAGGAGCTGACGCGCTAGCCCGCGGCTCCTCCGTCTCCTTCGCCGCTCCGTGCCTGCTCCGGCGGATCGAACATCCGCACCCGCAGCCACCGGCCCCAGTAGTAGTAGGGCACGTAGATGACCGGCCGTGCCGCCATGGCGGCCAGCATGGCCCAGGCGACCCCGAACTGCCCCACGTCGGTCGATCGAGTGAGGTACCAAGCCAGGGGCAGCTCCAGACCCCACATGGTCCCCAGCGTGATCAGCATCACCATCACCGTGTCTCCCGCGGTCTGGAACGACTGCTGGGCGACCTGGCCCAGGGCGAGCCCGACGTATCCGACCGCCGCGATGACGAGCCACGTGCGCGCCACCTCCAGGAACGCAGGGTCGCGCGTGAATAGGGTGAGGAAGCCCACCGGGAAGGCGAGGAGCAGACCCGAGAACGCCGCCGTGATGATTGTCACGTACATGGCGGCCCACCGGATCGTCTCCTTGGCACGCTCCGGCTTCCCGGCCCCGAGGCTCTGGCCCACGATGATCCCCGAGGCCATGCCCAGGCCGCGCGATCCCATCTGGGCGAAATTCTCCACCCGCCGCGTGATCGAGAAGGCCGCCACCGCGACGTCGCCGAAGGGGGCAACCAGCCGCACCATGAAGAGCTGCGCCAGCGTTCGTTCCATCCCATTGATCGACGCGGGCCCGCCGATCTTCAGGAGGCGCCACACCGTGGCCCCGTCGAAGGAGAAGTCGCGGAGCCGGAGGTGCAGCCGGGAGCTGCCGCGGAACAGGGCGGAGAGCACGATGACGAGCGAGACCAGGTGCGAGAGCACGGTCCCCAATGCGGCGCCCGCCAGCCCCATCTCTGGCATGCCCACCAGCCCGAACATGAGCGTGGGGCTGGCGGCGAGGTGGATGACGCGTGCGACCACCGCCGCTCTCATGGGCGTGAAGGTGTCTCCGGCGGCCGACAGCGATTGGCCGGCCAGCGACTGGAAGCCGATGACCGTCTGCCCGATGAGCAGGATGCGCATGTACGTGGTCCCCTGGGCGACCACGGCGTCCGAGACGCCGAGCAGGCCAAGGAGGGATTCGGTCAGGAAGACGCCGATCAGGACCATCAGGAGGGAGTAGCCCAGGGTGATGGTGGCCGCCTGGAAGACGACGTGCTCCGCCAGACGCGTGTCGCCCATCCCGATCGCCCGGGAGACCATTGCCCGCATCCCGACGTCCAACCCCATGCGGGCGGTGAAGGCCATGCCCACGTACTGCTGGGCCACGCCCATCCCGGCGATGGCCAGCGACCCGAAGAACCCCGCCCATACGAGGTCGGCCAGCTGGTCCACCGTCCGCAGCGCTCCGTTGACCGTCGCGGGCCATGCCAGGAACCAGAGGTTGCGGGGGATACTGCCGGTGGTGAGGTCGCGCGTGGCGTAGGCCGAGCGCCGTCCCCCCCTCTTCTCAGAGCGGCCTGAGGCGGAAGGGCCGGAGGACCCCCGGCCTCGCGGCTGGTCGCCCTCAACCCCTACGGCGCGCGCGCGCACGGGCTCCGTCGTTCCGGAGGGGTTCTCTAACTCATCGGCCATCGGCGTCAGTTGACCGCTCGCCGTGCGCCGGGGGCTCGGTTCCTAACGTGTCGCGTTGTACGCGTCCTTCGCGTACTGGAGCGCCTCGTCCCTCAGGACCGTGTAGGTCGGGTCGGAGCTGAAGAAGAAGTAGTCCTTGTCCGGGTCCCTGAGCTCGTGGGGCAGGGTGTTGCCCCAGTCGGTGATGTCGTTCCGGAGCGACGGGTTCGGGTCCGGCTCGCCCTTGGTGTGCATGATCGTCTGGCCTTCCAGTGAAAGGAACCAGTTGATCCAGAGCTTCGCGCTGTTCGGGTTCGGCCGGTCGGCGGGGATCATCATGTTGCTCGAGCTGCCCGTGCCGGCCATCACGCCGCCCTCGATGAACTCCTTGACGCACACGTTGGCGACGGAGCACGGGAATCTTTCGACGGGCGCGCCGAGCGCTGCCAGTGCGTCGAGGTCGCGTCCCGCGGTCCCGATGGCGGTGCCGAAGTGGAACTGGCCCTTGGCGACGCCATCCACGATCTGCCGGAAGTCCTGGAGGAAGGTGACGTCCAGCGCCGGGTCCACGAACGCGTCGATCCACTCTCTGCCGATGTCCGGGTGCACGTACGCCTCGTAGAAGGTCCCGCCCGCCCCGCCGA
>JADFQE010000088.1 GCA_022561985.1 Chloroflexota bacterium
GAGCAGCTTCGCGGCCGGAAGATCGGGCTCCGCGAGCGCGGAGGGATGCAGCACCGTTTCATGGCGGCGAGCTTGCGCCGGGCCGGACTGGACCCGCAGACGGACGTCGAATGGGTTCAGGACCCGGTGTTCGCGTACAGCAGCACCGCGGAACACCTTGAGTTCCTCCGCTCAGGCCGGGTGGATGCCATGATCGCGAGTGGGCCGCACGCGGAGCAGCTCATCAAAGAGGGGTTCCCGCTGCTCATCGACGGCTCCAAGGTGCAACAGGATGCGGGCTCGCGACCCCCCGGAAGGGTCATCGTCGCGACCAGCCAGACCATCGAGAAGCGTGGCGAGGAGTTGGGGGCCTTCCTCCGGGGCAACATCCGGGCCTTCAATTTCCTCAACGATCCTGCGAACTTCCCGTATATGTGGGAGATGGAGACCCGGCTCCGTCAGGAAAGCCACAACGAAGATGAGCGCGTCTTGCGGATCGTGACCCGGCCTGAGCGCGGCGCCGGGGTGATGCCCCTGGACGGCCAGGTCTCCCATCCGGCCCTCGCGTCGGTCATCGCGGACATGGTGGAGTTCGGCGAGATCGAGAGACCCATCGAGGTGGACGACGTGCTACGCGACGAACGGGTCGCCGATGGATTGAAGCAGCTCAAGAGCCGGAAGCTGATCTGACCGGAGGCTCACACCCGTGGGGTCTGCGCCTGCCTAGCTCGCGGTTCCTCCGCCGGTGCCGCTCAGCTCTTTCAGGAACGCGACGATGGTCTCGGCGGGCACCCGGTCGGTGATCGAGGTGCCCACGTGGCTCGCCGCCAGGTTGCCGTCGTGGTCGATGATCAGCGTGGCGGGTGCGGAAACGCCGTCGGCGAGCAGGTCGAAGAGCCCGTAGGCGGTGCTGACCACGTGGTCCGCGTCGGAGAGGACGGGGAACGACGCCCCCGCGTGCTCGGTCATCGCCCGGGCGTCCCCCACCGAGTCCACGCTGATGGCGAGGAGCTGCGCACCGCTGGCCCGGATGTCGTCGTAGGCGGCTTCGAGCTCCACGAGCTGCGAGCGGCAGGTCCCTCAGAAGTAGCCGCGGTAGAAGACCAGGACGACGGCGTCGTTCCGGCGCGTCTCGTCCGAGAGGCGGACGGTGGTGCCGTCGGCGGCTTGGAGCACGAAGTCGGGGACCGACGCGCGGCCCAGAGGCTGCTCGGGGGCCGGTTGGCCGCCGCCGCTGAAGAGGGGGATGAGGAGCGGGATCGTGAAGGCGATGGCGATGAGCGCCGCGACGACGATCCCGGCCCAGCGCCACCAGCGGGCATCGAGGAAGCTCGTGGAGCTCTCGTTATCGACGTACTTCACCGAGTCGTCGGACTCGTGGAGCTCATCGAAAGGGGCTTCGCGGTCGAGGGGGTCCCGGTCCTGGGGAGTGGTCAAGGCTTGGGCGGTGCCCTCAGCCGCCGGCCACGGCCGGCACGATGCTCACCTCGTCGCCCGGGCTGACGGGCGTCTTCAGGCCGTCGAGGAACCGGACGTCCTCGTTGTTGAGGTAGAGGTTGACGAAGTAACGGAGCTCGCCGTTCTCGTCGACCAGCCGTTCCTTCATCCCGGGGAACTGCGCTTCTAGGGCGGCCACCAGGCTGCCGAGGTCGGAGCCCTCGACCTCCACCTTGTCGGCGCCGTTGCTGATCTTCCGCAGCGGCCCAGGGATACGCACGGTCACGCTCATCGGTTGGTTTCCTCCAGGGGTGTCTCGGGCGGGCAGGGGTGTCTCGGGCGGGGACCTATCTCATCGGGGGCAGTCTATCAGGGGGCGGGTCTCTCGGGAGGGCGATGCGGTGCTATGGCTCGATGAGGTCGCCCAGCGCGGGGTCGACGCGCACGCCAAGGGCGCGCGCCCAGTCCAGGCCGCGGTCGATCTCGTCGTCGTCGCCCTCGAGCTCGAGGATCACCCAGCCGATGCCTTCCTGGATGTCCGCGCGCCGGACGTTCGTCACGATGTCGAATTTGTGCCCGAGCTGATGGATGACGGGCTCTTTGATGAGGTGATCGAGGAAGGTAAGCCGCACGCGCTGCACGATAGCCGCCCTCACGCCCGCGCCCCGATGGCGTCCTGGAAAGCCTTGACCGTCGCTTCGATGTGCAGGGGGTGGACGACGTCCTCGACGAGCTCGGTCGTCTTGAGGCCGTTGCCGGTGATGTAGAGGACCGTCGGCTCGTCGGGCTTGATCGTCCCGCGCTCCACCAGCCGCTTGAGCCCGGCGACGGCCACGCCGCCCGCGCCCTCGGTGAAGATGCCGTCGGTCTCGGCCAGCAGCTTGATGCCCTCGGCGACCTCGTGCTCCTCGGCGATCACGGCGGAGCCGCCGGAGGCCTCGATGGTCTTGAGCGCATAGTAGCCGTCGGCCGGGTTGCCGATGCCCAGGGACTTCGCGATGGTGTTCGCCCGCACGGGCCGGATGATGAGCCGGCCCTCCTCGTAGGCGGTCGCGATGGGACTGCACCCGCGCGGCTGCACGCAGTGCATCTTCGTCTCGACCTTGCCGATGAGGCCGGTGTCGGCGAAATCGTTGAAGCCGCGGTAGATCCGCGTGAACATCGCACCGGACGCCGAGGGCGCGACCGCGTGCATGGGCGTGCGCCAGCCGAGCTGCTCGGCGACCTCGTAGCCCAGCGTCTTGGATCCGTCCGCGTAGAAGGGCCTGATGTTGATGTTCACGAACGCCCACGGGTAGGTGTCCGCCAGCTCGCTGCACAGGCGGTTCACGTCGTCGTACGTGCCGTCGATGGCGACCATGGTCGGGCCGTAGATCGCGGCGCCGAGCACCTTGCCGTGCTCGAGGTCCGAGGGGATGAAGACGTAGGCGGCCATGTTCCCGCGGGCGGCGTGCGCCGCGACGGCGCAGGCGAGGTTGCCGGTCGATGCGCACGCGAGCGTGTCGAAGCCGAGCTCGATCGCCTTGGCCGCGGCCACCGCCACGACCCGGTCCTTGAAGGAGTACGACGGGTTGACGCTGTCGTTCTTGATCCAGAGCTCCTCGAGCCCGAGGTGGTCGGCGAGGCCCTTGGACCGGATGAGCGGCGTGAAGCCGGCGTTGATGTCGACGTCCGGGTTGTGGTCGGCGGGCAGGAAGTCGGCGTACCGCCAGAGGCTGTGCGGGCCCGCCATGATGCTCTCGCGCGAGACGGCCTTCTTGATCGCGTCGAGGTCGTAGACGACCTCCAATGGGCCGAAGCAGAACTCGCACACGTTGAACGCGCCCACCGGATACTCCCGGGAGCACTCCTTGCAGCGCAATGCCGTAACGTGGGTCACCACACGGTCCCTTCCCGGCGCAGCAGTGCCGAATAGCCATGGTAACTCCGCGCGCGAGGGCCGTCAATGCGGCCACGGCCACGCCGCCGCCGTCACAGTGGGCCTGTGCAACGAACTGCGGGGGAGGCGTATCTAACTTGATAGCATGGCACTAAGGGTTTAGTATCGGAGCTGTATAAAAGCGAGCTGCCGCGAGCAGGGCGGCGTCCCAGGGCGGCGTCCCGAGGCAGCGCTCCAGGGGCAGCGTCCAGAGAGAGGACCGGCGAAGGATAGGCATGGCCAAGAGCTACTACGAAACCCTCGGCGTCCCGCGCGACGCGTCCGAGAAGGACATACGGTCCTCGTACCGGCGGCTTGCCCGCAGGTACCACCCGGACGTGAACCGGGGCGACAAGGGCGCGGAATCCCGGTTCAAGGAGATCAACGAGGCGTACCAGGTGCTCGCGGACGCGGAGGACCGCAAGAAGTACGACCGGTTCGGCGACGACTGGCGGCACGCCGACCGGGTCACGCGTGCGGGAGGCGCGGGCTCCTCGCCCTCCACGTGGTTCGGCCGCGGCCGGCGCCGTGGTGGGACGCAGGCGCCTGGTGCCGGGAGTTCTGGGGGTGCTGGGGGCTTCGGGGACCTCTTCGGCGACCTGTTCAGGACGCGCCCGTCGGCGGGCTTCGAGGGGTTCGCGCCGCGCCAGCAGGTTGATGTGCCGATCACCATGACGCTGGAGGAGGCGTACGCCGGGGCCAAGCGCATGGTGCAGACGGCGCCGGACCCGCTCTCGGGCGAGGCGGGGCGGCGGATCGAGGTGACGATACCGGCCGGGGTGGCCTCGGGCGCTCGCGTGCACGTGGGTGCGCCGGGGCGGGGGGGCGCGCCGCTGGACCTCTATCTGAGCATCACGGTTGCCCCCCACGCGCGTTTCGAGCGCAAGGGGAACGATCTGCTGCTGCAGGTGAGCGTGCCGCTCGTCGACGCGGTCCTCGGTGGGGAGGTCGAGGTGAGCACGATCACCGGGGTGAAGGTCGCACTCAAGCTGCCGCCCGAGACCCAGAACGGCCGGGTCTTCCGGCTGCGGGGCAAGGGCATGCCGAAGGGCAGGGGCGGCGGCCACGGCGACCTGCTGGCGACGGTGAAGGTGGTGCTGCCCGTCGATCTCAGCGACGAGCAGCGAGGGTTGTTCCAACAACTGCGCAAGGGCACAGCCCTTGACCCACAACAAGGGGCCGACGCATAGCCATACACGGGCACAAGCCCAGCAGGGCGGTCGCAGCAGCGCGTGCCGCTTCAGTCCGGAGCCGGAGCGGAGCGTAGGCGCACAGTTCAGGAGGACCCAGATGGCGGAGCGAGTGAGAATACGGACGGCCGTTGGTGCGGTGCTTCGTGTGGAGGCGGTGGCTGAGGATGAGCCGTGCTACGTGATCAGCGTCGCGGCGCGGATGGTCGGCGTGCACGCGCAGACGCTGCGCACGTACGAGCGGACCGGGTTGATGGACCCGGCGCGCTCGCGGGGGAACATCCGCATGTACTCGCCGCACGACCTTCAGCGGGCGCGTTGGATCAGGTCCCTCATCGACGACCTTGGTATCAACCTGGCGGGCGTCGAGGTGATCATGCGGATGAAGGCGCAGATGGACGCGCTCGAAGGGCAGGTCCAAAGCCTCGCCGCCGAGCTCAACCGAGGGAGAGGTGGTGTGCCTGGGCGCGAGGGGTGAAGCAGAGTCAGAGGAAAATGGGGGCGAGATCCTTCGCTTCGCTCAGGATGACGGGTTGGGGAGCAGGAGCGCACAGCCAAGCCAACGGGCTTGCCCAGCAAGGCGGTCGCAGCAGCGCGTGCCGCTTTAGTCTGGAGCCGGAGCGGAGCGTAGGCGCACAGTCAAGAAGTAGGGGGGCGGCATGGTTTTCAAGCAGGAAGACTTCACGGAGCAGGCCCAGGAGGCCATCGGGGCGTCCTACGACGTGGTGCGCAGGTTCCGGCACCCGCAGTGGGACGTCGAGCACATCGTGGTCGCCATGCTCCAGGCGGAGACAGGCGTGCCCGTGCAGATCCTCGAGAACCTCGGCGTCGACGTGGGCGCCGTCCGGGAGGAGATCGAGCGCGTGCTGGAGGCGACGCCGAAGCTCTCGGAGCAGGGCACGCAGATCCACCCCACGCCCCGCGCGGTCACGCTGCTCGACGTTGCCAAGGAGGAGGCCGAGCGGCTCCACGACGACTACATCGGCACGGAGCACCTCTTCATCGCCGCGCTGTCCGACGCGCAGGGCGACTCTGCTCAGGTGCTGGCGCGCCACGGGGTGGACAAGGAGCGGGTGTACCAGGCGCTCCAGGAGATCCGCGGCGGTCATCGGGTGACCGACCAGCGCGCCGAGAGCCGCTATCAGTCGTTGGAGCGCTACACCATCGACCTGACGGACCTCGCGCGCCAGGGCAAGCTCGACCCGGTCATCGGCCGCGCCATGGAGATCCGGCGCGTGATGCAGACGCTGACCCGCCGGACCAAGAACAACCCCGTCATCATCGGCGCAGCGGGCGTCGGCAAGACGGCCATCGCCGAGGGGCTCGCACAGCGCATCGTCTCCGACGACGTCCCGTCCTCGCTGCGGGGCAAGCGCGTGCTCGCGCTCGACATGGCGGGGCTCGTCGCCGGCTCCAAGTTCCGCGGCGAGTTCGAGGAGCGGCTGAAGTCCGTCATCGACGAGATGAAGGAGGCGCAGCGCGAGGTCATCCTGTTCATCGACGAGCTGCACACCATGGTGGGCGCGGGCGCGGCCGAGGGCGGCATCGACGCGGCCAACATCATGAAGCCGGCGCTCTCCCGCGGCGAGCTGCAGGTCATCGGCGCCACCACCCCCGACGAGTATAGGAAGTACATCGAGAAGGACTCGGCGCTGGAGCGGCGCTTCCAGCCGATCTGGCTCGACGAGCCGTCGGTGGACGAGGCCATCGAGATCCTGCGTGGTCTGAAGCCGCGCTACGAGGCGCACCACAAGGTGTCCTACGAAGACGGCGCGCTCGTCGCGGCCGCGCGCCTGAGCGCCCGGTACATCTCCGACCGCAACCTGCCGGACAAGGCGGTCGACCTCATGGACGAGGCGGCGGCGAAGCTGCGCCTGGACGTCGAGAGCTTGCCGCCCGAGCTCACCGAGCGGCAGCAGCGCATCAGCCACCTGGAGGACGAGGAGGAGTCGGCGTCCCAGCGCGGCGACTACGAAGCCGCCGCCACGGCGCGCTCGGCGCGCATCAAGCTCCAGGAGACGTTCGAGAAGGACCGCGCCGCCTTCCTCGGCACCGACAACCACGGCGCGATCGTCGTGCGCGAGCAGGACATCGCCGAGCTGATCGCCAAGTGGACCGGCATCCCCGCAGCCCAGCTCATGGAGGGCGAGGCGGACGCGCTCCTGCACCTGGAGGACCGGCTGCACGAGCGCGTGATCGGCCAGGACGAGGCCGTGATCGCCGTGGCGGATGCGATCCGGCGCGCGCGCGCCGGTCTGAAGGACGAGAAGCGCCCGATCGGCAGCTTCATGTTCCTGGGCCCGACCGGCGTCGGCAAGACCGAGCTCGCCCGGGCGCTGGCCGAGTACGTGTTCGACGACGAGGAGAACATGGTGCGCATCGACATGTCCGAGTACAGCGAGCGCCACACCGTCTCCCGCCTCATCGGCGCACCGCCCGGATACGTCGGGTACGAGGAGGCTGGGCAGCTCACCGAGGCGGTCCGCCGCCGGCCGTACCGGGTGGTGCTCTTCGACGAGATCGAGAAGGCGCACCCGGACATCTTCAACGTCATGCTCCAGATCCTGGACGAGGGGCATCTGACCGACGGCCACGGCCGCACGGTGGACTTCCGCAACACCATCGTCGTGATGACGTCCAACCTGGGCACCGCCGAGTTCAGCCGCGCCGCCATCGGCTTCCAGACCTCGAAGCAGAAGGCGCCGGAGCAGGAGCGCCAGCGCGGCGCCGTGATGGACGCGCTGAAGAAGGCGTTCCGCCCCGAGTTCCTGAACCGCATAGACGAGTACATCGTCTTCCAGCAGCTCACCGAGGAGGAGCTTGCCCAGATCGTCGAGCTCATGGTGAACAAGGTGCGCGAGCGGCTCTCGGACCGGGGTCTGTCCATCGAGCTGACCGATGCGGCGAAGGCGTGGCTGGTGAAGGAGGGGTACGACCCGGTCTTCGGCGCCCGCCCGCTGCGCCGCGCAGTGGAGCGCCACGTGGAGAACGAGATCGCGAAGCGCATCCTCTCCGGCGACTTCGTGGAGAGCGACACCGTGCTCGTGGGCGTGGCGAAGGGCAAGCTGACCTTCGACCGCAGGGCGGCCGCCGGGGAGAAGGCGGCCGCGGAGGCGTGAGGGGCGCGAAGCGTACCCAGGGCCGACGCAGAGGGCGCAGTGATTGATGTAAACAGATTTCTGACCGAACGGGGCGTGATAGTAGACGGCAAACAAGCGCGCCCGGTGGGCCGGGAAGATCTGCTGGCCATCTTAGACGCCAACGACAACGTGGTTGACTTCCTGGAATTTAATGGTCTCGACTTCTCAGGCGCGGATATTCGAGGCTTAAACCTCGACCGGGCATACTTCTCTGGATGTAACTTTTCCAAGGTAATAGCGTTTCCCCTGATAAAGTTCCGTGGAAACGACCTCGGTCCATCTGATTTGGCTAGAGGATGGATTCTGGACAGATGGGAGCACGGGACATTCAAAGAGATGGAGCAAGTGATACCTACTTCCTTTACGGGATCGTTCTTATCCGGAAGCACCCTGAATGATGCCCAGTTCCAACATACGAACTTCACCGGAGCGTTCCTCGATCGCATAAAAGCAGACGGTACGAATCTGTATCGAGCCAATCTTCATAAGGCGTTCGCCGGATTTGCCGTGTTCCGCGATGCTGACCTGCGGTACGTGAACCTAGTCGAAGCGAACCTGGTCGGGGTGCGATTGGAGACGACGCAACTCGATGGAATTGACTGGGGCCCGAAACTCACGCTGATTCAGGAGCTGGAGGGTAAATACGATGAGGCGATACAGGTCTATAGAGCCCTCACGCGATCGCATCAGAATGCGGGTGATGAGCGACTCGCAGGAGAATTCCGCTATCGCGAGGCGGTTTGTCGAAGAAAGGCGCGACTCGCCAAGGTGTTCACGAAATCCCGGCGAGCGAAAGCACAAGGTCGGATGAGGCATTGGGCTTCCGCATTAGTGCACGGGGGATTCCCGGACTTAGTTAGTTGGATGGGGTCCGCATTCATGGATCAATTGTTTGGGTTCGGGGAGCGTCCGTTGCGCGTCGTTCGAGCGGCTGCATTAGTAGTTGTGGTTTTCGCCCTCGTCTACTTTGACTACGGCGTGCTTGAATGGTCACGCTCCGGCCTGATTGAATTCGCGAATAGACTCGGGAATGGTATGTATTTCTCTGCGGTTTCATTTACGGCACTCGGATATGGATCTTGGGCTAACCCTCCGGTTGGTGCACTCAGATATATCGGTGCGATTCAGTCATTTGTTGGAGTCTTTTTGATGGCTCTTTTCTTGGTTACCTTCACCCGTCGTTTGATGCGATAAACCGGACTCGCATACGCCAGCCACTCACGCGGCCACCACGCCCGCCGCGGGCTGCCTACGCCGTCCGGCGCCCCACGCGGTAGGCCGCATACAGCAGTCCGCCGAGGAGGAGGAGCGCGCCGGACGCGCCCGCGGGCACGCCGACCCAGAGCCACAGGTTGCGCTCGGCGGCGGGCTGCTCGACGAACGTCACGTCGAAGCTCGCCTCGATGTCCGTGTCCGGCTCCGCGCCGAAGCCGGAGCGCTGGACCTGCTTGAAAGCGACCGTGCCGGTACGCTCGATGGCGTCCTGCAGGGTGTCGAACTTGGCCTCCGGGACCCGGAGGAACAGCGAGGCCTCCTCGGCCCCGTTGCGGACCGTGAGCAGCGAACGGTCGGTCTCGCCGCCGGCTTGCGCAAGGGCCGCGAGGACGTCGCGCACGGCGTCGCCGACGTCTGCGACCTGCACCCGGATGCTCGAGGTGGAGGGCTGCGCCGTCTTCTCCGGCGGGAGGCTCATCGAGACGACGATGCTCGCGAGCGCGACGCGGCGGTCGAGGAACGCGAGCTGGCCCGCGAGGCGCTCGACCTCGGAGCGCACGCGGGAGAGCTCGCGCTCGACGGTGAGCACGTCGCTCACCGAGTTGGCGCGGTCGAGCAGGGCAAGCAAGCTCTCCTCCTTGCGCAGCTCGCCCCGGAGCTGCGCTTCGAGGTCGATGGCGCGGCCCGTCACGTCCTCCTGTCCCAGCCGCTCGCTCTGGACCTCGCCGAGCGCCTGGATCAGCTCGACGGCCGTGAAGAAGTCGTCGCCGGGGACGCGGATGGTCGCGGCGCCCTGGGCGGGCTCCGGCCCGCCGGAGGTCGTGAGCTGCTCGACGAAGCCGCCGAGGGACTCGGCGATGGCGCGCAGCTCGGCCATGGCCACCCGCACGCTGGCGACCTCGATGGACAGGGACCCGGCGGAGGCGACCTCCCGGTCCTCTCCGATGACCTGGGCGGCTAGGGAGTCGTCGCCGGAGATGGACGTGAGGACGATCCGGTCGAACGCTCC
>JADFQE010000153.1 GCA_022561985.1 Chloroflexota bacterium
CTGCCCTCGTAGTTCAGCCCAAGCAGCCGGTGCTCCTCCGGCGGCCGGCCCGTGATGGCGAGCCCGAGGACGTAGACGTCGCGCCCTTCGAGGACGACGCCATCGCCGCCGTGGGCGAGCTTGATCAGATGGGGGGCGCGGTCGCGGAACTTGGCGGGCACGCGGCCCGTCCATCGCTCCGGCGAGATCTCCAGATGCGAGTCCGCCGACATCACGTTGAACTTGCCCATGTCCCGACCTCCCAGCCGGCCCGGCGATGCGTTAGATCTCTTCTCAGTCCTTGAACGTGCAGTGAGGGTGCACGTTTCCCATGTTGCAGGGCACGCCGTTCTTGGCGAGCTCGGCCTCGAACTCAGCGTGGATCGCGGGGTCCTCCTGCTCGATCGTGATGACGTCCTCGCCGCCCCAGACGGCGTCGGTGTCGCCCGACTCGCCCCGCGAGATGTAGTAGTACGAGCCGCCGCCCTTCTTGGGCTTCTCGCTACCCCAGCCCGCCGCCAGGTGCAGCAGCGGCTCGGGGCCGGTGTTGAAGTGCTGGTGCCAGTACATCTCGGGCGGCACGAACATCGATCCTGGCCCGTAGTCCACCCGCACGCGGTCCGCGAAG
Organism: Chloroflexota bacterium; assembly: GCA_022561985.1. Classification (GTDB taxonomy): domain Bacteria; phylum Chloroflexota; class Dehalococcoidia; order Lucifugimonadales; family Australimonadaceae; genus JADFRC01. The sequence goes on from JADFQE010000153.1 coordinate 608, forward strand.
TCGTCCTTCCACAGCAGCGAGTAGCCCGTGCTGCGCAGGATGATGATGTGCAGTCCGGGGCCGTGGCGGTGGCAGTTCATATGCGTGCCCACCGGCCACTCGGCGGAGTGCGACTTCATCGTGCTGTTGATCATCTCGAACCGCACGCCGGTGGTCCGGACGCCGCGCGGTCCGAGGGCCTTGGGCTGGTCCGCGCGGGCGGTCACCGCCTCCACGTCGGCCACGAAGTTGGTGATGAGCTTGTAGCTGTCCCGGACCTTCCCCTCCGACGGCTGGCTGCTGAAGTAGCCGGCCTGGTCGTCGAAGCGGTCCTTGAACCGGTACGGGTTCTCGAAGACGAACTCGAGGTCCTTGAAGGTGTTGATGACCCGTGGAGCGCCCGTCATCCCGACGAACCGCGCGGGCTCGGTCCCGGAGCCGTTGTGGTGCTGGTACCAGGCGTTCGGCGGCAGCGCGAAGTAGCTCCAGTCCTTCCATTCGAAGGTCTGCTTCTTGCTCTCCTCGTACCAGACGGATGTTGCCCCGCGTCCCTTGAGGATGAAGATCGTGTCCTCGTAGATGTGACGCATCGGGAGCGTCGACTTCCCGGGGGGTATCTCGCAGACGTAGGAGTCGTTGAACCCCTCGTTGCCTTCGAGGTTGATGAAGACGCCCTTCGCACCGCGGGCGGGCCAGTCCTTCACGTCGATCGTGTACAGGTTCTGCGCGATCCAGCCCCGCACCGTGTCCAGCCCCTGCTGGGCCTTCCACTGCTCGTAGGGCGAGGAGTACTGGGGTCCCCATTCGGTCGTCCAGAGCGGTTGCTTCTCTTCGGTCTGCGCGTCCGTGGTCGCCATGTGAGCCCTCCTCCGGCTGTACGGGCGGATGCGTCTAGCCGCGCTCCTCGCGGTGCAGGTGGAGCGCCTGGAGCACCGGGCGGTCGGTGACCGAGAAGAGGTACGCCGGCTCCGTCTTCGAGGTGTTCCGGTGCTCGTGCCAGCCCCACGACGGCACGAAGAAGCAGTCGTGGTCGCCCCATGCGAGCTCCTTGGCCTCCGACCCGCGTCCCACGCTCGTCACGCCTGCTCCGCTGACCGTGTGGTAGATCGTGCTGCCGGTGTGGCGGTGCGCCCTCGTGGCCTCGCCTGGGCGCAGCATCTGCACCCAGCAGCCGATGGTCGGCATCGTCGGGCCGCCCGTCACGGGGTTGGTGTACTCCAGGATCACGCCGTCGTACTCGCTCGACTCGCCGGCCTTCGCCATCTCCTGGAGCGTCGCCTCGGCTTCCGCCCACTTGTAGGTGTACGGCAGCAGCGCCAGGTCTTCGATGTCCGAGGTGTCCGGGCGCATGGCGCCGTAGCGCTTGCGGCTGTAGCCGTCCGGCTTCGTGATGGGCTGCGCGGCGCCCTCCGGGAACTGCTCGCCGAACATGCCGTCGAGGTGCCCGGTCAGGTGGACGTCCAGCACGTCGAGCCAGATCACCTT
>JADFQE010000089.1 GCA_022561985.1 Chloroflexota bacterium
AGTGCCACGGGTGGACCGACATCGCGACGCGGCAGGCCGTCTCGGCGCCCAGCACGAAGGCGGCGCACGCCTCGCGCCCCGACGCCCCGGTGACCTCGGCGGCGGCGAGCACCGCCGGCCACACGGGGGCGGTGGGGTGCAGCACCGTGGGGAAGTGCGTGTCGTCGTAGTCCTGGAGGTGCGCCAGGTAGCCGTTCAGCAGCGCGGCGGTGGCCGGGGAGGTCCGCAGGCTTGAGCCGACGACGCTCGCGCGAGGCGCGGCTGCCTCGGCGGCGGCCCACTCCAGCATGATGCGCGCCGCGGGCATGACGGAGGCCGAGAGCGAGATGCCGAGCAGGTTGATGAGCGTCCGCTTGGCCTCGTGGAGCGTCCAGGCGGGCAGCTCCTCGGCCTTGGCGCTCGCCACGTAGTGGGCCAGGGATGCGGTCGCGGACATGAGGGCCTCCGGATGCGGCCAGGGGCACGGCCTGGGGCGGGGATGGGCGCGAGTATAGCGCGCCCGCCGTGCGGGCGGACGTGGCATAATCGGCGCCGCATACACCGATAGGGGCGGCGCACACCATCGAGGGGGAGAACACCCATGCCTTACGACAAGTACGGCTCCGACGTCATCGTGGACATGCTGAACCTCTACGGCATCAAGTACCTGCCGCTCAACCCCGGCGCGTCGTACCGGGGCCTCCACGACTCCATCGTCAACTACGGCGGCAACAAGCCGGAGATCATCGAGTGCACGCACGAGAAGATCGCCCTCGGCATCGCCCACGGCTACTCCCGCGTGATGCGGGAGCCCAGCGCCGCCATCGTCCACGACCTCGTCGGCCTGCTCCACGGGACGATGGGTGTCTATTACGCCTTCGTCGACGAGGCGCCGGTGATCCTGCTTGGTGCCACCGGGCCGATGGACGCCACGCGCCGCCGCCCCTACATCGACTGGATACACACGGCGCAGGACCAGGGCGGCGTCGTCCGCGACTTCACGAAGTGGGACGACCAGCCGCACACGCCGGCGGCCGTGCCGGAGTCCTTCGCCCGGGCGTACCGCGTGGTCTCCACGCCGCCATACGGGCCCGCGTACATCGTGTACGACTCCAACCTGCAGGAGGACCCGCTGCTGGTCGACGTGCCGGAGGTGAACCCCAAGCGGCTCGCACCGCCCGACCCGTCGGCGCTCAACCCCCGCACCGTCGAGACGGTCGCCGAGATGCTGGTCCAGGCCAAGAACCCGGTGATGCTGGCGGACATGCTGGGACAGAACCCGCTCGCGGTCGAGCGGGCGGCCGAGCTCGCCGAGATCCTGGCGATGCCGGTCTACGACGGCGGCCGCCGCTTCAACTTCGCCAACACGTTCCGGCTCGACGTGACGGGCTCGCGCGACACGCCGGCGGAGGCCGACGTGCTCTTCGCGGTCGAGGTGCGCAACTTCGACGGTCCGCTGACCCGGCTCAACCGGACCACGCGGGAGACCGAGGAGATCTTGCAGCCAAGCTGCAAGATCATCGACATCAGCTACCGGGACTCGAACATCAAGGCCTGGGCGCAGACCTTCCTCAAGCTGCGCGAGGTGGACGTGTTCGCCACCGCCGACCCGGCGATCGCGCTGGGCCAGATCACGGACGCGGTCAAGGGGTTGCTGAGCAAGAACGCCAAGGTCGATCTGAAGGCGCGGCGCGAGCGCGTGGGCCTCGTCCACGACAACCTGCACTCGGCCGGGCTGGAGCGGGCCAAGGACGGCTGGAACGACAAGCCGATGACACTGGCGCGCCTGTCCTGGGAGATCTGGCAGCGGATCAAGGACGAGGACTGGGTGATGACGGGCGCCGTGCTGAACGGCTGGAACCGCAGGCTCTGGGAGTTCACGGAGCCCGACCAGTTCCCGGGGATGCCGCTGGGCACGGGGACGCAGGTCGGGCTATCGCTCGGGGTGGCGCTGGCCTACAAGGGGACGAACAAGCTGGTGGTCTCGATCCAGCCCGACGGCGACCTGATGTTCGACGCCGGCTCGCTGTGGATAGCCGCCTACCACAAGATGCCGATGCTGGTCGTTATGTACAACAACCGGGCCTACTACAACGACTGGGAGCACCAGATCGCCATCGCGAAGGACCGCGGCCGCGACGAGGAGATGGCGTACCTCGGCATGGAGCTCGCGCACCCCGCGCCGGACTTCGGTTTGTTGGCCAAGGCCATGGGATGGCACGGCGAGGGGCCCATCGAGGACCCCAACAAGCTCGGGCCGGCGATCAAGCGTGCCATCAAGCACATCAAGGAGACCGGCATGCCGGCCCTGGTGGACGCGGTCACCCAGGCGCGCTAGGGCCCTAGCTGGCGGCTGCGGCTTCCTGGCGCTCGCGCTCACGCTTGGGGGCTGGCGCCTTGCGGTCCTCGGGGGGCGTGAGGGCGCGCTGCCCCGCGTGGATCGCGTTCAGCACGGTGAGCGTCTGCTCCTCGAGCTCGGCGAGCGCCTCGAGCGAGTACTTGTCGGCACCCGCGCGGCGGTTCCGGGCGTCGGTCTCGACGGCTGCGAGCATGCGCTGCGCCTTGGTCTCGGCCTCGGCCAGGATCTCGTCGCTGCGGCGCTTCGCGACCTTGACCATCTCGCTGTCCTCGACCAGGTGGCGTGCGTCCTGCTCCGCGGTGGCGCGGATGCGGCGGGCGTCGAGCATCGTCTGGTTGATGATCTGCTCGCGCCGCTCCAGGACCTCCTGGGCCTCCTGCACGTTGCGTGGCACGGCGAGACGCATCTGGTCGATCAGCTCCAGCAGCCGGTCGGCGTCGATCATGGCGCGTCCCGTGATGGGCACCCGGCGGGACTGCCCCGCCATCGATTCCAGCGTATCGATGAGTTCCAGTATCTGCATGTCCTTCTCCTTCTATCTCCAGACCATAGGGCTACAGACGATCGGGCTTCAGATGATTGCTACCGGCGATCCGGGTGGCCGGGCTACCGGCCGAGTCGCTCCTTCAGGGCCGTTATCACGTTGGTGGGCGCGAGCCCGCTGATGTCTCCGCCGAGGCGGGCGACCTCCTTGAGCAGCGTGGCGCGAACGAACTGGTACTGGATGTCGGTTATCAGACAGACCACGTCGATGTCCGGCGCGAGCTTCTTGTTCATGAGGGCCATCTCGAACTCGTATTCGAAGTCGGCCGTCATGCGGATGCCGCGCACGATCGCGCCCGCGCCCTCCGCCCTCGCGCAGTCCACCACCAGCCCGCCGAACCCCTTCACCTCCACGCCCTCGATCGCCTTCGCCGCGTCGCGGAAGAACGCGATCCGCTCGTCGGCGCTGAAGAGCGTGTCGCGGTCCGGCGCTTCGAAGACCGCCACGACCACGCGGTCGAACAGCTTGGCCGCGCGCTGGACGATGTCCAGATGCCCGGCGGTCACCGGGTCGAAACGCCCCGGGTAGATCGCCACGGTCATGCGTCGTCCCCATGCACGCTGTAGAACGCCAGCGAGCTGTCGCCGTAGCGGCGGTCCTGGTCCCGGACGAGGCGCCCGCAGACCGCGGGCGCCTCGACGCGGCTCGCGTGGCCGACCACGACGACGGCGTCCTCCGCCAGCAGCCCAAGCTCGGCCGTCCGCGCGACGACGCCGGCCGGGAAGGGCTGCGTGTACGGCGGGTCCATGAGCACGAGGTCGTAGCGCCGGCCGAGGCCCTCCAGGGCCCGCTCGACCGTCGAGTGGATCAGCGTGGCGCGATCGGCCACGTTGGTCGCCTGCACGTTCGCCTGGATCACGTCCATCTGCCTCCGGTCGGCCTCCACGAAATCTGCCTGCGCCGCGCCTCTGCTCAGGGCCTCGATCCCGAGCGACCCGGTGCCGGCGTAGAGGTCGACGACGATCGCCCCCTCGATGCCGCGGGCCGCCAGGATGTTGAAGAGCGCGACCCGCACGCGGTCCATCGTGGGCCGCACGCCCGGTGCCCGAGGCGAGGCCAACGGCACACCTCTGGCTTCTCCACCGGTCACGCGCACGCCGTACCTCGACGTCCTGTCCGGGCGCTCCGTCGGCGCCGCGGCGATACTTGGGACGAATACTGGTCGGTATTCTATGTGTTGTCTTAATTTCGGTTCAATGATGCTTCGAGACCGCTTGGAGCGGTTATGGCGCGCCGGGGCCTTCGTCCGAGGTGCCGCCGGGGCCGGATGGGGGACGCGCTGCGCCGCTCAAGCGCCTTGTGGGGCCCGTTTACATCACGCGGGAGCGGGCGTAGAATCGCCCGCGGCCGAAGGTCCACCGGCGCCGAGGCTCCGACCGGACTCGGTCTTTCCTTTGTCTGGCGTCGGTCCTGCATCGGGCGGCCGCGAGGAGGAGCGGGGGATGGTCTCCGGAAGCACGTATCTCACACCGGATGGCTTGCACGAGCTCGAGGCGGAGATCGAGCAGCTCCGCAGCGTCCGCCGCCTCGAGGCGGCCGAGCGCATCCAGCAGGCGAAGGAGGTCGGTGAGCTCGACACCGCCGAGTACGAAGAGGCCAAGAACGAGCAGGCCTTCGTGGACGGCCGCATCCACGAGCTGGAGATGATGATCCGGAACGCCGTCATCATCCCGGACCACGCGCGCCGCAGGGGTGCCAAGTCCACGGTCGTCGAGGTCGGCTCGATCGTGAAGGTGCAGGCGGTCGCCAGCAAGAAAGCGGACACTTACACTATCGTTGGGAGTGCGGAGGCCGCGCCTGCGGAAGGGCGCATCTCCAACGAGTCACCCCTCGGCAGCGCGCTGCTGGGCAAGAAGGCTGGAGACGTCGTCGAGTTCACGGTGCCGGCCGGGACCCAGAAGATCAAGGTCGTCTCCGTCCGCTAGCCCGCTCTTCACGCGCTTCTCATGCATCCCTCGTCCGTTGGGAGGACCCTGTGCCACAACGCGGTGAAGGGCTCCTCAGGAGCCGCCGCTCCAAGCTGGAGCGCTTGATCGAGCGCGGCATCGATCCGTTCCCCGCGCGGTTCCATCGCTCGCACACCACCGCCGAGGCCGTCGCGCTCTTCACGGAAGCCGAGGCAGCCGACGCCGAGGCCGCGCCGCCGGCGACCGTCGCGGGGCGCATCTCCCGCATACGCGGCATGGGCAAGGCGTCCTTCGTCGACATCGAGGACAGCGCCGGGCGCATCCAGCTCTTCTGCCGCAAGGACGTCCTGGGCGACGGCTACGGGCTGCTCGAGGACCTCGACCTCGGCGACTTCGTCGGAGCCTCCGGCACGCTCACGCGCACCAAGGCGGGCGAGGTCTCGCTGGCCGCGGAGACGCTCACGGTGCTCGCCAAGGCGCTGCGGCCGCCGCCGGAGAAGTTCCACGGCCTCCGCGACGTGGAGCAGCGCTACCGGCAGCGCTACCTGGACCTGATCTCGAACCGCGACGTCCACGACGTCATGCGCACACGCAGCAGGATCATCTCGGCGGTGCGCCGCTTCTTCGACGAGCGCGGCTTCCTCGAGGTGGACACGCCGGTGCTGGTCCCCGTCCCGGCGGGCGCCATGGCCGAGCCCTTCGTCACCCAGCACCGCGCCCTCGACCGGCGGCTCTACCTGCGCATCGCGACCGAGCTCTACCTCAAGCGGCTCATCGTGGGCGGCATGGACAAGGTCTACGAGCTCGGCCGCGTCTTCCGGAACGAGGGCATCGACGCCAACCACAACCCCGAGTTCACGATGCTGGAGAGCTACGAGGCCTACGCCGACTACGAGGACGTCATGCGCTTCGTCGAGACGATGATCCCGGCGGTCGCGCTTGATGCGACCGGCAGCACGACGGTGAGCTTCGACGGCCACGAGCTCGACCTGAGCCCGCCGTGGCCCCGCATCAAGCTGCACGAGGCGGTCCGCGAGCACAGCGGCATCGACCTCGACGACTACCCCGACGCGAGCGCCCTCGCGGACCGCATGCGCGAGGGCAACGTGCCAGCCACCTACGCGGAGAGCCGCGGGCGGCTCATCGACAAGCTCGTGGGCACCTTCGTCGAGCCGAAGCTCATCCAGCCGACGTTCCTCGTGGACTACCCCACCGAGATGTCGCCGCTGGCCAAGGCGAGCGCCGCCGACCCCCGCTACACCGAGCGGTTCGAGGCGTTCGTGGGCGGGATGGAGATCGCCAACGCCTTCTCGGAGCTCAACGACCCCGACGTGCAGCGCCAGCGGCTCGAGGAGCAAGAAACGCTCCGCAAGCGGTACCAGGGCGAGGAGCTCGACCGCCTGGACGAGGACTTCCTGCTCGCGCTGGAGCACGGGATGCCGCCCACCGGAGGCCTCGGGGTGGGCATCGACCGGCTCGTCATGGTGCTGACGGGCAGCACGACCATCCGCGACGTGCTGCTGTTCCCGCAGGTCCGCGAGGCGGGCCCGGCGGCGGGCAAGACCACCGATGCTTAGCATCGAGGCGGTCCGCCATGAGCCCGATGTCCTCCGGCGCTCGCTCCAGGCGCGGCGCGAGGACGTGGCGGTCGTCGAGGAGCTGGTGCGGCTCGATGGCGAGCGCCGTGCGCTCGTGGCCGAGGTGGAGGGGCTGCGCGCCGAGGCGAAGCGCAACTCCAAGGCCGTCGGCGAGGCGATGAAGGCCGGCGATGCGGCGGCGGCGGACGGCCAGCGCGCCGCCGGCCGCGAGCTGGGGGAGCGCGTCAAGCGCCTCGAGGCGGCCGAGCGCGAGGCGAGCGCACAGCTCCGCGCGCTGCTGCTCACGGTGCCCAACATCCTGGCCGGCGACGTCCCGGACGGCGCCGATGAGAGCGCGAATACCGTCGCGCGAGCGGAGGGTGAGCCCCGGAGCGCCGAGAGCTACGGCTTCGGGCTCAAGCCGCATTGGGAGCTGTCGGAGGACCTCGGCATCACCGACCTCGAGCGCGGCTCCAAGGTGGCCGGACGCATGTTCACGGTGCTCGGTGAGGCCGGGGCCCGGCTCCAGCGCGCGCTCATCGCATGGATGCTCGATATGCACCGCAAGAGCCACGGCTACGCGGAGCGCGCCGTCCCCTACCTCGTGCTGCGCGAGACGATGGAGGGCAGCGGCAACCTCCCCAAGTTCGCCGACAACCTGTACCACGACGACGAGGACGACCTGTGGCTGATCCCCACGGCGGAGGTGCCGCTCACGGGCCTCCACCGCGACGAGATCATCGCCCCCGGCACGCTGCCGCTGCGCTACGTGGCCCACACGCCGTGCTTCCGCCGGGAGAAGGCGGCGGCCGGCACGCAGGTCCGCGGGCTCAAGCGGCTGCACCAGTTCGACAAGGTGGAGATGTACCAGCTCGTGGAGCCGGAGCGCTCGGTGGCGGTGCTCGAGGAGATCGTGGAGCACGCCTCGGACGTTGCCCGCGGCCTTGGCCTGCCGTTCCGGATCCTGGAGCTGTGCAGCGGCGACATCGGCTTCCAGTTCGTCCAATCGCGTGGGCGTGTGGCAAGTGGAATACACCGACGACAGAGGAAGGTACCGATTCGACAAGGTAAACCAGTTCGATCGGTATCAGATAAGCGTTCGTGTTTCCGGTCATCACGATGTGTCGGCTCCGATTGGCCTTGTTGATGGAGAGATTCAGCTGGACTTCGCGTCCATTCCGGATGATCAGCCAGATCTCCATCCAGCGTCGACACACGCTAACGCTGTCAACCAATCTGGACTTCACGTAGAAGTAAATAGTGATGCCAGTGAGGAAGAGGCCGAACTCGCGAAGAAGCAGATGTACGTCGAGCGTCTTGCTTGTCAGAATATCCACATCAGCGTGGACGACATTATCGAGTTCGACGAGGATGCAATACTGAATGGCGAGTTCAAGACAAACGCCCTTCTCCGATCGTCTGACTGCACCACTGCGGACTCCCGAGACGTGGTGTATAAGGATGATGCAGCCACTAAGGTGGTGACTAAGAAAGGCACGTTCTACTTCCGGGACCTATGCGCTAACCTCATCATCGAGAAGCCCTCGGAGGAAGTGCCCACGCCGACGCCAAAGAAGACTGTTGACGTTCACGGGCAAAAGCTCGTTCAGGTCAACAAGGGTCTGTTTCCACCGTCCCAGTGGGGCTTATCTGTCACGATTCGCATCGAGAAACTTGATGTGGAGACGGAGGTGGACAAGGACGGCAATTTCTGGTTCAAGGGGCTTGACCCATTCAAAGGTAAGAAGACTGACACCGTCAAGCTGACGGTGTGCGAGATCTTCGACACCAATAAGATGGGCGCTGTGGACCCGCCGGATCCGGACGAGGACGGCAAGGCGTGTCGGGTGATCACGGTTAAGCGGGGCGACAAGAAGGTGGACGTGAAACCGTTCATCAACGAGATCATCAAGATCCCGCCGAAGAAGACAGTGCCTCCTAGGAAGGAGACTCCAACACCGAAGGCGACGCAGCCGCCCAACTTTAGCTTCGGTTGTGGAGACTTCCATCCACACGGAAGCGAAGACTTCACGCGAGTGGCCACGTTCGAATCACTTAACGGCCCTGTCTTCTGGAAGGTGGAGATCAACGGTGAGCTTCATCTGGAGACGTCGTCGAAGTTGCTCCAGATAACCGTCCAGGCAGACGAAGGAAGTCATGTAGTCGCTTGGGCGCGGTTGAGGGAAGGTGATGAGGGGACAAAAGCGTGTGATAAATGGGTACCGGTATCAGAACAGGGTGCAGACCCACCGGGACCCACCAACATGCCACCGCCATCTGGACCACCAATCGGCAATGTTCCGGTGAGTACACCAGTGCCACCGGTATAAGGAGGGAGAGATCTAAGAAATGAGAGAGTGGGCCTCTAGTCTAAACAACCAGAGGCCCTCTTCTTGAAGCTAGTCAAAGAGTCTTGGCTGTCTTCAACTAGGGACTTGACAAATGTCCTATAGAGTATTATACTAGGGCAACTTTAGATTATGATAATTCGAAAGATAGAAAAAACAATTTCAATAGCTCTTTTTACAGTAGCCTTTTTAGCAGGTTCTGTTCTCTTACCATATACAAGTATATTTGCATTAGCTTCTAAACAACCTGGATTTGATATGCAAGTAAGAAATGTTTCTGACGGAGAAAATTTCGCCGGAAATCCAACCAGTGTCTCTCTTGAAGCAGGAGAAGTTGCCCAAATGCGAATGCAAATAAATAATCCGGAAAAAGGTAACGATATCGATAGTCTTAGAGTAAAGGCTTTCTTCAATGCAGATGCCAACCCAAATAAATTTCACACCGCTGTAAAAGCGGATAATTTAGATTGGATTGGTGCAGAAGTATCTGTTTCAGTTCCCACAGGATACTTCCTTGAATACGTTTCTGGTTCGACTGTAATTGATCTTGATGATCGGCCCGAATTTATGACTAGAACTAATATTGATGACATAAATGGTACGACACCACTTGCCTTTGCTGATGGTTACGAAGTCACAAACTTGAAGGGTGGTCCAAACACTTGGATGTGGGTGTACTTCAAAGTTAAGGCTACTGAAACTAAACCAACTGTAATTAATCCTAGACTTGATCTCGAAAAAGTAGTTGCCAATACTTCTAAAGGTCAAACCTTAAAAGAAGATAGAACTTCTACGACTGCAAGTACTGGTGATACAATTTCATGTCAA
>JADFQE010000090.1 GCA_022561985.1 Chloroflexota bacterium
ACCCGTGGATCGGCACCGCCGGACAGATTGGCACGATGCGCTTTCTCGCTGAAATCGGTCGTGCCGAGGAAACCCGCGAGGCGTACGACAGAATCGCAGCCAAGAATTTCGAGACGGTACCGCTCAACGAGGTCTATCTCAGTTCCCTCACCGGCCTTGCGATGACGGCCTACGCCCTGCGCGACCGCAAGGGGGGTGCGCAGCTATACACGCCCCTGCGTCCCTTCACCGGCCGCGTCTCGAGGAATGCCCTGTATGTGATCGATGGAACCACGTCGAGTGCGATGGGGCTGCTCGCGGCCCTCGGTGCGCGCGGCGTCGTCTCCGTGCTCGTCGAGGGGGGCGCGGAGCTGCTGGGCGCGCTCTTCGACGAACGGCTCGTCGACAAGGTCGTGGCCTTCATCGCGCCCGTCGTGATCGGCGGCACGGAGGCCCCGTCCGCCGTCGGCGGGCGCGGGCCCGAGCGGCTCGCCGACGCGCTGGCGCTGCGCGGCGTGCGGTACGAGCCCATCGACGGCGACCTGATGGTCGTCGGCTATCCGGAGCGCCAGGCGCCTTAGCGCCAGTTGAGGAGGAACCGTTGTTCACCGGCATCGTGGAGGAGCTGGGCACCGTTCGAGAGGCCTCGGCCAACCGGCTGGTGATCGCCGCTGCCACTGTGCTCTCGGACACGGTGACCGGCGACAGCCTCCTCGTCAACGGCGTGTGCCTCACCGTGGTCGAGCACACCGGCGGTTCCTTCGCGGTCGACCTCTCCGCCGAGACGCTGGCGCGGACGAGCCTCGGCGCCCTCGCGGCGGGCGACCCGGTGGACCTGGAGCGAGCGCTGACGCCGTCCTCGCGCATGGGCGGGCACTTCGTGCAGGGCCACGTCGACGGGGTGGGGACGGTCGCCCACCTCGGCGGCACGCCGGAGGACCGCGTGCTCCGCGTCGAGGTGGACGGGACCCTCGCGCGCTACATCGTGGAGAAGGGTTTCGTGGCCGTGGACGGCATCAGCCTGACCGTCACCGAGGCGCGCGATACCACCTTCAGCGCCGCCGTGATACCGTATACCTTCGACCACACCGTACTGCGCTCCCGCAGCGCCGGAGACCCGGTCAACATCGAGGTCGATATCCTGGCCAAGTACGTGGAGCGGCTGGCGCCGAAGGGATGAGGACGTGGGACTGACCACCGTCGAGCAAGCCATCGAGGACATCCGGGCCGGCCGGTTCATCATCATCGTCGATGACGAGGACCGCGAGAACGAGGGCGACTTCGTCATGGCCGCCGAGTTCGTGACGACCGAGTCCGTCAACTTCATGACCCAGCACGGGCGAGGCCTGATCTGCGTGCCGATGAGTGGCGAGCGGTTGGTGGAGCTCGACCTCGACCTGATGGTCTCCCGCAACACGTCGCGGAACGCGACCGCGTTCACGGTCTCGGTCGACCTGAGCAACGGGGGGACCGGCATCTCGGCTTCCGACCGCGCCGCGACGATCCGGGCGCTCGTCGACCCGGCGACCGACCCCCGCGACCTGGCCCGGCCGGGACACATGTTCCCGCTGCGGGCACAGGACGGCGGCGTGCTCGTGCGCGCTGGGCAGACCGAGGCAACCGTCGACCTGGCGCGCATGGCCGGTCTGCAGCCGGCAGGCGTCGTCTGCGAGATCATGAACGAGGACGGCACGATGGCCCGCCGGCCGCAGCTCGAAGCCATCGCCGAGCCCCTTGGGATCAACATCATCAGCGTCGCGCAGATCATCGCCTACCGGCTGGAGCACGAGCATCTCGTGGAGAGGGTGGCCGAGGCCCGGCTGCCCACGGCCTACGGGGAGGCGCGCGCCGTCGCGTACCGGTCGGAGGTCGACTCGGCCGAGCACGTGGCGCTGGTCTTCGGCAACGTGGAGACGGACGAGCCGGTGCTCGTGCGGGTGCACAGCGAGTGTCTGACCGGCGACGTATTCGGCAGCCTCCGGTGCGACTGCGGCGTCCAGCGCGATATGGCCATCAAGGCCATCGCCGAAGAGGGGCGGGGCGTTTTCCTGTACATGCGCCAGGAGGGCCGCGGCATCGGGTTGCACAACAAGATCCGCGCATACGCCCTTCAGGACGACGGCGCCGATACGGTGGAGGCGAACGAGCAGCTCGGCTTTCCGCCCGACCTGCGGCACTACGGCATCGGCGCGCAGATCCTCGCCGACCTCGGCGTCCGCAAGATGCGGCTGCTCACCAACAACCCCAAGAAGGTCGTGGGGCTGGAGTCCTATGGACTCAGCCTGGTGGAGCGCGTGCCCATCGTGGTCGAGCCCAACCCCGAGAACGAGCACTACCTCGATATCAAGCGGCAGAAGCTCGGACACCTCCTCGACGCCGTCGGATCGCCCACCGACCTCAAGCCGACACACTGACCGCGGAGCAGCGATGAGCACCAGCCCCCGATCCCGGTTCTTTACCCGGCTGCGCGCGGCGGGGATCGCCCTAGCCGTGCTCGGCGCGCTCACCATCGCGGCCTGCTCGGCGGACGAGCCGACGCCGACCTCGGCGCCCGCGCCCACCGACACGCCGCGCCCCACGCCCACCGCAACGCCGGCGGCGACCGCTACCGCCACGCCGGTGCCGCCGACGGCGACCGCAACGGCCGTGCCGACGCCCACGCCTACGGCCACGCCGGTCCCGACGCCAACCTCGACTCCGGCGCCGGAAGACTTCGTTCTACACATCATCGAGCCCGTGGCGGAGGAGACGCTGACGACCAACCCGACGCTGCTGGTGAGCGGACGCACCCGGGTGGACGCCGTCGTCAGCGTCAACGACACGTTCGTGGAGCCCGACATCAACGGACTCTTCTCGACGGAGCTGACGTTGGATGATGGGCCCAACATCGTCGAGGTCGTGGCGAGCATATCCACCGGTGAACAGCTCTCGGTGGTCCTCGTCGTGATCTACGAGCCATAGACGGCGGCTCGTCACGCGCCGCTGCCGGTGCAATGATGGGCACGCCGGTTCAGTGCGTGTAACACTCCGGTAATGGAGAGGGCGTACCATCGCGCAATATCGGGGGAGCTGGGGGAGAAGGGGAATGGGAAGATGAACCTACGGAAGACGCGGAATTGGGACAAGCTCGCGATCGTGCTGAGCCTGGCCGTCATCACGTTGGCGCTGATGGCGCAGACCATGTACGCCAGCGGCGCAGCACAGACCGAAGGCGAGTCGACGCTCTCAAGCGACATCTGCGACGCCTCACCGACGCTGGACCAGTGCATCGGCGGCGGCGGCGACGGCGGCGGAAGCTGCGGCGGCGAGGACCAGCAGGAGTGCCCGACAGAGCCGGCCGAGTGTGGCACCGGGGATCTGTGCGTCGATGAGGACGGACCCCGGGAAGACAAGCCCATCCCACCGGGCCAGCTCAAGCGCCGCGGCATCAACGGCACCATCCTCGAGACGGGGGAGGACGAGGACGGGTACTCCTACGTCATCATCGAGACCAAGTTCGGCAGCGTGACCATCTACACCGACGACGCCGAAGAGTTTGAGGAGGGCGACCGGTTCGCAGCCCTGCTGGACAAGTCACCCCTCCCGCCGGACGGCGACGAGGCGGAGGTGTCGGAGGACGGTAGCTTCAGGACCGTCACCGCGCTGACGGTCAAGAAGATCCCCGGGCAGTCCAAGCGGAAGCACCTGCGCGCCGTGGTCACGGAGTCGTCGGACGGCGACGGCACTGGCGACGGCGACGGCACTGGCGACGGCGACGGCACTGGCGACGGCGACGGCACTGGCGATGACGACGGCACTGGCGACGACGACGGCACTGGCGACGACGACGGCACTGGCGACGACGACGGCACTGGCGACGACGACGGCACTGGCGACGGCGACGGCACCGTGACGATCTTGGACGACGATGGGAACGAGATCGTGCTGAACAGCGACGGGGACACCGGCGCTGGCGACGGCGAGGACACCATCCTGCTCGTCCTTGACGAGGGCGAAGGGGAGCCGGTGACGGTGATCAGCACGACCCCGGCCTTCGCCGTAGACCAGCGCCTGGAGCGGTTCCGGGCGAACGCTGCGCCCGAGGCGGTCGCTCGGATCGAGGCGCTGTTCGTGAAGCGCGCCGAGCGCATCGAGGCTCGACTGCAGCGCCTGGAGGACAGGGCACCCGCGGGGCTGAAGGCCAAGGTCCGCGGCGCCCGCGACAAGAACAAGAACAAGGGCCGCGGCGCTTCCGGCGGCGATGACGGCGACGGCGGCCCCGGCGGCGGCAAGCCCGACGGCAAGGGCAAGCCCGACGGCGGTGGCGGCAAGCCCGACAAAGGCAACTCCAGCGGCGGCGGGAGCTCCGGCGGTGGAGGCAAGGGCAAGAACAAGTAGCCGGGGTAGGCACCTGAGCCGGGCGCCCGCTAGAATGGCGCCATGGCAGTGGACGTCTCCGGCTCACTCGATGGCAGCGGCCTCCGCGTCGGCGTCATCGTGGCTCAGTTCAACGAGACGGTGACCGCGCGCCTGCTCGATGGGGCGCGCGAGGCCCTCAGGCACCACGGCGTGCCTGAGGACGCCGTCTCCATCGTGCACGTCCCCGGATCGCTCGAGCTCCCACAGGCCGCGCAGCGCATGGCGCGCTCCGGCCGGTGGGACGCTCTCGTTGCCCTCGGCTGCGTGATCCGCGGCGAGACGGCGCACTTCGAGCTCGTGGCGGCCGAGACCGCACGCGGCATCGCCGCAGTCGCGCGCGAGCACGGGATCGCGATCGGCTTCGGCGTGCTCACGACCGAGGACACCGCGCAGGCCATGGCGCGCTCCGGCGGAGCACGCGGCAACCGTGGCGCCGACGCCGTGGAGGCAGCGCTCAAGATGGCAAGCGTGAACCGCCAGCTCGACGAGGATGCCCCGCTGCCGCAGCAGACCACGGAGGACCGCTCATGAGCGTCCAGGAACGGCTGACGGACGACCTCAAGACCGCGATGAAGGCCCGGGACGAGCTGACGAGGGACGTCGTCCGGCTCATGCTCTCGGGGATCAAGAACGCCGAGATCGAGAAGCGCGGTGCGGTCGACGACGCCGTCGTGACCGACGTGCTCTCCCGTATGGTGCGCCAGTACCGCGAGAGCATCGTCGCCTTCCGCGACGGCGGCCGCGAGGAGGCCGCCGTGAAGGAGGAGGCCGAGCTCGCGATCGTGATGCGCTACCTGCCGGAGCAGCTCGGGGCCGACGAGATCCGCGCGCTGGTGAGCGCGGCGGCGGCCGAGGTGGGCGCGAGCGGGCCATCCGACCGCGGCAAGGTGATGAAGGTGCTCATGCCGCGCCTGCGCGGGCGGGCCGACGGCTCGGTGGTGAATAATATAGTCGGCGAGTTGTTGGAGTCGCTTGTGTCGTGAGCGAGAGGAGGGCCTAGGTGGGACAGGGAAGGGGGAGGCGACCGCGGAAAGACGGTGGGCCGACCACCATAGGCAGCGCAGCGCGAAAGGGCAGAGATCGAGCGGTTCAGCGCGGTGCTGACAAGGTTTCCGACAAGCTGGTCGAGGTTGCGTTTGTCGGTGCCGCTCTAGGCGGGCGGTGGGCATGGAAGCACCGTTCCCAGCTCTGGCAGCAGGTAAAGCGCCTCAACGACGCAACTGCGACGCGTGCTAAGGACACTGCAAAGTCGAGTTGGGAGCGTGCGAGGCGTCTTGTCATCAGACGGCACGGAGAGTCATTGTCGCTACCAACCGACTCCCAGCCCCAGACAAATGCGACCGAAGGCCCTGAATTACAGGCCCCTGACCGTCAGCAAAGATAGGCACTTATGGCCACGAAGTACGCCATCGTCGTCTTCCCCGGCACGTGGAGCGAGCGGGACTGGCACGCCGCCATCGCCGATGTCTTAGGCGAGAGCGCGGAGCTCGTGTTCCACAAGGAGCAGGACCTCTCGGGCGCGGACTGCGTCGTGCTGCCGGGCGGCTTCTCCTACGGCGACTACCTGCGCCCCGGCGCCATCGCGCGCTTCTCGCCCATCATGGGTGCCGTGGCCGACTTCGCGAAGGCGGGCGGGCCGGTGATCGGGAGCTGCAACGGCTTCCAGGTGCTCTGCGAGTCGGGGCTGCTGCCCGGCGCGCTCATGCGCAACGGCAGCCTCCAGTTCCGCTGCCAGGAGCAGCACCTGCGGGTGGAGCGCGCCGTCGCGCCGTTCACGTCGCTGGCCAAGGCTGGAGACGTGCTCTCCATCCCCATCTCCCACGGCGACGGCAACTACTACGCGGACGACGAGACACTGGCGCGGCTCGAAGCCAACGGCCAGATCGCCTTCCGGTACTGCACGGCCGAGGGCGAGGTGACCGAAGACGCGAACCCCAACGGCTCGCGGGCGAACATCGCCGGGATCACCAACGAGGCCGGCAACGTGCTTGGCCTGATGCCCCACCCGGAGCGCGCGGTGGAAGATGCCCTCGGCGGCACGGGCGGACTCGTCGTGCTGCGCTCGCTCCAGGAAGCCTTGCAGGAGCGCGCCGGCATCTGACCCAGCAGCGCCCCGCCCGGCAGCATCTGGCCCGGCATCTGGCCCGATATCTGGAACTGAAACAGAGAGACGGAGAACGGCAAGCGTGGGACTCGGCATACTGCTGGCCATCGCCGCGGCGCTCGGGTGGGGCGCCGGGGACGTGTTCGTGCGCCGGGCGATGCTCGGCGCACGGCCCGAGACGGTCACCATCGTCGCGGCCGGCATGGTCCTGCTGGCGGTCGCCGTCTTCGTGGCCGGCTCCTCGGGCGTGGGCGCGTTCGCCGCGCCGAGCGCAGCCTTCGTTGGCCTCACGGCCGTCATGGGGCTGCTCACCTGGCTTGGTGGCAATCTGCTGTACTTCCACGCGATGGCGCGCGCGGGGGTGGTCGTCGTGGCGCCGATCCTGGGGCTGACCCCGCTCTTCGCCATCGCCCTCGCCGTGACCCTCGGCGGCGAGCGCCCCAGCGTGACGACGCTCGCCGGCACGCTCGCCATCGTGACGGGCGTCCTCATCGTGCTCACCGACCGCAAGCGGGTGCTGCGGTGAGCGCCACGGCGGCGGTGGGGAGCCGGATGTCCGCGGTGACCAGCGGCATCGTGCTCGCGCTGGCGGCAGTGCTCTCGTTCGCCACCGCCCTCTTCATCGGCAAGCAGCTCGTGGACGACGGTTCGCCCGTGGCGGTCATCGCGTTCTACGAGGTCGCCTTCGGACTGACGTTCCTCGCCGCGGCGCGCGCAAGGAGCCCGCGCGCGGGGCTCATGCTCGGGCGCGGCGCGCTCGGATGGACCGCGGCCGCGGGGCTGTGCTTCGCGGTGGCCTACACCAGCTTCTACGCCGCGATGAGCAGGATCGACTTCAGCGTGGGAGCGCCCATCATCGGCGCGGTGCCGCTCGTGTCCTACGCCTTCGTGCTGATCGTGCTCCGCGGCACCGAGCGCCTCACCGTGCGCTCGGTGCTCGGCGCCACGCTGGTGGTGGGCGGCGTCGGCCTGATCGGAGTCACCAGCTGATGCCCGCCTCCCAGGAGAGCCTGGACCGCATCGCCCTCACGCGGGACGAGTACGCGCTGATCGTGCAGCGCCTCGGGCGCGAGCCGAACGAGGTCGAGCTCGGCATGTTCGGTGCGCTCTGGAGCGAGCACTGCGGCTACAAGCACTCCCGGCTGCTGCTGCGCACGCTGCCGTCGGAGGGGCCGGCCGTGCGCGTGAAGGCGGGCGAGGAGAACGCCGGGGTCGTGGATATCGGAGACGGCTTGAGCGTCGTGTTCAAGATCGAGTCGCACAACCACCCATCGGCGATCGAGCCGTACCAGGGCGCGGCAACCGGCGTCGGCGGCATCATCCGCGACATCCTGGCCATGGGCGCGCGGCCCATCGCCCTGCTCAACTCGCTGCGCTTCGGGACGCTGGACGACGCCCGCACCAGGTACCTGTTCGAGGGCGTCGTCGCGGGCATCTCCGGGTACGGGAACTGCATCGGCATCCCCGACGTCGGCGGCGAGGTGTTCTTCGCGCCGAGCTACGCCGGCAACCCACTGGTGAACGCGATGTGCGTCGGCCTGCTGCCGGAGGGCGGCCTGATGCGCGCCGCGGCGACCACGCCCGGGTCCACGCTGGTGCTCGTCGGCTCCGCGACCGGCCGCGACGGCATCCACGGCGCGTCCGGGCTCGCCTCGCGCACGTTCAACGCGAGCAGCGCGGACGGGGAGGCGGCGCGGGAGATGCGCCCGACGGTCCAGGTCGGCGACCCCTTCTTGGAGAAGGTCCTGATCGAGGCGTGCCTCGAAGCGGCTCGCTCCGGACACCTCGCCGGGATGCAGGACCTGGGCGCGGCGGGGCTCACGAGCTCGGCCGTCGAGTGCGCCGCGCGCGGCGGCACGGGCATCGAGATCGACGTCGCGCTCGTGCCCCGCCGCGAGGGCGGCATGACGCCGTACGAGGTCATGCTGTCCGAGTCGCAGGAGCGCATGCTGCTCATCGTGCGGGAGGGCGAGGAGCGCCCCATCGCCGACATCTTCGAGCGGTGGGACCTGAGCGCGACCACCATCGGCCGGGTCACCGGCGACGGCCTCGCGCGGATCTTGGACGACGGCGAAGTCGTGGCGGAAGTCGCGATCGGGCCGCTCTCCGAGGCGCCGCAGTACCGCTCCGAGCCGCAGCGCCCGGCGTATCTCGCGGCGCTCCACGATGCGCCGCTGCCGGAGCTGCCGCCGGCCGGGGAGGCGGGCGCCGTGCTCCGCGCGCTGCTCGCCGCACCGAACATCGCCTCCAAGCGCCCGGTGTACCGGCGCTACGACCACGAGGTGCAGACCAACACGATGGTGAAGCCGGGCGCCGGGGATGCGGCGGTGCTGCGCATCCGCGGCACGGACCGGGCGCTCGCGCTCGCGGTGGACGGCAACGGCCGCATGGCGTACCTGGAGCCGTACGTGGGCGGCGCGATGGCCGTGGCGGAGGCGTGCCGCAACGTGGTCTGCGCCGGCGCCCGGCCTCTCGCGCTCACCGACTGCCTCAACTTCGGCGACCCGGAGCGCCCCGCCGTCTACTACCAGCTCGCCGAGGCCGTGCGGGGCATCGGGGACGCCGCCAGGGCCCTCGGCGTGCCGGTGGTGAGCGGCAACGTGTCGCTCTACAACGAGTCGGGCGGCGAGCCCATCTACCCCACGCCCGTCGTCGGCGCCGTCGGCCTGCTCGAGCACGCGGAGACGCGGCTCACGGCGGGCTTCGTCGAGCTTGGGGATGCCGTGCTGCTGCTGGGCGCGGATGCGCTCGACGGCGACCCCGCGTCGCTCGCGGGCAGCGAGTACCTCGCCCACGTCCACGGCCTCGTGATCGGCGCGCCCTCGATCGACCTCGCGCTCGAAGCGCGCGTGCAGGCGCTGCTCGTCGCGCTCGCCGAGGCGCGCCTGCTGCGCTCCGCGCACGACTGCGCCGACGGCGGGCTTGCGGTCGCGGTCGCCGAGAGCGCGATCCTGGGCGGCCGCGGGGTCG
>JADFQE010000091.1 GCA_022561985.1 Chloroflexota bacterium
AGCGTCGGCCGGGAGCCGCGCCGGCGCGTGACGATCCGGCGGCGCTGAGGTGGCGAGCGAATCTTTGGGCCTCTTCGTGTCCTTCGAGGGCGGCGAGGGCACCGGCAAGACCACCCAGGCTACGCTCCTGATTGAGCGGCTCAAAGCAATGGGCCACCGCGTCGAAGCGGTGCATGAGCCCGGTGGAACGGACCTTGGTGAATACCTCAGGGAATGGGTGAAGGGCACCAACAAGCCGCTCACCCCCGCAGCCGAATTGCTCCTCTTCACTGCGGCTCGTGCTGAGCTTGTTCGAAGGGTGATCAGGCCGGAACTGGAAAAGGGTGTCATCGTGGTCGCGGACCGATACGCAGATTCGACCACTGTGTATCAGGGGTACGCCCGTCAGGTCCCTCTCAAGTTCGTTGCATCGGCCAACAAGCTGGCTACTGACGGCATCTGGCCCCACCTGACCTTTCTCCTCGATGCACCCAACGGCGTGGGGCTGCGCAGAACTCGGTTCCAGGCCTCTTTCGACGAGCAAGGTCACATTGATAGACCAGGACGCCCTGAAGAGGGAGACGCCCGTCGGTTCGAAGAGGCGGCGGACAACTTCCACAAGCGCGTGCGCGATGGTTACCGTAAGCTCGCTTTGAAGGAACCGGGCAGGTGGGTCGTCTTGGATGCCGAGAGGCCAGTCGACCGGATATTCAGCGACGTTTGGCACCACGTCCAGCTCTTGCTTGTCGAACGCGCGGCACCGCTGGCGGATTCAGGACGCCTTCCAGGGCTCTGAGGCACGCCGCGGTGTGGGAGCGCGTCTCGCGGATGCTGGCGGTCTCGCCAGGCCCCGCAACCCCTTGACGGCGCGGCGCGTGGGCACTAGAGTAGATGAGTTCCCCACCGTCAAGACGGGGGGCACTGCACCTTCACAAGTGAATAGTGGAAGGAAAGCGCCTGTTAATTTGAGTATTCGGGTCTCTTGAGACCTGAACTTTAACTGAGAGTTTGATCCTGGCTCAGGACGAACGCTGGCGGCGCGCCTAATGCATGCAAGTCGAACGAGCAATCCCCGATTCGTCGGGGTGCGCGAGTGGCAGACGGCTGAGTAACGCGTAAGCAACCTACCCACTGGCGGGGGACAACCCGGAGAAATCCGAGCTAATACCGCATGTTGTTGCTTCACTTCGGTGGAGTAACGAAAGGCTTCGGCCACCAGTGGATGGGCTTGCGTCCCATCAGGTAGTTGGTGAGGTAACGGCCCACCAAGCCGATGACGGGTAGCCGGTGTGAGAGCACGACCGGCCAGAGGGGGACTGAGACACGGCCCCCACTCCTACGGGAGGCAGCAGCAGGGAATCTTGCGCAATGGGCGAAAGCCTGACGCAGCGACGCCGCGTGGGGGAAGAAGGCCTGCGGGTTGTAAACTCCTTTTCTAGGGGAAGAAGATCTGACGGTACCCTAGGAATAAGCCTCGGCTAACTACGTGCCAGCAGCCGCGGTAATACGTAGGAGGCTAGCGTTGTCCGGATTTACTGGGCGTAAAGGGGGCGCAGGTGGCTAAGTTGGTCCGTGGTGTAAGCTCCAGGCTTAACTTGGAGAGGTCTACGGATACCGCTTGGCTTGAGGGCGGTAGAGGAGCACGGAATTCCGGGTGTAGTGGTGAAATGCGTAGATATCCGGAGGAACACCTGAGGCGAAAGCGGTGCTCTGGGCCGTTCCTGACACTCAGGCCCGAAAGCGTGGGGAGCAAACTGGATTAGATACCCAGGTAGTCCACGCCCTAAACGATGGATGCTAGGTATGGGGGGTATCGACCCCCCCCGTGTCGAAGCTTACGCGTTAAGCATCCCGCCTGGGAACTACGGCCGCAAGGCTAAAACTCAAAGGAATTGACGGGGGCCCGCACAAGCAGCGGAGCGTGTGGTTTAATTCGATGCAAAGCGAAGAACCTTACCAGGGCTTGACATGTCGGTGGTACCCTTTCCGAAAGGAAGGGGGACCCTTCGGGGAGCCGTCACAGATGCTGCATGGCTGTCGTCAGCTCGTGCCGTGAGGTGTTGGGTTAAGTCCCGCAACGAGCGCAACCCTCGTCGCTAGTTGCACTCTCTAGCGATACTGCCGCGTTATGCGCGGAGGAAGGTGGGGATGACGTCAAGTCATCATGGCTCTTACGCCCTGGGCGACACACACGCTACAATGGGTAGGACAACGGGCAGCCACGTCGCGAGACGGAGCGAATCCCTTAAACCTACCCCCAGTTGGGATTGCAGGCTGCAACTCGCCTGCATGAACGTGGAGTTGCTAGTAACCGCAGATCAGCCCTACTGCGGTGAATACGTTCCCGGGCCTTGTACACACCGCCCGTCACGTCATGGAAGCCGGTAACGCTTGAAGTCGCACAGCCAACCTTCGGGAGGCCTGCGCCGAGGGCGGGACTGGTAACTGGGACGAAGTCGTAACAAGGTAGCTGTACCGGAAGGTGCGGCTGGATCACCTCCTTTCTAGGGAGCTCGCGAAAGCGAATCCTAGGTCGTACGTTTCAGGGAGACCGCGCACGTCGGACGATTGGTAGAGTTCTGCTCCCTCGTCTCGCCGTCACGGCCTCACTGCCCTTCTTTCTCTCCTTCTTCGGAAGGGAGGGGAAGGGACCTGAGCGTCGGCGTCTTTCCTTCCACTATTCACTGCGTCGAAGGTGCGCTTGAAGGGCCAGCGTCTGCTGGCCCTTCTTGTGTCACCAGCCCATGGCCGCGCCCACGTTGACGCTGCGTAGCACGCATCCCTATACTCGGTTCTCTCGGGCCGCTAGCTCAGTTGGTTAGAGCGTCGCTCTGATAAAGCGGAGGCCCCTGGTTCGAATCCAGGGCGGCCCACCACCATGCCGAAACCCACGACCTCCACGGGCATCCTGGCCCTGCTCACCCTCCTCACCGCTCTTCTCGCCTTGGGCGGGCTCTCCGGCTGCACCTCTCCGACGCCGTCCGTCACGATCCTCACGCAGAACCTCTACATGGGCTTCGACGCCCTCGCCCTGCTCGAGCACCCCACGCCTCCGGCCGTCGAGGCCGCCTTCGCCCAAGTAGCCGCGAGCGATCCCGCCGCCAGGGCAGCCGCCCTCGCCGAGGAGATCGCCGGCGAGCCGCCGGACGTGATCGCCCTCCAGGAGGCGGTGCTCTTCCGCACGCAGGAGCCAGGGGATCTGCTCCGCGGGACCTTCGCGCCGAACGCCACGGACGTCGCCTACGACTTCGTCGCGATCCTCATCGACGCGCTCGCAGCCCGCGGCCTCACGTACACGGTCGCCGGCGCCGTCACCAACGTCGACATCGAGATGCCCGGCGTCGGCCGGGACATCCGGCTGACGGACCGCGACGTCATCCTCGCCAGGAGCGGCCCCGGCGCGCGCGGACTCTCGGTCTCGAACGTCCGGGGGGAGCGCTACGCAGCGGCCTTCGCCGCGCCGGGGGCCCTCGGCAAGATTCCCATCGCGCGGGGCTGGGTCGCCGCCGACGTGACCGTCGACGGCGCCGCGTTCCGGCTCGTCACGACGACGCTGGAGTCGCTGGAGGTCTACGCAGGCGTGGCAGCGGAGGTGCAGGCCGCACAGGTGCGTGAGCTGCTGGCCGGGCCGCTGGCGGGCGGGGGGCCGGTCGTGCTCGCTGGCGACGTCAGCTCCGCGGCGAGCGGGCGCGGGTTCGCGACCCCCTCCTATGGGGCGCTGATCGACGCCGGGCTCCTCGACGCGTGGGAGGCCGCGCGGCCGGACGCCGACGGCTTCACCTGCTGCCGGGCCCCCGGGCTCGACGAGGTGGCCTCGTCGCTCGATGTGCGGCTCGACGTCGTGCTCTACCGTGGGGGGTTCACGGTCGCGGACGCCCGGCTCCTGAGCGCCCAGCCGCGCACCATCGCGGGCGCGGTCCGGTGGCCTTCGGACCACGCGGGTCTGCTCGTGACGCTGGAGCTGCCGTAGCGGCGCGCCGCTCAAGGATCCGGGGGACCCTGACGTTTGCCCCGGACGTACGTTCTTGAATAAGGTTGGGGTCTGCGCCGCATCGCTGCGGCCCTCGGCCGCCACGCACAGGGGGAGCACACATGTTGAAGACCATCAAGCTCTGGCAGCTCGTCGCGATCGGCGCCATCGTCCTCGGTGGAGCTGGGTACGGGGTGTACGCATCCGTCATCCAAGACGACGGCGACGCGCTGAGCGAGGACCAGCAGGTCATACCGGTGCAGCTGGGGGACCTCATCAATCTGGTCTCCACCAACGGGAGCCTGTTCTACCCGAACCGGGTGGTCCTCTCCTTCGGCTCCCAGGGGACCATCGCGGAGGTACTGGTCGGCGAGGGCGAAGCGGTGGAGGAGGGACAGGCGCTCGTGACCCTGGACGCGGCGACGGTCGGCGCGCTGGGCCTCGCGGTGGACGAGGCGAGGATCGCGCTCGCGGCCGCCGAGGGGGCGCTTGCCGCGGCATCCGCAGGCTACACGGCGCTCGAGCGCGCGATGGCGGAAGCCTCCGTTGCGGCCGCGACGATCGCGCTCCGCGACGCGGAGGACGCCGCGGCAACGGCCAGCGGCGGCCCGACGGCCGAGGACATCGCGCGGGCGCGGCTCGATGCGGACGCCGCGGCCACGGCACTGGCCAACGCCGGGTCCGCCCTCTCCGTGACGACCAAGGAGGGGGCCGACGACGTCGAGGCGGCCGGAGATGGCCTGGCGGACGCCACGGAGGGATACCGCAACGTCTTCGACCGGTGGCTGGGCATCGCGCTCTCCGCAGACGAGCTCGGCCTGGACCCCAGCGCGCTCCTGGACCTGTGGGAGGCCGACCTCGCGTCGATCTTCGACCCCGCGTACGTCGGCGATATCGCGGACCCGTCGAACGAGCCGACGCCGGACGACCCCGCCACCCGGTGGAACGAGCGCGCCGTCTACTACGTGCTGGCGTTCTTCCCCGGCGAGATCATAGCGTCCTGCGACGGCGTGACGGTGCCGCCCCAGAGCGCGTGCGTGCGCGGTCAGATGGACGCGGCCGCAGATGAGTATCGGGGCGCCGAGCTTGCCTGGGAGGCGGCGCAGACGAACGCATCGAAGGCCGTGGCCTCGGCGGGGGCCGCGGTGACGAAGGCTTCCGACGGCCTGGCCGACGCCGAGGACGCGCTCGCCGACGTGCTCGCGGGCGCCGACCCCCTGGAGGTCGCCGTCGCGGCCACGGAGCTGAGCGTGGCGCAGGCGAAGCTCGCCGGCGCCGAGGCCGCGCTGGCCGCGCTGCTGGCGGGGGCGCCGCTCGCGCTCGATCTCCTCCAGGCGCAGGTGGAGACGGCGCGCCTCGCGCTGGAGCTGGAAATCCTGCGGCTCGAGAACTCGACGCTCCGTGCGCCCATGGCCGGTCTGACCACCTTCGTGGGCGTCGCGGTCGGGGATACCGTCAACCGCACCACGCCCATCGTGGAGATCGTGGACCCCACCATCGTCGAGCTGGACGGCGTCGTCGACGAGATCGACGTGCTCTTCGTGCAGGTCGGCGCGGCCGCCGAGGTGACGATGGACGCGCTGCCGGGACGGCTGCTGCCGGCGACCGTCTCGTCGATCGCCGCCGTGGGCGTGAACCAGCAGGGCGTCGTGAGCTACCCGATCCGCATCCGGCTCGAGGTCCCGCGCGGCGCGGGACTCCGCGAGGGCTTGAGCGCGACGGCGGACATCGTCATCGCCCGGGAGCCCAACGTCGCGCTGGTGCCGCTCCAGGCCATCCTCGGCTCCTTCGACGCCCCCATCGTCCAGGTCGTCGGCGAAGGGGGCGGCATCGAGGAGCGGGCGGTCGTCCTCGGCAACAACGACGAGTTCTGGGTCGCCGTCCGCGAGGGCCTCACCGAAGGCGAGCGCGTCGTGCTCCAGGGTGCGGGCGCTTCCACGCAGCAGCTCGACTTCCGCCAGGCCTTCCGCCAGTTCGGCAGCTTCGGCGGCGGCGGCGGCCGGTTCCAGGGCGGGGGCGGACGCGGGGGTGGCGGCAGCGGCGGACGCACGGGTGGCGGCGGCGGCGATGACCACTAGCGCCGCGACGATCGAGCTCGTCGACGTCACCAAGGTCTACCGCATGGGCAGCGTGGACGTCGCCGCCCTCCAAGGCGTGACCCTGTCTGTTGCCCAGGGCGAGATGGTCGCCATCGTGGGCCCGTCCGGCTCGGGCAAGTCCACCATCATGAACATCATCGGCTGCCTGGACGTCCCCACGTCGGGGCGGTACGTCCTTGAGGGAGAGGACGTCGGCAGCCTAGGGGAGGGGAGGCTGGCCGAGATCCGCAACCAGAAGATCGGCTTCGTCTTCCAGACCTACAACCTGCTGCCCCGCTTGAGCGCGCTCGCCAACGTCGAGATGCCGCTGCTCTACGGCAACGGCCACGACTCCCGCCGCCGGTCGCTCGAAGCGCTGGAGCGCGTGGGGCTCGGGCCCCGCGCCGGCCACCGGCCTACGGAGCTCTCCGGCGGCGAGCAGCAGCGCGTCGGCATCGCCCGCGCACTCGTGAAGAACCCCTCCATCCTCCTGGCCGACGAGCCCACCGGGAACCTGGATTCGCGCTCGAGCGTCGAGATCATCGCCATCCTCCAACGGCTCAACGACGAGGGCATCACCGTCGTGATCGTGACCCACGAGCCCGAGATCGTCGCACACACACGGCGGGCGATCTCCGTGCGTGACGGGGTCATCGTGGACGATGCCCCGGTCAGGGACCAGCGCCGCGCGGTCCCGGCCGGCGCGGGCGGGCACGGGGGGGCCGGATGAGCATCGCCACGACACTCCGTACCGCGCTCATGTCCATGGGGGCGAACAAGCTCCGCGCGGGGCTCACGCTCCTGGGCATCGTCATCGGCGTCGCCGCGGTCATCTCGCTCATGTCCATCGGCCGGGGCGCCCAACAGGCCATCACCGACCGGATCTCCGCCCTCGGCACGAACCTGCTGTTCGTGCAGCCGGGGGCCGCGAGCCAAGGCAACGTGTTCCTGGGCCAGGGCAGCGCGTCCACCCTCACCCTCGAGGACGCGAACGCGCTGCTGGACCCCATATTCGCGCCGTCGGTCGCGGCGGTCGCCCCGGAGCTGCGCAGCTCCGGCCAGGTCGTGGCGGGCAGGAACAACACCTTCACGCAGGTCATCGGCGTCACGCCCTCCTACACGTCCGTGCGCAACGTCGCGGTGGGCAGCGGCGACTTCATCGCCCGCGGTCACGTCGACAACCGCTCGGAGGTCGTCGTGCTCGGCTCCAGCGTCTCGGAGACGCTGTTCGGCTTCCGGGACCCCGTCGGCCAGTCCGTCCGCATCAGCGGCCGCCGGTTCAAGGTCATCGGCGTGCTGGAGAGCCAGGGTGGGGGCGCCTTCGGCAGCTTCGACGACCAGGTGCTCGTCCCCATCACCACGGCGTACTACCGGCTCGGCGCACAGCGCACGCCCCAGGGCGGCGTCGCGGTCCAGACCATCAGCGTCCAGGTGAGAGACGCAGGCGCGATGGACGCCGCCGTTGCGGAGGTCTCGACGGTCCTGCGGCTGCGGCACCGGATCATCGACGAGGACGACTTCACCATCAACAGCCAGCAGGAAACCATCGAAGCGCTCGAGGAGACCACCAACACCTTCGTTGTCTTCCTCGGCGCCATCGCCAGCATCTCGCTGCTCGTGGGCGGCATCGGCATCATGAACATCATGCTGGTCTCGGTCACCGAGCGCACGAGGGAGATCGGGATACGCAAGGCCATGGGCGCCAAGCGCAAGGACATCCTGCTCCAGTTCGTGTTCGAGGCGACGCTCCTGAGCCTCGGCGGAGGGATGGTCGGCGTCGTGACCGGCCTCGGCCTCTCGCGCCTGCTGGACGGCCGCAGCCTCGGGGGCCAGAGCTTCCAGACGGTCGCCAGCGGCGACATCGCCGTGCTCGCGCTGGTGGTCTCGGCAGCCATCGGCCTCTTCTTCGGGATCTACCCAGCCATGCGGGCCGCCGCGCTGCACCCCATCGACGCGCTGCGCCACGAGTAGAGAGTCACACGCTTGAGGAGAGACGGATGAGCACGAAGGCAGTGCTGTTGGTGGTTGCGGGGATCGTGGCGCTGGCGGCAGGTGCCAGCGGAGCATTCGCGGGCGGCATCGCCCTGGGCAAGGCCCAGGCGAACGCCGAGGCCGGACCGGCCTCGACGGCCGTCCTCCAACCCGCAGACGGGAACGGCTCGTTGGACCTGGACCAGCTCCGTCAGCAGTTCGGGTCTGGCGAGTTCGATCCGGACGCGTTCGCGGATCTGCGGGAGCAGTTCGGGGGCCGATTCGGCGGCACCGGCGGCCGTCGCTTCGGCGGCGGCGACGGCCTCTTCGGCACCATCGAAACCATCGACGGCGATACGCTGACCATCAACACGTCACGGGGGCCGCTCCAGGCAGCCGTGGGGCCGGAGACCACCATCCAGATCTTCGTCGACGGCACGCTGGCGGACCTCGAAGCAGGCATGCAGGTCACCGTGGCGAGCGAGCGAGCGGCCGACGGAACGGTGGTCGCGACGTCGATCACGGTCACACCGGCGGGCACCGGCGGGTTCGGTGACGGGTTCTTCGACGGGGAACAGCGCGACTAGCTCCTGCCCCCCCCACCACCACCCCCCGGCTCCGACGCCCCATGAGCCGGCGTTCGACGCTCCTGTTTGACGCTCCTGTTTGACGCTCCCGTGAGCCGCGCATATCATCCGGCGCAGTGACCAGACCGTCGCCAGCAGCGCAGCCGGAGGGGGGGAGCAACTCATGGCAAAGACGAAAGCATTCGTGCTGATTGAGACCGCGGTGGGCAAGACGAAGGGTGTCGTATCCGCGCTCCGCGCGGTCGACGCCGTCACCTCCGTGGACGTCGTCACGGGGCCCTACGACGTCATCGCCATCATCGAGGCCGACGACTTAGGCTCCGTGGGCGACGCCGTCACCGGCAGCGTGCACACGATCGACGGCATCCAGCGCACCGTGACCTGCCTGGCGGTGGGCGGCTCCAGCTAGCCCCGGGGCGCCGGCATGGCAGCGAGCGAGGAGTGCATCTTCTGCCGGATCGGCCGGGGCGAGGTCCCGTCCGAGAAGGTGTTCGACGACGCCACTGCCTTCGCCATCCGCGACATCAATCCAAAGGCGCCGGTGCACCTGCTGCTGATCCCCTACGCCCACGTGGAGGCCCTCGCCGACGCGACCGCCGAGGAGGCCGCCGCCGCCGCGCACTGCTTCGAGGTCGCGCCGGGGGTGGCGCGCCACGCAGGCCTCGCACCGGGCGGCTACCGGCTCGTCGT
>JADFQE010000092.1 GCA_022561985.1 Chloroflexota bacterium
TCGGCCGCCTGCTGCGCGGACTGCGGGCGGCCGCACGCTCAGGCAGCGTGCGCTCGCGGCGCGGCGCGCTCGGGTGGCTCGCGCAGGAGCGCGCGTCGTGAAGGCGGCCTTCATCCGCGGCCACGGCGGCCCGTCGGTCGTCGAATACGGCGATATGCCCGAGCCAACCGCCGGGCCGGGCGAGGTGCTCATCCGCGTCCGCGCCGCGTCGCTCAACCGGCTCGACCTCTACACGCGCGCCGGCCAGCGCGGCTCCGCGGTGCCCGATGCCGAGATGCCGCGCATCCTCGGCGGCGACGGCGCGGGCGAGGTCGTGGCGCTCGGCCCCGGCGTCACCGGGCTCGATGTGGGGCAGCGGGTCGTCGTCAACCCGCTGCTCGCGATGGACCCGGCACCCCGGATGCTCGGCACGCACGCTCAGGGCTCCGACGCCGAGCTCGTCGCGGTGCCCGCCGCCAACGCCGTGCCCATCCCCGGCGCTCTGGACTACGAGCAGGCCGCCGCGCTACCGACGGTCTTCCTTCCGGCCTGGGCGATCGTCGTCCGCGAGGGCAGACTTCAGCCGGCGGAAACCGCGATGGTGCTCTCGGCCTCCAGCGGCGTGGGCACGGCCGCGGTCCAAGTCGTCAAGGGCGTCGTTGGAGCGACGTGCATCGCCGTCACGAGCACTCCTGACAAGGTGCGCCAGGCGCTCGAGCTCGGCGCCGACCACGCGATCAACTACGCCACGGAGGACGTCGCCGAGCGTGTCAAGGAGATCACCGGCGGGCGCGGCGTCGACCTGGTCGTGGACGGCACCGGCGCGCTGCTGTTCGAGGCCGCGTACGGCTCCCTCGCGCGGGGAGGGCGCTACGGCGTCTGCGGCGTCACGACCGGGGTTCGCGCGCAGATCCACCTGGGCCAGCTCTTCACGAAGCAGGCGCGCCTCTTCGGCGTGTTCATGGGCAGCAACGCGGAGCTGCGCCAGATCGTCGAGGCGGCGGGCGACGGCCGCATCCGGAGCGTCGTCCACCGCACGCGCCCGCTCGCCGAAGCCGCGCAGGCGCACGAGGAGATGGAGCGCGCCGAGCACTTCGGCAAGTTCGTGCTGACGGTGCCCTAAGGCAGCCCTCGATGAGCGAGCATCTCGACAGCCTGACGGAGCTACTCGAGCAGGTGCGGCCAGCGCTCGCCGCCACCCATGCGCTGAAGCTCAAGAGCCTCTTCGGCGCCACCGCCGGCTACGTGAACGGAGCTATCTTCATCTCAAGCGGGAGGTTCGGCATCGCCCTCCGGCTCCCGCCAGAAACGCTCACGGCGCTGTTCAAGGAGGAAGACGTGGAGCCCCTGAGGTACTTCCCGAACGGGCATATCAAGAAGGAGTATGCCGTGCTCCCGAAGCGCATCTTGGCGGATGGACGCCGGCTCAAGAGCCTCGTCGATGCGAGCATCGAGCACGTCACGCGCGCGTAGACCAAGCAGGGCGCACGACGTGCGCCCCTACGGGGCCCGGCTGCGCCAATGGCCGGGTGCAGGAGTGCGTGCGTCGGTATACTCTTGCCGCCATGAGTGACCACTCGCATATCGAATGGACCGAAGCGACGTGGAACCCGGTGACGGGCTGCACCAAGGTTTCGCCTGGATGCACTCACTGTTACGCCGAGACGTTCGCTCACCGCTTCGAGGGGGTTCCCGGACACCCCTACGAGCATGGGTTCGACGTGCAGCTCCGTCCCGAACGTCTTGGGCAGCCGCTCGAATGGAAGCGGCCGCGCCTGATATTCGTCAATTCCATGTCCGACCTGTTCCACGAAGACGTGCCGACACACTACATCGAGTCCATCTTCCGAACTATGGACGCGGCCAGTTGGCATACATTCCAGATCCTGACGAAGCGCCCTGAGCGCGCGCTGGAGCTGGCCGCTACGCTGCCGTGGCCCGGCAATATCTGGCTGGGCGTCTCGGTCGAGAACCAATGGTGGACGAAACGCATCAGCACGTTGCGCGAGATTCCAGCGTCCGTGCGCTTCTTGTCCTGCGAGCCTCTGCTCGCGAAGCTTCAACTCGACCTGAACGGCATCAGCTGGGTGATCGCAGGGGGAGAGAGCGGGCCAAAGGCCCGTCGCGCGAATCCGGAGTGGTTCCGCTCGATCCGCGACCAGTGCGTCGACGCGAGCGTACCGTTCTTCTTCAAACAGTGGGGAGCCCACAACGAGTTGGGCGTGCGCGTCGGCAAGAAGGCGGCGGGGCGCCTACTGGATGGGACGCAGTGGGACGAGATGCCGCCTACTGACCTTCGGGAAACAGGTTCATCCGCGGTTGGCCTGCCGCGTCTGGCTGTTTGAACACAGACCTCATGATCCGCTGTGCTACGGGAACCTTGCTTACGAAGATGAGGTAATAGAGTCTCCGATTTCCCTCAGCCTTTACGAGCCGTGAATCCTCTACCTGATGTACGTACCCCAGGTCCGAGAGCCTCTCTTTGTATAGCGCGAGCAACCGAGACGCTCGTAGGGACCCAGCTTCCCAAAGCGGGCGCCAGGCCTCCGTTCCGAAATACTTCGTCACCTTCGCACTGTCCGGATTGCGGTTGATTGCCATCCCAAGCGGAAAGTTGATGAGCAGCTCGGTCTGCGATGCCGCCAGAGCCTCGATGGTTTCCCATTCCGGGTCGATCCCCTCCGGGTCCAGAAAGACGAACGTCGGCGACCGCGGCGAGATTCGTCCCAGGAGGCGAGGTAGCTCGGTGTTGACGTCTCCCCGTATAACCTCCGCTCTCCTATGCGGGTCCCTGCCCACGAGCGATGTCTCCAACTCATCAGCGTCCGTCTTGTCCAACTCTATGAAATAGAGCCTGTCGAACACCTTGCCAGCGGCACTGCGCGCATTCAACGCGATGAGCGGGGAGCCATTGACGATGTTGCCGGACCCCTTGATCTCGTTCCGTCCGGGGCCAGCGAACGCGTCTATGTAGACCCGCTCGCTGGCCTTATACGTCGCGGTCAGGTAGGCGGGCAGATACTGCTCAATGATCTTGAGCTTGTCTAACGTCCAGTCGCCGACGATCCGAGGCATGCTGAAGCGAAGGCTATCCGCGAACCTAGCGACGTTGCAACGTCGGCATGACGCTGCCAGCACACCGAGCCTTAGCGCTCCCCCCAGCTCACCCCGAACTCCTCGCGGGCCACGACGTTCCCGGTGAACGACGTGTCCTGTGCCGCGAGCCAAACCGCCGACTCAACGACGGCCTCCGGTGGCGCGCCGCGCTCGTTGCGGTCGTTCATGTCCGTCGCCACGAGGCCGGGCGTCCACGCGTTCACGGCGATGCCCTGCTCGCGGACCTCCTCCGCCAGGCCGATCGAGAAGCGTTCGAGCGCGGCCTTGGAGGTCGAGTAGCCGACGCGCGCCTTGATGGTGCGCTGGGCGGCGCCCGAGCTCACGTTGAGTATGTTGCCGCTCCCCTGCTCGATCATCGCCGGCAGCACGGCGTGAGCCATGAAGAAGGGCGCGTTGACGTTGACGGCGATCATCGCCAGCCACTCCTCCGGCGCGAAGTCAGCGACCGCCCCGCGCGGGAACACACCCGCGTTGTTGATGAGGATGTCGATCCGCCCGAGCTCCGCCTTCGCGCGGCCCGCGAGCGCGCTTGCGCCCTCCGGGTCGGTGATGTCGGCCGGCACCGCGAGGCCCGTGCCGCCCGCAGCCGCGATCAGCGCGACCGTCTCCGCGAGCGTCCCGCCGGTGCCTGGGGAGGAGTCGAGCTGGCGCGCCGTGCCCACCACGGCCGCGCCGGCCCGCGCGAGTCCCAGCGCGATCGCGCGGCCGATGCCGCGGCTCGCTCCCGTCACGATCGCTACCTTGCCGGTGAGGTCGACCTCCGCCATGCCTACGCCTCCGGGGCGCCCGGCCCCCACGTCTGCCCGAACTCCTCGCGCCGGACGATGCGCCCCGTGAAGGTCGCGGGCGTCTGCGCGACGGCCCACATCACCGACTCCTCGGCGAGGCCCACCGGCTCGCCTGCCTGGCGGCCCGCGTTCATGTCGGTCGCCAGGATGCCGGGCAGCCACGCGTTCACGGCGATGCCGTCGTCCTTCAGCTCGTGGGCGAGGTTGAACGACATCCGGTCCAGGGCCGCCTTGGTCGCCCCGTACCCGGTGTTATCGGCGCGCGGGCTCCTGGAGCCCGCCCCCGACGACACGTTCAAGATGTTGCCGGAGCCCTGCTCCCTCATGATCGGCACGACCTCGCGTATCAGGAGGAACGGGGCGGTGAGGTTGACCGCGATCAGGTCGTTCCACTGACCGTCGGTCATCTCGGTCACCGAGACGCCGGGGTGCATGCCCGCGTTGTTCACGAGGATGTCGATGCGCCCGAACGCGTCCTTGGCCTGGGCGAGGACCGAGCGCACGCCGGCGGCGTCGGTGATGCTGCCGGCCACCGCCAGGCCGGTGCCGCCGGCCGCCTCGATCATCGCGAAGGTCTCCTCGAGCGTGCCGCCGACGCCCGGCGAGAAGTCGAGCCGTCGCGCGGTGCCGACCACCGCCGCGCCGCGCCTGGCCAGCCCGAGCGCGATCACGCGCCCGATGCCCCGGCTCGCGCCCGTCACCACCGCCACCTTGCCTGCGAAGTCGATGTCCGCCATCACCTACGCCTCCTCACGGCCGGTTAGAACTTCGCTGCGGTAGCGCCATGCTCGATCCGCCAGCTCGTGGGCGGCATCGGGCTCCAGGCCGGCCGCATCGACGACCCAGCGGAGCTCGTCCCGCAGCGTCGTCCCAAAGATCCCCGGGTCGTCGCTGGCTACGACGAACGCTACGCCGTGGTCTAGGAACCGGTGCACGGGGTGATGCGCGGGCTCCGAGATCCCGCCGATGCGCCGGTTGGACGTCGGGCATACCTCGACGACGGCACCAAGCGCCCGTACCTGCTCCATCGCGTAGTCCTGGCGGCGCCGGACATCGGCCAGCCGGCTGTGGTCGTACTCCACCATAAGCTTCTCGTCGGGCGGATGGCTCCGCAGTCGGCCCAGCTCTTCCATCGCGCTTTCCCGGTCGACCTCAAGTCCGTGCCGGAGCAGGCCTTCAGCATGCGCCAGGTCGTAGGTCAGCTGGTCGATGCGCTCGTCGACGCACTCGGTCCGCGTGTGCGGGCCGTACGCCTCCGGGTCGACACCGAGGGCGATAGCGTGGCCCAGCCGGTGGGCGCCGAGCTCTGCCGACTCGTGGACCCACCGCACCGCGCTTTCGAGCGACTTGTCCCCGAAGCTCTCCCCGACGTGGTAGAGGATGGCGAGCGCCCGCTCTGGATGCTGCTCGTTGAAACGAAGGACCTCATCGAAGAACGGTTTCTTGTCCTTCGGGGGGTACCCCTCCTCGTGGTAGCTGAAGTCGATGCCCGTGACCAGATGCCCGCTCGGCCCGAGCGCGAGCGCCCGCGCGACCTCCCAGTAACGCCAGGGGTCGTCGCGGGGCAGGCTCACCACCATCCGCGGCTGGAACGTCGAGTCCTCGTACTCCGCGTAGGCGTTCAAGAGCGCGTCCAGCAGGATCCACGCACCGTCCGGCACCTGCATCCGCTGCTCCGCGTAGGCGATGCCCTGCGCCTGCTGGCTCCGGATGACCGCGTGGGCGACGTTGGTTACCTCGTCAATCGACACCTGCCCATATGAGCCCCGAGCCTGGTCCTCGCCGATACGGCTGCCCTCGATGAGCAGGTTGCACTTCGCCTGAAAGCGATCGAAATTCCCCGCGTCGTCGTCCCCGAACACGAAGAGCCGTCTGAACTCCTCGGCGGCGCCCGAATCTCCGGCGCGGTACCGGTCCAGCACGTCCCGTATCGGCGGCGCCACTCCGTAGGCCTCGAGGAACGCCGACTCGTACGACTCCCAGTCGATCTCACGGTCCTTGACATGCTCGAGCCAGTCGGCCGGGCCGATGGAGCCGTAAAGGTGGAGGTGGAGGTCGGCCAAACGCTCTGGCTGGTTCATGGATGCTGGCTCGCGGCGATGCACGGGATCCTCAGCGGCAATCATATCGCACGCCGCAGTCAAGCTACCCGCTTCCGGCTCGCCTCGCGCACGTTCCAGAACAGGTACTGGTTCGCGTAGCCGGCGTCGGAGCCGAAGCGGTCCTGCGCCCAGGCCCGCGTGCCGTCGTAGCTGACGTTCGCCGGCAGGCCGTACCAGTCCACCAGCGCGCGGCGTATCCAGCGGTCGGCCGGGAAGGCCTCCATGCGCTCCAGCGAGAACAGCATGGCGCAGTCGGCGATCTTGTCGCCCACCCCGTGGAGCGCCGTCAGCGCCGCGAGGACGTCGGCGTACGACGCGCCGCGCAGCCCGTCGAGCGGCAGCGTGCCGTCGGCGACCGCCGCCGCGGCCTGCGCGAGGTACGGCGCCCGGAAGCCGCAGCCGAGCGCCCGCAGCCGTGCCTCGCCGGCCTCGGCCAACGTTTCGGGCGCCGGGAAGGTCTTGCGGGTGGTGCCATCGAGGCTCAGCGGGTCGCCGAAGGTTTCGGCGATCAGCTCTACGGTGCGGGCGATGCGGGGGATGTTCGAGGTCGACGACAGGATGAAGGCGGCTAGGGTCTCCCAGGGCTCCTGGCGCATGATCCGCATGCCGGGGTAGCGATCGATGCCCTCACGGATGCGCTCGTCTGAGCCGATGCGGGCCTGGATCGCGGGCAGGTCATCATCCAGGCGCAGGTAGGCCGCCATGCGCTCGGCGAGCTCGGCGGGGGGGGCCGGCGCGCTCTCGATGGCCACGCCTTCGGGGGTGCGGGCGAGGCGGACGATGTTGCTGCCGATGACGCCCGTCCAGGCGCCCGAATCGTCCGCGCGCCACCGGAAGCACTGGCCGCTGGCCAGCGTCGTGGGCAGGTCCAGGGGGCCGTCGAAGGGCAGCACGAAACGCTCGCTCATAGCCTCGCTCAGAGCCTCAATCGCGCTCGCGGCGCGAGAGCCAGTCGCGCACCGCGGCGACGACCTCGGCCATCGGTGCGCGCAGCGTCGTCGCGGGGGGGACGGAGGCGAGGAAGGAGGCGCCGTAGGGCTTCGAGGTGATCCGGGAATCGAGGACGACGACGGCGCCGTGGTCGTCCTTGCTCCTGATGAGCCGGCCGAAGCCCTGGCGGAAGCGCAGCACGGCCTGGGGGACGGCGTAGTCGTTGAAGGGCTGCTCGTAGCCCTCGGAGCGCGCGGCGAACACGGGCTCGGTCGGCACGTTGAACGGGAGGCGCGCCAGCACGAGCACCTTCAGCGCCTCGTTGGTGATATCCACGCCCTCCCAGAAGCTGGCGGTGCCCAGCAGCACCGCGCGCGGCTGCCGCTGGAAGCGGGCCATGAGCTGCTGCGGCGTGCCGTCGATCCCCTGCGCCAGCACGCCGATGCCCGCCGGGCGCAGGCCACCCTTGGCGCCACGCAGCCTGGATGAGGCCGCGCGGATGGCGGCGTGCGACGTGAACAGCGCCATCGTGCGGCCCCCGGCTGCGCGGGCGAGCTCCGCGATGATGTGCGCGACGGCCTCGCCATAGCCCGGTGCGTTGGGCTCCGGGACGTCGGTGGGCAGCGCGAGGAGCGCGGCCTTCTCGTAGTCGAAGGGCGAGCCCAGGCAGAGCTCGGCGGCGTCCTCGATGCCGAGGCGCTCGCGGACGTGGGCGAAGGTGCCGCGCACCGCCATCGTCGCGCTGGTGAGGACGACGGAGCGCTTGCGCGCGAGCAGGTCGTCGTGCAGCCGCGTGCCGACCTCGAGCGGGGCGGCGTTCATGGAAAGCGACGCCCCGCGGCCGAGCCAGTAGACGGTGTGCTCGCCGGGGTGCGCGACGAACCCGGCGACCCGTGAGCGGACCTCGCCCTGGTCCGCCGTCCACTCCGCGAGGCCGTCCTTGAGCCCTTCGAGGCCGGGCACGGTGTCGGACGGCAGCTCGTCGAGGATCTTCCACAGACCGCCGGCGTCGTTCGCCATCTCGTCCGAGGCCCGCTCGAAGCCGTCCCACGCGATCTCGATCTCGGACCAGGCCGGCTGCGCCCGCACGGCCGAGGTCACGCGCAGCTCGCCGTCGTCGGCCCCGCCTCCATCCCCGCCCGCGAAGCCGGACAGGCCTGCGCTCAGGCCGGCCCACGCATCGCGGGCGGCGCCGAGCCGCAGCTGCGTATCCCGCACCCGCTGGCGCACGACGTCTTTGCGCGCCTCCTCGATGGCGCCGACGCGGACGACGTTATCGAGGCTGTGCAGCAGCGCGCCGAGCCGCTCGACGAGCTCATCGAGCGTGCCCTGCGCGACCCTGAACCCGAACTGGCGGGTCGCCTCGTCCTCCAGGTTGTGGCCCTCGTCGACGATCAGGTAGTCGGCCTCGGGCAGCACCGAGCCGCCGACCTCCATGTCCGAGAGCAGCAGCGCGTGGTTCACGACGAGGAGGTGCGCGGCGCTCGCCACGTCGCGGGCGTGCCGGTAGAAGCAGGCGCCCTCGCGCGCGCCGGCGCACGTCCCGAAGCCCGTCGCGCTCAGGCGGCCCCAGGCGGCGAGGTCGCGGCCCACGAGCCGGAGCTCGGCCCTGTCCCCGGTCCTCGTCTGCTGGAGCCAGGCAAGCGTCTTCGCCAGCACGCGCGCCTCGTCGGGCGCCACCAGATCGCTGTTCGCGGCCGCCTCCCACCGCCGGAGGCAGAGGTAGTTGGCCTTGCCCTTCATCTGCGCGAACCGGAAGGCCCGCCGGTCGAAGCCGTCGACGCCCTCAAGCACGTCCAGCAGGTCGGGTATGTCCTTGGCGACGAGCTGCTCCTGGAGGCTGATGGTGTTGGTCGAGACGATGACCCGGACGTTGTTGCGGGCGGCGAAGAGGACGGCCGGGAGGAGGTAGGCGACCGACTTGCCGATGCCGGTGCCGCCCTCGACCACCAGGTGGTGCGGCGCGAGCCCATCGCCGTCGCGCACACCGAGCGCCTCGGCCACCGCGCGCGCCATCGCGATCTGCTCGATCCTGGCCTCGTAGCGCGGGAAGGAGCGCGCGAACGGGCCATCGGCGGACATGAGGCGCGTGATCTCGTCCGGGTCGATGGGGACGAGCGGCTTCGCGGCGCCGATGGGCCGCGGGCGCTCCAGCCGCTCGGCCACCTTGTCGC
>JADFQE010000013.1 GCA_022561985.1 Chloroflexota bacterium
TCCAGGCGGAATGGGATGCGCTGATTGCAGCCGCGAAGGACGAGGGCCAAGTGGTCTTGGTGTTTGGCGGCGCGGCGGGACGGAATTACCGTCCGGTGGCCGCGTTCTTCCAGGAGAAGTTTGGCATCGAAGCCGTCGTCTCGACCGGCAGCGGCAGCGCGCAGTCAGATCGGATCCTGGCCGAGCGGGAGGCCGGGCAATATCTGGTGGACGTCATGTGGGTGGGTGGGGGCTCAGCGAACGCACGCCTGGTCCCCGCGAATGCGCTTGATCCCATCGCGGACCTGTTCATCCACCCGGAGGTGACGGATCAGTCACTCTGGTTCCGGGGGAAGCACTGGTACGCGGACGAGCCACAAAAGTACGTGTTCTCTTTGTCAGCAGAAACTGGCCCGATAAAGGACATGCGGTACAACACGAACTTGGTGACCCAGGAGGACCTGGATGGCATCAACTCCGTGTTCGACTACCTGGACCCGAAGTGGAAGGGCAAGATCGTGGCACTCTCTCCCATCGGCGGGTCCGTAACCTTCTTCACATCGTATGTCCACCCCGAGATCGGCAAAGAGTGGATTGATAGATTCGTTTCGCCGGAGTTGGACGTTACCTTCCTCCGGGATTTCCGTCAGATCGTGGACGGCATTGCAAAAGGTAAGTTCCATTTCGGCATCGAGATTGGCGGCGCTGGCCGCGACCTCGACGCGCTGGCGACGCTTGGAGCGCCGGTCGAAAAGTTCCCGTGCACCGTGGCGAACGTGTGCGTCAAGGAATTAAAAGAAGCTGGTGTCATAAGCTCCACGGATAGCTCGAACAACATGATGGTCCCGACCAATCGGCCGCACCCTAATGCGGCGAAGCTGTTTGTCAACTGGTTCCTCACGAAGGAGGGACAGACGATCATGCACACGCTGTCCGGGGAGAACCCGGAGCAGACGCTACGGATCGATGTGACCGACCTTGGCAAGACACTCCCGTACCAGCGCAGAGACCCAAATCGCGAATACTTCTTCTTCAGCGCCGACCCGGTCTACGTGGCCAAGCGGGCAGAAGCGCTCGACTACGCGAAGGCAGCCTATAACGCAACACACTAGAGCCGAAACCCACCGGCACGCCGACGGGCGGCGGAGAGGGCTTCCTTGGTCGGATAACGTGGAGGGGGACGACGGAAAACCGCGTGGAGGCGCCTGCGAGATTGTAGGGACCCTCTAGGTACAATAGTGTAGGAGGTCGCGGTATGGCAAACGAGACATCATCGAGTGAGCCCCGGGCAGCGTCCACGAAGGAAGAATGGAACGAGTTCGCCTATATGGGGCCTGGAACTTTAGCGGGGCGCTACATGCGTCTCTTTTGGCATCCGGTCTATGTCTCGGACGATCTGCCGATCGGACGGCCCAAGCCCATCCGGATCTTGGGGGAGGACTTCACTCTTTATCGAGGAGAGTCCGGTGCGGCGCACGTGGTCGACTTCCGGTGTGCACACCGGGGCACCCAGCTGTCCATCGGCTGGGTGGAGGGCGACGACGTGCGGTGCCGCTACCATGGCTGGAAGTACGGTCCGGACGGTCAGTGTACCGAACAGCCGGGGGAGCCGGAGCCGTTCTGCGAGAAGGTCCGGATCAAGAGTTACCCGACGCAGGAGTACCTGGGATTCGTCTTCGCCTACCTGGGCGAGGGCACTCCCCCCACATTCCGGCGTTACCCGGCGTTCGAGCGAGACGGAGTGCGACTCGTCACCCATTGGGAGCGTGGGTATAACTACTTCAACGCGGCCGAGAACGACGCCATCCATGTCTTTTTCACCCATCACCGTACCCACGGCAGTTGGCGAGACATGCAACTCCCTCGCATAGAGGCCGAGGAAACGCCTTCCGGTCTCGCCACGATTAGGGTATGGCCGGACGGGAGAAGAACTCAAACGCGCACGCTCATGCCCAATATGAGTTATCGCAAGGCTCGTAATTCCAATGCTGGTCGAGGGAACAACCTCTCCTGGAAAGTCCCTATCGATGACCACCACTTCAGTCAGTTCAACCTGGAATGGTTTCCCTTTGGCGAGAAGGCCGAGCGCTACGTTCAGCGGCGCAAGGAGTTCGCAAAGGACCAGACGTTCGTAGACGAGCTCGTTGCGAAGGTCTTCAGTGGGGAGCTCCATTTGGATGACATCCCGGTCGAAGGTGCGGACGTCCACACCATCAACCAAGTGGAAGACGGGTCCACGCAGCGCGGGCAGGGTGTGATAGCGGACCGCACGGCCGAGCGCCTAGGGCGGACCGATGCGCCGGTCATCCTCCTACGGCGCATATGGCAGCGGGAGCTTCGGGCGCTCGCCGAGGGGCGGCCGCTCAAGCAGTGGGAGCTGCCTGAGGATGATGAAGCAGCGGATTGAACAGGTTGATGACCGTATGGGAACCTGAGGTAGCTTGTTTACCTGGCACCGGTCCACGAGTTCAAGCACCCGGCCTGGTCCCATGGAAGCCGGCCTCCGCGCGTAGAGGGCCGACGCCGTTTTACCGCACGGTGACCGGCGGGATGGAGGGTAACAGTCGCCGTCCAACGACGGGGTCCACGAGTGAATCCACAGTGCGAAGCTGCGCATAGCCACTATGGGCTGCGTAGGCGTGCGCTGGCGCTAGACGCGCCTTAACCGGCTAAACTGAAGCGGATCTCGAAAGTTCTTGCTATTGTCCTGTCAGGCCCACCAGGCAGTGCAACCGTCACTCCCACAACCCGCGAGCGGTGCGCTCTCTCCTCCTAGTGTAGGGGTGCATGCCGTCGCCGGTGGTCGCGCTCCGTCTCAGCTACGTCGGCTCAGCCGCTGACTCGGTGGCCAGCTCGGCCCGACCCTGACCGCTCAACAGGGCA
Source organism: Chloroflexota bacterium (assembly GCA_022561985.1). Taxonomy (GTDB): domain Bacteria; phylum Chloroflexota; class Dehalococcoidia; order Lucifugimonadales; family Australimonadaceae; genus JADFRC01. Next base: position 2,863 of record JADFQE010000013.1, read on the forward strand.
CTGACATCGCGCTTGAGCGGCACCTGGTGCTTCAGGAAAACCTCGGCCCTGGTCCGGCCGGACTCAAGCACCGCCAGCGTCAGCTCCAGGGTCGCGGTCGACCACTCACCGTCATGGATCGCCGGCTCACCGTGGACGACCGCACCGTAAAGCTCATCCAGGACGCCGTCGCGGCCGGTTCTCGACGCCGGCAGAGGCGCGTCTATCTTGGCCACTTTGCCGTACACGATCAAGCCGTCGGCGGACTGCCTGATGTCGCCGTCCTCGCAGCTCACGATGGTGAGCCCGTAGAAGGGCTGGTGGCGCGTGGCGCGCTCCCGCGGCCTCGACTCCTCCTGTCCGTAGCCACGGAGCTTCTTGAGCTCCGCGTCCTTGCCGGCATCCGAGGCCTGCCGGGCCCTCCGGGAGGCCGCGTACTCGGCATGGTCCTCCACCGATCCCCCTTGGCCTATCCCGAAGGTCAGCTCCGAGGAGTGGAAGTGGTCGTAGCCGTTGAACACAGCCGTGGCGACCGTTCCATCCTCGAAATCCAGGAAGGCGACGTGCGCTCCCTCCGTGGGGCGCTCCGGGTCCCAGGCGCCCGTCATCGCCCGGACGCTGCGTACCAGCCCACCGCCGATCAGCCTCAGGATGTCGAACTGATGGGCGCCTTGGCGGAACGTCGCCCCGCCGCCGAGGGCAGTGTCGAGCTCTTCGGGCGTCCTCGGCTGATAAAGCCATGCGCCGTACTGCCAGTTGTGGATCATCCGGAGCCTGCCGAGCTCGCCCCGCTCGACGATCGAGCGCATGCCGAGCACCGGCGGGTCCATGCTCTGCGGGTGCGCCTCGACGAGCGTGACGCCGGCGCGCTCAGCCGCCTCCAGCATGACCTCGGCGTCACGGAGGGTCGTGGCCATCGGCTTGGCCACGAGGACGTGCTTGCCGTGCTGCATCGCCAGCAGCACGTGCTCGGTGTGGAACTCCGTGGGCGTCGCGACGTAGACGACGTCGACGCTCGCGCTGCTGCAAAGCTCCTCGGGGCTCGCGTAGAGCTCCGCAGGCACGTCCTGCGCGAACCGCTCGCGCGTGTCGGGCCGCAGGTCGGCCGCTGCGGTGATGGTCGTGCCGGGGTGGCTGAGGATAGGACGGACGAAGGCGCTTCCCGCTCGGCCGAGACCGAGGATACCGAAGCGCAATGGCGATACTTTGCTGACGCTTGGATCGTGAGCGTCTGTTGTGCTCAAGCTTGAATACCCCGATCGAGCTGCCTGGAGCGAGGCAACGCCCCATCCTCAGCGAGGGCGATGGTAGTTTCACTCGCCAACGCCGTCAACCTCGATGCCTGGATGGAGATCCGTCGTCGCTCTGGTGCTGAAAGAAAGGCTTACCGCGGCTCGACGGTGAGGCTTGAACGTCAAGCGAAAAGTTCTTGCTATCGTCCTGTCAGGCCCACCAGGCTCCCAAGTCGCCTCGACAGTCGCCGGCTGTGCTACCTTCGGACTCAGCTCGTCACCTCGTAACAAGGAACCGCACCTTGGCCAGGCTGACCGTTGCAGACCTCGTAGAAGACCTGGTGTGAAGAGTATCGGGGATCAGGACCAGCAGCCCATCGCAGGCTGGGGAAGGTCGAGTGACTTGACCGAGGAAGACCACCACGGCTATCTGGGTATCCCGGGTGCCCGGACGCACCTCGTCGAGACGCGCTCCGGGCGCGCCGCTTTTATCAAGGTGGGCTCGGGCCCGCCGCTCCTCCTGCTCCACGGCCTCGGAACGTCGTCCGAGACGTGGGAGCCCACGATCCGAGCGCTGCTGGGTCGCTTCACCGTGATCGCGCCGGACCTTGCCGGCCATGGCCGGTCGTCTGGTGCCTCGCTTCGGGGGTCCGTCGAGCCGCTCGTGAAGGCGCTCGACGACCTCTGCGCGACGCTGGGGCTCGAGACCGCCGCCGTCGTGGGCCATTCGTTGGGCGGCCTTGTGGCGGTGCGGTTCGCGCTCAATCATCCGGACCGCGTGAGTCACCTCGTGCTCGTTGACGCGGGCGGCATCGGCGAGGAGATGTCGTGGCTGCTACGGCTCGCCGCGATACCGCTGCTGGGCAAGCTCGTTTTCGGGCCGAGCAGGTTCTGGCTCAAGCACTACCACGACCGCCTGTTCGTGCCGCCAGGGGATGTCGATACGAACTTGCTGAGGTCGCTCCACCAGTCGCGCACGCTGCACGTGACGGCCGATTTCATGCGCCGGGCCGTAGGATCGAGCGCGGATCTGCTCGGGCCGGTGGAGTCCGCGTACCTCCTTCCGCGCTTGGGCGAGATCGCGGCGCCGGTGCTCGTGCTCTGGGGCGAGCAGGATCGGCTGTTCCCCGTGGAGCAGCTCGATAGGCTCCGTGAGACCTGTCCGCTGGTGGAGATACACACGTTTCCCGACGTGGGGCACTGGCCCTATGCCGAGGTGCCCGACGGGTTCAACGCCACGCTGATCGATTTCCTCGAACGCCGAGCGAACGGCTAGCGTCGAGCTGAGTGACGACTTCACTCCGGAGCGAGTGCGGCTTCTGGCGGCCATCGCCGACGGGATAGGCACCTTCCTGGCCAGCGCCAGCTTCCGGGAGGCTGCCCGCCTGCGAGGCGAAGAGGTGGCGACAGCCTTGGAGCGCTTGAAATCCACTCAGCAACAGCTCATCCAATCCGAGAAGCTTGCCGCCGTAGGCACGCTGATCTCCGGCGTCGCTCATGAGATCAACAACCCCCTCGGGAACATCCGCGGCCTCGTGGACCTGTCACTACAGGGGGACCTCGACGAGACCCTCAAGCGTGACTTGCAGACGATCCGTGCCGAGGACGAGCGGGCCATCCGTATCGTCCGGAACCTCCTGTCGTTCACCCGCGAGCACAAGCCGGAGACGACGCTCGTGTCGCTCAATGACGCCCTCGACCACGTGCTGGAGCTCCGGGCCTACGAGCTCAGGGTGAGCAACATCGAACTGCGAAAGGACTTCGCAGCGGACCTTCCCGAGATACCCGCCGACCCCCATCAGCTCCAGCAGGTCTTCCTGAACCTCGTCATCAACGCCGAACAGGCGATGACGGCGGCCCATGGCCGTGGAGTGCTGTCGATCACGACGAAGCGGGTGGGCGAGGCCCTCCACGTCGTCGTGACCGACGATGGGCCTGGGATCCCAAGCGAAAACCTCGGCAGGGTGTTCGACCCCTTCTTCACGACGAAGGAAGTGGGGGCCGGGACCGGTCTCGGATTGAGCGTGTGCTACGGGATCATCCAGGAACACGGGGGGGAGATACGCGTGGCCAGCGAGGAGGGTCGAGGCACCACCTTCGTCGTCGAGCTGCCGGTGGGAGACAGGGACTGACGCTGCGCTCGGCCCCGCGGTGTGCAGATCGAAGCCATGGAACGAACGAGAGGGACACGATGACGAGCTCCATCAGGCGGAAGATCCTCGTGGTCGATGACGAAGCAACCGCGCGCGACGTCCTCCAGCGCGCCCTGGAGAAGGGCGGGTACGCCACCACGACCGCGGCCGACGGACAGGAGGCCTTGGACGCAGCGTCGAAGGAGACCTTCGACCTCGTCCTCATGGATATCAGGATGCCGCGCATGTCAGGCCTGGAGGCGCTGAGCCGGCTTCGCCTGCGGTACCCCGACACGTACGTCATCATGCTCACGGCGGTCGACGAGGTGGACACCGCGATGGAGGCGATCCGGAAGGGGGCGGACGACTACATCGCCAAGCCGCTGAGCCTCGATCTCGTGCTGCTCCGCGTTGAGAAGGCGCTGGAGCGCAGGCGGCTGACGCTGAGGGACAAGGAGTCGCGGCAGATGTCGGAGCAGCGGCTCGGTGAGGCAGTGGCCCGGCAAGAGCAAACCTTCGCCGAGCTCGTCAGATCGATGGCTCGGGAGCATGCGAGACTGTTCGGGACGGAGGAAGCGACGAGGTTGGGTGGAAAGCCCACGATCACGGGTCTGCCACCGGAGCTCCAACGTCCACTGTCGTCGGTCGAGGAGTTCCGGGAGGCGCTGATCAGGATATTGAAACGGACACCGGTGTAACCCGATGAGCAACGCCAGCATCCTCAGCGCCGCCAGCCGCCCGTCCGACCCCGATAGGTGCGCAGGAGACGAACGATGAGTCAGGCAGACCGCATCGGCTGGGTCTTGCAGAAGTTCCCCGAGGGGGACTACCTGGTCGGCTTGACGCCGCCCTACGAGGGGTTGCCGCAGGTTCTCGTGCTCACCGGCATCGGCCAGGTCTGGCCGGCAACCGACGAGTCTCTTCAGTCGGCGCAAGAGTCCGACCCAGAGTCGCCGCTATTCACCTTCGAGCCCCGGATGTCGCTCGAGGACGTCCTGCACGATATGGGGTACGGATTCTCCACCACGGAGCCGGCCCAGTCCGTCTGAGGTCAAGGTCTTGCCAACGCTCGCCGCTGGAAGAAACGGTGGTCCGTCGGCCCCGGCCGGAGCCCTGGGTCTCCGGGGCGTCGCCGGGCTAACGGCGCTGGCGTTGCTGATCGTGCTCGCGGGTTGCGGCGGCCTCAGCGCGGCCGAGGTGCAGAACAATGCCGGAGTCGAGCTGCATCGGCTGGCGCGTTACGACGAGGCGATAGCGGCGTACGACGAAGCACTCCTCATCGCGCCGGACCTTGCGGTGGCCTACTACAATCGCGGCCTGATCCACGCGAGACTCCAGCGGTTCGAGCTGGCCATCGTGGACTACGATGAAGCTATCAGCCTCGAGCCACGTCGCCCGCAGCCGTACCGCGCTCGGGCCCTGGCGTTCGACGCCGTCGGCCGGCGCGCTCTCGCGGCCGCGGACTTCGGCGAGGCCGACCGCCTCCTCTCCCAGCCCGGGGCTGCCGAGGGCCGCTGGAGGGGGGCATACGAGGATCTGCGCCGGATCCGCGACGACCTCTCGATGTATTGGGCCCCGTTCCTGGGAGCGATCGGGGCCGGACTCATGGTTGTCGCCGTTCCCGTGGCGTTCTTCTTCCTGAGATGGTGGGCCGGCCGGCCGCTGCTGAAGCCGCGGGCCAGGCTGGACTATCTGCACGACCTCCACGGATCCGACGGCGTGCTGACGCTCTTCTTGGAGGCGAGGAATCCTCGCTCCAAGCACGTCACGGTCACGTCTTTCGGCCTGGAGTTGGACTCGGAGACGAACTCCCTGATACCGCTCGCTTCGCGGGCCGGCTACGTGTATCCCCACGAGGTCGCCAAAAGTCAATCGATCATCGAGTGGTGCGAGGTTCCAAACCTGGTCGATATACTCGACGAGCTGGGCCGAACGCCATCCGACCTGAGACGCGTCTGGTTCAAGGCCTTGTCCGGCGAGCGCTATTGGGCGCGGCTTGACCGTCACGTCATCGACGGTCTGGCTCAATATCGAATCTCGACGACGACGGCCGCTCCTTGATCCGCCCGGCCGCTTCTCGCGCCGATATCGAGGCCAGTCCTCCTACCCTGGACCGCTGACCCCGCCACCGACGACGACTGGCGTCGCTATCGCGGTGCCGCACTGGCTACAGGTCCGTGCCGGAAACGCTCGCTCGGTCTGCCGCGGCGGAGCGCCTGCGAGCTGCCCGAAACAATCGGGGCAGAACGGGCTGTCGCACTCCGCGCACCCTTGCCAGGTGAGACGGCCAAGCATCCCGCGCATCCTTCCGCAACCTACACACTGAAGCATGGTGTCACCTCCACTCTGCCGACGAGAGAGTAGCAGAGGCAGCCCTGGTCCGGTGCCCGTCAGACCAGGGAGTTTCGTGGGGACGCCGGACCCCGTTCCTGGCCCCGGTCCGGCCGCGACGCACGGCGCCGCATCGTCGAGATGCCCGAGGAGCTGTTCGAACGATGAGCGTCTGCTCCAGGCACCACTACTTCCGTGAGCGCATCGAATGGTCAGAGGCACCAGCGCCTGGCTGGCCGCCCAAAGGGGGAAAGCGATGACGTCCAAGAAAGCGCGAAAGCCGACAGAGACCGAGGATCGAGGAGGGTCTCAGGTCCCGATATCCGGTTCCTACGACGGCGCCGACGCCGTCACTCAGATGAAGGCGATCAAACGGGCGCTGGACGCCTATCGCAGCGTCGCGGACCGAGACGACTAGCACGTCCGTATGGAAGCATGAGAACCGTGAGAAGCATCGACCGGACAAGACTCGGCTGCTCAGCGCGGAACGTGCAAGACCGCACCTGTTATCGCACCCAAGCATCGAATCCGTTGAAGTGACCCGTGCCGCCGCCCGTTCCCGGGCATAAGGAGATGATAAATGGCAACGCACAGAGGCATCGTCCAACCGGGGAGCACCATCAGACCGCCGACGACAGCGGACTGGCTCCCGAAGTCCACTCACGCGAAGGTCGGTCTCGGTCTCGCGGCGGCCGGCATCATGGTCGCGATGGTCGCGCTGATCGGCGCGATCATCAGGGCGAGCTTGATCGCCGACGACGGTTCCGGCGACACGACGGTGCTGTCGCTCACCGCGTGGACATTCGGCGTCGCGACCGCCGGTATCGGCACGGTCAAGCTGGGGATCGCTCTGATCCTCTGGGGCGTCGTCCGCGGACTCTGGATACGCATCGAGAGTACGAAGGTCGGTCTCGCCAAGCTCGTACCCAACGCCGAGAACAAGGGTGACGTCGCCTCGGCGAGCGCCGATAACCCCTACGTGAAGATCTCGGTCACGGAAAAGCCGGTGCCGCCCTACCTTCTCCATCGCATGGCCTACGCCATGTGGGCTCCCATGCTGCTCATGGGGGTGATGGTGGTGCTGGCCGGGCTGGTCTTCTCGTTCATCGAGGCCGCCGCGGGAGCGGACGGCGACACGGCCGACTTCCTCACGTTCAGCGCGCTTGCTCAGGGCACCGAGTTCCTTGGCGAGGCATTCCTGCTCGCCGGCATCTCCTTCCTGCTCGGCAGCATCCTCGGCTCTCTCCGGCAGGGTGGTGGAGAGGTCCAGGAGTCCCTCGGCGTGGTGATCAAGACACCGATCATGCCGGCGACGGGGAAGCTCTTCGTCGTGCTGATGGCCATGGGCCTGATGCTGGCGATGCTCCAGTTCGTCCTCTACCTGATCGTGGCGGGGATCGACGATCCCGATTCGATCAGGGCCTGGTTCGCATGGCTCGGCCCGCTGCGTGAGGCTGCCCTCGGCATCATGCTTTCCGGCATCGTCCTCGCGCTGGCCACCATCGGCACGAAGGTCCTGCCGTTCCAGTTCTGGCGGATCCAAGAGCTCATCCGGACCGGGAAGTAGCAAGAGAAGCGAGAGAAAGAAGGCAAACGCAATGGCTTCCAAAGCAACCACGCGTGAGCGCTACGCCGACTTCAACGTCGAGGTCAGCGACCACAACCTGGGACTGAACCTCCCGCAGAGGATGGGCAAGCGCCTCTGGCTCCCGATGTTCCTCATGGGCATCATGGCCTTCCCCATCGCAGCCATCCTGGGCATCGTCCGGGCGCTGGAGGTCTCCGACGGCGACGTGGCCACGGCCACAGCCCTGGGCCATGTGACGACGGGCGTCATGTTCATCGGGTTCACCAGCGTGTTCTCGGCGATCGTGTTCGCCATCGCTCGCATCCTCGGAGCCTTCCGAGAGGGGGGCGGAGGGATACAGGAGACCGCGGGGCGCCGGGTGCTGACCCTCGTGATGCCCGCTACCGCCAAGGCCATGCTCGGGCTGATGATGATGGGGATGATGATGCTCGTCTTCGGGGTCGTCGCCGAGTTCGTCCTCGCAGCGGTCGCGGGGGGTGCGGTGACCGACGGGGACGCTGGGCTGGTCCAGACCACGCAGTCGTGGGGCGCCTGGGTCGAGGGGGTGCGGCGACTCGGCGTCGCCACGTACCTGCTCTCGTTCGCGCTGGGCCTCTACACGATCGTGACCGTCATCCGCCTTCAGTCGCGGCGCATCCGCGAGCTCGCAGACGAGCCCACCCGCGGCTAGGGAGAGCCGGCGCACCCGGCGGCGGCCGCCAAGCGAGGGGAGGACGGCCCTCCCCTCGCGGCATGCCTGGCGGGACGCGTGCCGCCAGCGGCGGCGTGGCCTGCGCATCCGGTACAATCGCAAGCGTTGGCAAGCCGTTGGTGGGCAGGTAGCACATGGTCATAGGCACCGAGCGGACGAACTGGTACTCGGACCACCCACCGGCCTGCACGTGCGCCGCGTGCACGGCGCGAGCGGCCTCGCAACGCCGCTTCGAGGCGGAGACGGGGGGCCGCAAGATCGGCCGCAACGAGCGGTGCCCCTGCGGCAGCGGCAAGAAGTACAAGAAGTGCCACGGCGCCTGAGGGTGCTTGCTCGGTCCCCAGGTGTGGTCCGAGGTGCCGGGTGCGCTGACCGCCGACGCTAGCCGCCCGAGACGGTCCGCTGAGCGTAGGTCGCGTTCGCCTCGGTGACGATCCGGCGGAGCCCACGGATGTCCGGGCTGACGACATAGACGAGCAGTCCGATCACAGCCAGCATGGCCCCGGCGAAGCCGACGGCGAGGGGGGTGCTGGACACGGACGCGATCACCCCGGCCTGGAGACTCCCCAGCGGTGCCAGGCTGAACATGATGCCCCGGAACCCCATGATCCTGCCGCGGTACTCGTCGGGCACCAGCAGGTTCATGGCGGTGCTGGTGGCCACCTGGAATACCGCGAACGACCCGCCGATCACGACCATGAAGGCCATCGCCAGGACGTAGGACTGCACCATCGCGGTGGTGACCGCGAAGAGGACCATCGTGCTTCCCGCCAGCGTGAGGCTGCCGATGATGAGCCACGGGCGGTCCTGATACTGCCCGAAGGAGGCCACGCCCATCATGCCCACCAGGCCGCCGATGCCGGCCATCGACAGGAGCGCGCCGTAGCCGCCGGGGCCAACGCGCAGATAGTCCTCCGCGAACACCGGCATGAGGTAGATGTAGGAAAGGCCGAAGTACCCGGCGGATAGCGACAGCGCCAACAGGTAGAGATGGACGCGGTTCCGGCGCATGAACACGAACCCGTCCACGATGTCATGGAAGACGGTCGCGCCCCGCGAGCGCTGCGCGGGCGCGACCCTGACCATCCGCATGGCGATCACCATGGTGAGGAAACCGGCAAAGGCGACGTAGAAGCCGGCACCGGCACCGACCCGATCGTCGTTGGCGAGGCTGCCCACGGAAGCGATGATGGCCCCGGCCAATGCCGGTGCGGCGATATGGGTCACGTTCCATATGCTCGAGTTCACCGAGATCGCGAAGAGGAACTTCTCCCGGGGCACCATCGGCGCCCATATCGACCGCCGCGCCGGTGAATCGAACGCCTGTGTGATGCCCGTGAGGAAAGCCACCACTATGATGTGCCATACCTGCACCAAGCCCGTCGCGACGAGCGTCGCCAGCACGAGCAGGAGCAACGCCGACGCGGCTTCTGCTGCCAGGATGATGCGGCGGGGGTCGAAGCGGTCGGCGAGGGCTCCGCTGAAGAGCGCGACGAGGATCCCCGGGACTGCGTGAGCGCCCCCCACCACACCGAGCGCGAGGGGCGAGCCTGTCATGTCGTAGACCAGCCATGCCTGCGTCACGACCAGTATCTGACGACCGAGCACGGTGGTCAGCAAGCCCGCCGAGAAGATCCGGAAATCACGGACGGCCAGGACCGACAGGAACGCGGTCCGTCTGCTCAGCGTCTGGAACACTCCGTCTCTCCCCCCGGTGCTTTGGCGGCATCCTAACAGCCGATAGCCTTCGCCCGTGCACCGCGCCCGTTGGGCGTCGGAGACCGCATGGCGCTAGCCAGTTCGCTTCCGGTTGGCTAGGCTGAGCGCATGGCATACCAGCCCATCGACCTGCTCGATCTCGACGCACAGCTCACGGAGGAGGAGCGCCAGGTCCGCGATGCGGTCCGGAGCTTCGTCGAGCGCGAGGCCGGCCCGGCCGTCAGGGACCACTTCCGCGAGGGGACGTTCCCGATGCACCTGGTCCCCCCCATGGCGGCCCTCGGCATCTTCGGCGCGCCGATCGAGGGCTACGGCTGCGCCGGGCTCGGACCGATCGCGCACGGGCTCATCAACCGGGAGCTCGAGCGCGCCGACTCCGGGTTCCGCTCCTTCACCTCGGTGCAGTCCTCCCTGGCGATGGGCGCGATCCACCTGCACGGCTCCGAGGAGCAGCGGGCGCGCTACCTCCCGGAGATGGCCGCGGGGCGCATCCTCGGCGCGTTCGCCCTCACGGAGGCCGAGCACGGCAGCGACCCCGCGAGCATGGAGACGCGCGCACTCAAGGTGAGCGGCGGCTACGAGATCACGGGCTCGAAGCACTGGATCACCAACGCGGGCATCGCGCACGTCATCATCGTCTGGGCGAAGCTCGACGGTACGATCCGCGGCTTCATCGTGGACACGACGCTCCCGGGCTTGCACACCCACGACATCGACAACAAGCTCTCGATGCGCATGGGCGTGACGAGCACGATCGGCCTGGAGGGTGTGGTGGTCCCGGAGGAGTGTTTGCTGCCGGGGACGAAGGGCCTCGGGTCGGCGCTGGCGTGCCTGAACACGGCGCGCTACGGCATCATCTGGGGGGTGACGGGCGCCGCCTCGGACTGCCTCTCCCAGACGCTCGAGTACACGAAGGCACGCCACCAGTTCGGCAAGCCCCTCGCGTCCTTCCAGCTCGTGCAGGCCAAGCTCGCGGACATGGCGACCGCGCTCTCGCAGGCGCAGCTCCTGGCCTTCCAGATCGGCCGCCTGAAGGAGGCAGGCAAGCTGCACTGGTCGCACGTCAGCATGGCGAAGTACAGCAACGTGCGGGTGGCACTCGATATCGCGCGCACCTGCCGCGACCTCCTGGGCGCCGCCGGCATCACCGACGACTTCTCGCCGCTCCGCCACGCGCTCAACCTGGAGACGGTCTCCACCTACGAGGGGACGCAGCACATGCACCAGCTCATGCTGGGCCGCCACCTCACGGGGTTCGACGCCATCTCGTGACGGTTTGCCGTGCGGACAGCCCGCATCGATAATGGCGCCGCTCCGGCCCAGGCCGGGCAGCGAGGGCCCAGGCTTGCCCAGCGAGGAGACACCATGACGGTGACCATCGGCACGCACGAGATCCCGAACGCGGAGGAGCGCTACGTCAAGCTCAACCACGGGACCACCCGCTACATCGAGGCGGGCTCGGGCTACCCCACGATCCTGGTGCACGGGGTCGGCTACACGGGAGGGGCCCACAACTGGCTCCTGAACATCGGCCCGCTCTCGTCCAAGCTGCGGGTGCTGGCGGTGGACTGTCCCGCGTGGGGCAAGGGCGAGGGGCAGCTCGGCCAGGAGTACTCCTTCGCCTACCTGGTCGACTTCATCCGCGAGTTCCAGGACGCCCTCGGGCTCGAGAAGACGAACCTGGTCGGCCACTCGATGGGCGGCTGGCTCGCCTCGCTGTTCGGGTACGAGAGCCCGAACCGGCTCAACAAGCTCGTGCTGGTGGCCAGCGGCGGCGCGATGCCCCGGCAGCTCAAGACGATGGTCGAGTTCAAGCCGCCGGAGCGCGACCAGATCCTCGATGGGTTGAAGCACACGGTGAAGGACGCGAGCGTGGACCTCGAAGCGCTGGCGGACTACAACTTCGCGCTGACGGACAACCCCGCCCGCCTCGCGGCCTACCGGAACGTGCTCACGCACATGAACAACATGGAGACCCGCGAGCGCTACAACACGGTGCGGCGGTTCGGCCACATCGATGTGCCGACGCTGGTGGTCTGGGGCCGGAACGACCAGACGAACGCGCTGGAGATGGGCGAGATGACCCACCGGGGCATCCCCGGCTCCAAGATGGTGGTCTTCGACTGCGGGCACTTCATCCCGACCGAGGCCCCGGACGAGCTGAACGCGGCGCTGCTGGACTTCCTGCCGGACTAGGCCGAAGGCGCGCGGACAGCGGTCCGGCCAGCGCTCACCGGGGGTTTCCGTCAGCCTCGCTCTGCGCTGGCGAGTGGGTGCAGGGCTGTGCCCTGCTCAGCCGATCGCGATCATCCGCTCGATCGGCAGGCGCGCCCGCGCGGCGATCTCCTCCGGCACGGTCACCTCGAAGACGTCCTCCTCCAGCGAGCGGACGAGCTTCTCCAGGGTGATCATCTTCATGAAACGGCAGACCATCGACTCGGCGACCGGGTGGAAGGTCTTGGCCGGGTTGTGCTTGCGCAGCGTGTGCAGGATGCCGGTCTCCGTCGCCACGACGAACTCGCTCGCCGCCGACTCTTTCGCGTGCCGGAGCATGCCGCCGGTGGAGAGGATGTGCGCGCCGTGCATGGAGGGGTCCTCCGTCGCGGCGTAGTACATGGCGGGTGTCGTGCAGCCGCATTCGGGGTGCACCATGAACTCGGCGTCGGGGTGCTCGTCGCGCGCCCGGAGGATGTCGGCGGGCCGCACGGCGGCGTGCACGTGGCACTCGCCCCACCAGACCAACATGTTCTTGCGTCCCGTCAGCTTCCGGACGTGGTTCCCGAGGAACATGTCCGGGAGGAAGAGCACCTCGCGGTCCTCCGGGATCGACTGGACGACCGCCACGGCGTTCGCGGAGGTGCAGCAGTAGTCGCTCTCGGCCTTGACCTCGGCGGTGGTGTTCACGTAGGAGACGACGACCGCGTCCGGGTGCTCGGCCTTCCAGCCGCGGAGCTGCTCGGCGGTGATGGAATCGGCGAGGGAGCAGCCCGCGTCGAGGTCCGGGATCAGGACCCTCTTGCCGGGGGAGAGCACCGCGGCGGTCTCGGCCATGAAATGCACGCCGCAGAAGACGATGACGTCCGCCGTGGTCACGGCGGCCTGCTGGGAGAGGCCGAGCGAGTCGCCCACGTAGTCGGCGACGTCTTGGACCTCGCCGAGCTGGTAGTTGTGGGCGAGCACGACGGCGTTCCGCTCGCGCTTGAGCCGAGAGACGTCGTCGGCCAGGGACATACGCACTTCTCCTTGAGCGCCCCGGAGGGCGTTGGCGCCCGGAGGCGCCGGCGGGAACGTGCGTGAAGCATAACCGGCGCGGGACCCCACTTTGTTCCCATCCGTCACAAATGACGGATTTCACAAGCGGGCTCGACGGGGCCGTGGGGCTGCGGACGCCACCCGGAGCGGTGCGCACATCCGGCGCCGCGCGGCGCTCAGCCCATGAGCACGAAGCGCGGGGTGAGCATCGCCCGGATGACGTCTCCGCGGGCGACCACGCCGACCAGCCGCCCCTCCGAGGTCACGGGGACGCGGATGATCTGCTCGGTGTCCAGCGTCTCCATGACCGTCTCGACGTCCTCCTCGGCATCGACGGTGATGACGTCGGACGTCATGATCTCGGCGGCGAGTGTCACCTCCAGGTCCCTGCCCGCGCGGATCGCCCGGATCAGGTCAAGCTCGGTGACGATCCCGATGAGCGCACCGGCATGGTCCACGATGGGGAAGCCGCTGATCCTGCTCATCAGGAGGTTGACGGCGACCTCACGGGCGGTGGTCGTCGGCGTCGCCGAGTAGACGGGGCGTTGCATCACATCTGCGACTTTCATGGGTGTTCCTCCGGTCTTACGATTTCGCGTGGGGACTGTCTGCTACCGAGAGCGCTCGCGCGCGGCGCCCGGGCGCAGTGCGCCCATCGCGGAGGGGCCACCCATGAACTCCTGGATCCGGTCGTACGGCGGCAGGATCGCGAAGGGTGGCTCCTCGTCGGGACGCGGCGCGGCGGTGGGGAGCGAGAAGGAGAAGGTCGATCCGCGGCCGCGCCTGCCGCGGACCCATATGTCCCCGCCCATGAGCTCGACCAAGGACCTGACGACATGGAGGCCGACCCCCGTCCCGCGGATGTTGGCCGTCTCCGCCGTCCGCACCCGCTCGAACATCTCGAACAGCCGGGTGCGGTCGGCCGGGGCGATGCCGATCCCCTCGTCGCTCACGGAGGTGACGACCCGGCCCCTGGGCGCATCCAGCCTGAACGAGATCGAGACGCGCCCGCCGGCCGGGCTGTATTTGACGGCGTTGTCGACGAGGTTGACGAGGATCTGGTGGACCTTGTCCCGGTCGGCGAGGACCACCGGGAGGTTCTTGCCGGGCGCGACCGTGATCCGGTGGATCGGCGAGCCCACCCCCTGGCCGCGGACCACCTCGGCGGCCAGCGCGCCCAGCGCGACGGGCTGCGGGTTCACCCGCACGATGCCCGAATTGACGCGCGCGACGTCGAGGAGCTCATCGAGTATCTCCGTGAGACGCTTGCTCTCGGCGTTGATCAGACCGAACCACTCCCGGCGCACCTCGGGGCCCGGCTCGTCCATCAGCAGCAGCTCGGAGTAGCCCATCAGCGTGGTCATCGGCGTCCGCAGCTCGTGCGACGCGATGGAGACGAAATTGTCGACGCGCGTGCGGGTGGCCCGCTCGACCTCGAGGGACTCGCGGAGCTGCGCGTTCTCGATCAGCGCGCCGAGGGCCCCGGCGATCGCGGTGAGCAGGTCGACCCGTTCCGGGGAGAAGAAGCCGGGCGTGGCCGAGCCGACATCGAGCACGCCCGAGACCGTCTCCCCGGAGAGCAGCGGCAGCGCGACGGAGGAGCGCACGCCGCGCCCCTGGATCACCCGGCCCGTCCGCCCTCCCGGCCGGTGGTCGTTCTCGACCACGACCTCTTTGGCCCGGTACGCGCGCTGCGTCGGCCCGCCGCGCCTCGTGACGGCGGCGGGTGGATGGGTCCGCATGAGCGGCCCGACCGTTGCCACGGTCACGAGGTCGCCCGATCCGGGCTCGGGCAGACGCAGCACGGCGCGGTCCGCATCGACGACCTCGAGCATCACCTCGAGCATCTTGCGGGCGTTGTCCCGGAAGCGGCCGGGGGCGCCCAGCAAGCTGGCGATGCGGAACAGCGCCTGGAGCTGCGCGGTCCGTCCGCTCCCGGCCGGCGGCGCCGGCTCATCGGGAGACCAGGACGCTGGGGATGCTGCCTGCACGTTTCACTCCACGCCGGGGAGTGCGCATCGGTCCCGGCGCAGATCCCAGCGTAGCCGGGACAGGACCGCGCCGATTGCGGGCGCCCACCCCAATGGCAGGGGTGCAAGCATGCAATCGGCACGCTTCGGCCAGCCCGTGCGCGAGCCAGGGAGCGTGGGGGGCTAGGAGCCGACGGTGAGCTCGGCGCTCATGCCCGCCGCCGTGTGGCCGCTGATGGGGCACACCAGCCAGTAGCTACCGGGATCGAGAGACACCTGGAGCGCGTCGGTGCCGTCCGCCCGGATGTTCCCCGTCCTCCCGATCAGCTCCCCGCCGTCGATGGAGTCGCCGCTCAGGGACCCGCCCCGGTAGATGGCGAGCTGATGGACCGTCCCGCCGCCGTTGGTGACGTTGAAGCGCACCTCGCCGCGCCCGACCGACGCTTCCGCGCCGACGGCCCATTCGCTGAGCGCCACGGCAACCTCGAAATCGGGCGTCACGGACGGCTCCTCCGTCGTCGTCGTCGCCGCCGTCGTCTCACCATAGCCGCAAGCGCCAGCGACGAGCAGCAACGCGAGCAGGCCGGCCATCACCTTCAAAGAGCGCATCTTCCCCTCCTTCACGAACGAACATCACCGCGAAGACTCACGCGCGACAGCGCCGCGCCGCACATCGGGTCATACGGGCCGAACGGGGCCAGGCGCGTTGTGGGGCGCGAGGCTCGGGCGGCCGGAGCATCCACACGCCCCCGCGCGCCGGTCCGGCTCACGGCCCAAGATCAGGCCCAAGGGTCAGAGAGAAAGCTTGGTGACCCGCGTCGGAATTGAACCGACAACCTACTGATTAAGAGTCAGTTGCTCTGCCAGGTTGAGCTAGCGGGCCGCGCCAACCATGTTATGCAAGCGACCGCATGGCGGTCAATGCGCGGCGCTCGGCGGGCGCGCCGTTGACTCTCCCCGGAGCACGCCCCTAGACTGGGCCCGCCCCCATCCGGCAGGAGTTCCCAGCCCAAGCGCGGGCGCCGCCTCCACGGGCGCCGCGCGGGCGCGTATGCAACGCTCAGACCCCACCGCCGGCTCAACTCCAGAGTCCCGAAAGGGCCAGGAGCCCCGCCGGGCGACCGGCTGGGCCCAGACCTTCGAGGCGCTCCGTTACCGCAACTACCGGCTGCTGTGGACCAGCACGCTGCTGATCAGCGGCGGCAACTGGCTCCAGCAGGTCACCCTCGGGTGGCTGGCCTACGAGCTCACGAGGTCCCCGCTCCAGGTCGGCATCATCATGGGGCTGCGCACGCTCCCCCTGCTGCTCTCGCCGCTGACCGGCGTGCTGGCGGACCGCTTCGAGCGGCGCCTCATACTGCTGATCGACCAGGCCGTCCTCGTCGTCCTCGCGGTGGGCTTCGCCTCCCTGCTGCTCTTCGGGGAGCCCGAGCCGTGGCACCTGTACGTCTTCGCGGTGGCGGTTGGGCTGGCGTGGGCGACGAACAACCCCGTGCGCCAGGCGCTCGTCGCCAACTCGGTGCCCAAGACGAGCCTGATGAACGCGGTCGCGCTCAACTCGGTTGCCTTCAACCTGATGCGGACCGTCGGGCCGGCGGTCGGCGGCGCGTTCATCGTCGCCTTCGGGCCCGGCGTGAACTTCATGCTCCAGGCGTTCCTCTACATCCTCGTGTTCGCGCTGATGATCCCGTTCCGGCCCGTCTACGCGACGGCCGACCGCGAGGAGGCCCGGAGCGCGCCGATCCTCCGCAGCATGGGCGAGGGCTTCCGGTACGTCGCGCACGAGCCGACGACGCTGATCGTCACGGCGGTGACCCTGCTGATGACGCTCACGATGATGTCCTTCGTGATGAACCAGCTCCCGGTCTACGCCGCGGAGGTCCTGGGCGCCCGCGGAGGGAACGTGCTGGGGCTGCTGCTCATGTCCATGGGCATCGGCGGCTTCACGGGCACGATCCTCATGGCGCGCTTCGGCAACTACGAGCGCAAGGGGCTGATCATGATCTTCGGCGTCGTGGGCGCGGGGCTCGCCATCCTGGCGCTGGCCCTCGCGAGCGTCCTCTGGCAGGCGATGGCTGCGCTCATCGTGCAGCAGGCGTTCATCATGGTGGTGATGACGACGAACAACACCATCGTCCAGACCATCACGCCCGATGCGATCCGCGGCCGGGTGATCGGCGTCTACATGATGGAGATCGGCATGATACCGATCGGCGGGGTGGCCGCCGGAGCCATCGCCAGCCGCTTCGGCGTCGAGACGGCGTTCGTGGTGGGCGCGACCGCGGGGCTCGTCGCGATCGGGCTATTCGCGGCCTTCGTCCCCCGGCTCCGGCAGCTGCGCCTCTAACCCAATGCGCGGGAGACGGCGACGGCGAGCTCGGCGTCGCGCCCCGGCGGGACCGTGCGCGGGTCCAGCAGCACGCGGCCGTCCTCGATCCGCGCGACGATGGGCGGCTCGCCCGTGCGCAGACGCCTCGTCAGCTCCTCGGCGCCGCCCGGCACGTCCTTCGCGTCCAGCACGACGAGGCGCGTCTCGAGCTCGTCGCCGGGGAGGCTCCCGCCGCCGAGGGCCGAGGTCCCGGGCTGCACGCTGGCCCGCTTGCCGATCAAGCTCGCGAGCGCGCCGGCCCGCGCGGCCAGCTCGTCGGCGCTCACGCCGATCATGCGCCAGACGGGCAGCGCCTCGGCCGCCTCGCCGCGGACGTAGTGCAGCAGCGTCGCGTGGAGCGCGGCCAGCGTCAGCTTGTCGGCGCGCAGCGCCCGGGCGAGCGGGTGCGCGGCGAGCCGGTCCACCAGCGCGGCCGACCCCACGACGATCCCCGCCTGCGGCCCGCCCAGGAGCTTGTCGCCGGAGAAGAAGACGAGGCTCGCCCCCGCCGCGAGGCTCTCCTGGGGCGTCGTCTCGTGCGTCAGGCCGTAGGCGGCCGTGTCCAGCAGCGCGCCGCTGCCGAGGTCGTGCAGCAGCGGGATGCCGTGGGTGCGCGCGACGGCGGCGACCTCGCCGAGCCCGGCCTCGTGGGTGAAGCCGACGACCTGGAAGTTGCTGCGGTGCACCACCAGCAGCGCCCCCGTCTCCGGGGTGACGGCGCGCTCGTAGTCGTGGGCGTAGGTCCGGTTGACGGTGCCCACCTCCACGAGGCGCGCGCCGCTTTGCGCCAGCACGTCGGGGATGCGGAAGCCGCCGCCGATCTCGCTGGCCTCGCCCCGCGAGACGACGACCTCCCGGCCCGATGCCACGGCCGCGAGCCCGAGCAGCATGGCGCCGGCGTTGTTGTTGAGCGTGATCCCGGCCTCGGCTCCGATGAGCTGACGCAGCAGGTCGGCGATGGCCGCATGGCGCGACCCGCGCCCGCCGCTCTCGAGGTCCATCTCCAGGTCGGCATAGCCCTCGGCGCTGGCCGCGACCGCGCGGGAGGCCGCTTCGGAGAGCGGCGCACGCCCAAGGTTGGTGTGCAGGATGACACCCGTGGCGTTGATGACGGGCGTCGGCCACGCCCCCGCCCGCTCCTCCAGCCGCGCGGCGACGGCGCGCGCGACGCCGTCGGAGGACGGCACGCTCCCACCACCGGCGGCGGCCTCGCGGGCGGTTGCGAGGTCGTCGCGGACCGCATCGACGACGAGGTCGCGCCGGTAGCGCTCGAGCGCGGCGGCCAGCGCCGGCTCGGCGAGCACGCGGTCGACGCTGGGCAGGGCGCGGAGCGACGCGGCGGGGTTGTCGGCGGCCTGGGACATGCGGGCATGATACCAGCGGCGCGGGGCGGCGACCGGCCACACGCGGGGTGCTACGATTGCGGCCTCCGCACGGGGCCGAGGTGGCGGAACGGGAGACGCGGCGGACTTAAAATCCGCTACCGCGCAAGCGGTGTGTGGGTTCGACTCCCACCCTCGGCACCAATGGCCTGGTAGGCGAAGCGGGCTCCGGGCTCGCTCCTTCCGCGAACATCGCTCCGCGCACTAGCGAGTGAAGGCGGCCGACGTCGCCTCACGGACCCCAGCCAGGAGGAATAGCGCGCCGCCCGCCAGCAGGACGAGCCCTCCACCGAGCGCCGGGACGAGCTCCAGACCAAGCGCCAGCCGGCTGGTCACGGTCCCGGAGTCCAGAGATCCGGCCGCGACGGTGGCCCCGTAGAGGAGAGCGACCCCGATCAGGGTCAGGAGCAACCCCAGGGAGAAGACCCAGGCGTATTGCGAGACGGTCAGCGGTGTGACCCGCGACCCGGCCACGCCGCCCTCCCCTCCACCCGGCCAGCGAGGACGGCCGAAGGCTCGCACCGCCGCCCAGGCGCCGAGGCGGAAGCGATGGCCAACGACGGCAAGCACCTCGAGGAACACGAGGTCTGCCTGGCGCTTGCTGTATCCGTATCTCTCCCGACCCGCCGGCGTGTAGAGATAGTCGTGCACGACGGCGGCGCGGGCCGTCTTCTTCCATGTCGACATGAGAGCCCGAGCGGGGCCGGGAACGCTCGCGAAGTCCGTGGGGAAGCCGCTCTCGACCTCGATGACTTCAGGGCTGTCCTTCGACCCGACCCGGTACTCCAGCGGCTGCGTGAGGGCCCACCCCGTCCCTCTCTGATTCAAGATAACGGAGAGGTCATCCAAGATCCTGGCCATCGCTCTCCTCCTGTGCCGGGTCCTGTGTCGGGATGCGAGATCCCATCGGTCGAACACGACCTTCGCTCCCGCAACGCAAGCGGTATGGCGATCGCAACCCCACCCGGCGGTGGACGACCACCTGCTCCAGGGGGGATCGGGCGCAACGGCTAGGGCACCGGCTTGATCTCAGCGATGCGCTCCAGGCGCTCGGCGGCGAGGCTCTGGGGCACCACCGGCTCAGTGGGACGCTCGAAGGCGGGGAAGACTTCCTCCGCGAAGAGCCGGATCGAGCGCTCGACGAGATCGGCCGGCATCATGCCGATGCGGTGGTTGGCGACGAAGACGGTGAAGCCGATACGCGCCTGCTTCTCCGCGATCTGACGCGCGACCGTCTCGGGACTCCCGATCAGGGCGAGCCCTTCGTCGATCCAGAAGTCGTAGGAGTTCCGAGACTGCGCGAAGATGCGCGCGTTCGCCCTGCTGTACCGGTTGTTCTCCTTGCCCTTCCCCCGGGGGTGGGTCCCCACCCCGACCCTCGTATCGACGACCATCTCCCGGCCGAGGCGCATCGACTCCATCAAGTAGCGCTCGGCCTCCTCCCTGGCCTTGGCGTCCGTCTCCGCGATGTGGACCGGGCGGACGAGCATCTGCCGGGGCATCGGGCCGGGGTACTCGCACTCCGCCCAGACCTTGCGGTAGTGGGTGAACTTCTCGACCATCTCGTCGTCCGTCGAGACGTTGGAGGCGACGTCGTAGTTCTGCTCGGCGGCCCACTCGAAGGCGCGGAGGCTGTGCGCCGCGATCCAGATGGGCGGGTGCGGCTTCTGGTAGGGCAGCGGCCGGGGCAGCATCTCGTTGAACTTCCAGAACCGCCCGTCGTAGGTCACCTCGGGCAACGTCCAGGCCCGCTCGATGATCTCCAGCGCCTCCTCGCCCATCTCCCTGCGCTGGTAGAAGTCCAGCCCCATCCTGATGAACTCGTGCTCGGCCATGCCGATCCCGGTCCCGAACTCGACCCGGCCGTGGGAGAGGTGGTCGAGCATCGCCACCTCCTCTGCGAGCTGGACGGGGTTGTGGAAGGGGAGCACCCAGATCATCGCGCCGATACGGATCCGCTCCGTCTCCCTCGCCACGGCCGCCAGGAACACGCTGGGGGTGGTGATGGCGCCCACGTAGGAGGCCTGGTGCTCGATGATCCAGTAGTACTGGTAGCCAAGCTCGTCCAGCAGCCGGGCCTCGCGGATGTCCGCGTCGTAGGCCTCGGCGGCGACCCCGCCATGCCGCTCTTCGATGATCACGGGTCTGAGCGCGGCCCAGGCCCCGAATTCGAGTGTCGTCATGCCACTACCTCGCTTCGCGCAAGACGTTCACAGCCTGCCCTGAGCCCGTCGAAGGCCCAGCGTCACATGTCCCGCGCGCCGGAGCGCTCCGCCCGGTCCGCCAGCGCGATGCCCCCCATAGCTAGCGCGATGCTTTGAAGGCGTCGGCCGTGAATGCGGCCGCCTCCAGACGCTGCGCAACGAGCTCGGGGTCGGCGTCGAAGAAGTAGTACGACTTCCCCTCCACGCGCCGGAACGGCTCGGAAACCTTACCCCAGTCCGCCACGTCCAGGCGGAGCGTCGGCTCCGGCTCTATCTCGGCGAGCGTGTGCATGAGCGTCTGACCCTCCTGCGAGAGCCACCAGTTCACCCACAGCTTCGCGGCATTCGGGTTCGGCGCGTTTTTCGGGCGGGTGATGAGGTCGAGACTGCTCGATGCGCTGAGCTCCGCGCCCTCCTTGAAGTCCTTGAGGAGCCGCTTGACCGGCGCGCCGAGGGTTGCGAGCGAGTCGAGGTCCGTCAGGGCGCCGCCGAGGGCGATGTGGAACTTGCCCTTGGCGAGCCCATCAACCATGAAGGTACGGCTGTCGGAGAAGGTCACCGCCAGGTCCGGCGAGAAGAACGCCTCCGTCCACTCCCTGCCGATGTCCGGGTGGACGTACACGGTGTAGTACGTGTTGCCACTGCCCCCGGCGGTGGGATTGAGCGAGACGATCTTCCCCTTCCACTTCGGGTCCAGGTAGTCGAAGACGGAGTTGAACCCGTCGATGTCCTCCTGCGTGACGAGGTCCGTGTTGTACCGCATCCCGAGCGTCATCGGGTCCGGGGCCGCAGCGAAGGCGAAGATGTACTGCTGCCCCGGGTCCGCGTACCAGTGCCTGCCTCCGAACCAGAGGGACTGATCCAGCACGTCCGGGTGGATGAACAGCTCCGCGATGGGGTCGAGTGCGTTCGCCGGGATCATCCGCGTGTTCACCGACGTCGCACCGCCGTACATCGCATCCACCAGGTACCGGCCGGCCGTCTGCTCGGCCAGCACTCGGTTCACGTGCGCGCTGCCGCTGCCGGTGGCGACCACCGTCTCGACGCCGAACTTCTCCTGGAAGACGTCGGCGATCGGACGGAAGTTGCGGCCGGCAGACCCGCCGAAGGTCAGGACGACCTGACCCTCCGCCTGCGCGGCCTCGATCAGCGCGGCCCATTCGGCCTCGAACAGGGCGGCCGCGTCGGGCGTGGGGGCCGCCTGGGGGGGCGGCGTTGCGGTGGGCGCGACCGTCGGAGTGGCCGTGGGGTCACCGCCGCAGGCCGCGAGCGAGAGCGCCATCGCCACAGCGGTGAGGCTCAGGAGTCCGAGATGCTTCCCTCTCATGATGTGACCCTCCCACCGCTGGGCGCTTGCCGGCGCGCGGATTCGCACGGCAGTATAGCGCGCCTGAGGCGCAAACAGCTTAAAGTAGGGGCAGAATGCAAGTTACGGAGGTGCGCGGATGCTGGCGACCGCTGACAACGACCTGATCACACAGACGGGACCGGGCACGCCCATGGGCGATGTGTTCAGGCGGTACTGGCATCCCGTGGCGCTCTCCGAGGAGATCCCCACGCCCGGGGGGAAGCCGGTGCAGCTCAAGGTGCTCAGCGAGGACCTCGTGCTCTTCCGCGACGATTCCGGCCAGCCGGGGCTGCTGGGGCTGCGCTGCTCGCACCGCCTCACGTCGCTCGCCTACGGGCGGGTCGAGGACGGCGGGATCCGCTGCCCCTTCCACGGGTGGCTCTACGACGTCTCGGGGCGGTGCTTGCAGCAGCCCGGCGAGCCCGAGGAGAGCTCCTTCAAGGACAAGATCCGTCACACGGCGTATCCCTGCCGGGAGATGGGCGGGATGATCTTCGCCTACATGGGCCCGCCGGAGAAGCAGCCGCCGCTCCCGCGCTTCGAGACGTTGGTGCGGGAGGATGGGTCACGGAAGACGGACTACTACCCCATCAACTCCAACTACCTCCAGAACCTGGAGGGGGCGCTTGACCCCATCCATTCGACGTTCCTGCACATGGACAAGTGGTCCGAGGTGAAGGACGCGGTCCTCGCGCGGCCGTATAAGGACGTGGACCTTGCGGTGACCGAGTGGGGGGTGTGGCGCCGCTCCCTCCTCCGGCGCGCGGACGGCGAGGACCTCGCCTCCTACGGCCATTTCTTCATGCCCGGCGGGTTCATGGGGATCCGCGTGGCGGGAGAGCCCGCGCCCATCGAGGGTGCCGGACCCGTGGTCCGGAAGCTCCAGTCGTGGTACGTGCCCGTCGACGACGAGCACTGCAAGCGGTTCATCGCGGCCTTCGTCTCCCTGGCCCAGACGGACGGCGCCGAGGTCGACCTGGGCGCATCGAGAGAAGCCGTCTTGAACCCCCTGGCCATTCCCGGCCCCGAGAACGACTACTTCAGGGACTACGAGGGGGTGGACACGATCTGCGGCATCCCGCTGCGGACCGCCCACGACATGGGCTCCCTCAAGGGATACCTCGCCCAGGACAGCATGGTGAACGAGACGCAGGGAGCCATCGCGGACCGCAGCCGGGAGCACCTCGGCGTGGGCGACCGGCTGCTGATCATGACCCGCAAGCAGCTCCGGCAGGCGGTCGAGGACGTGGGCAACGGCCTGGACCCGCGCTTCGCCAACCCGGAGCCCGACGACGAGGGGCTCGTCCGCGTGAATGGGGCCGATGCGATGGAGGCGCGCTAGCCCTACTCCTTCACGATCACGACCTTGCCGTCCGTCACGACGACCTGGTGGCCGCTCAGCTCCATCCCCGCCTCGGCGGCGAGCACGTAGCGGTTGCCGACGGTCTCGACGCGCTTGCTCAGCCCCGCCTCGTGCGCCCACGCGGGGGAATCGTCGGTGATGATGCCGGCGCGGGTGAGTCCGGGGCCGATCAAGGGGCCGCCGGAGCCGTCGGTCCCCGGCCCCATGCTCATGATGCAGATGTTGAACCGCTGCTCCTCCTCGGCGACGCCCCGCGTGAAGGCGCGGATGGCGATCTTGGAGACGGCGTAGATGCACGAGCCGACGTTCGGCGGGTGACCTGGGCTCTCGACCGACAGCGGCCGCTCGGTGAGGCTCCCCTGACCGAAGTTGATGATGTGGCCCTCCTGGAGCGACTCCATGTACGGGATCACGTGCTTGGTGCACAGGAAGGTGCCGACGAGGTTCGTGTCGATCACCTTCTGGAAGAACTCCCGCGGCATGTCCCGGATGCCGGGCCACCGGGGTCCTCCGACGGCGAAGTGCGTGACGATGCCGGCGTCGTTGATGAGCACGTCGATGCGCCCCCACCTGCGGTAGACCGTCTCCACCATCGATCTGACGGACGCCTCGTCGGTCACGTCGGTCTTGATGGGCAGTATCTCCGCGCCGCGCTCCTCGACCTCCTTGATGATCGTGTCCATGGGCGCGATGTCGGCGACCGCGATCCTCGCCCCCTCCTCGGCGAAGGTCCGGGCCACGTACCGCCCGACGCCCTGCGCCCCGCCCGTGATGATGACCACCTTGTCTTTGACCGTCATGGTGTCGACCTCCTCGCTTCGGCTGTGCATGGTGTCCGCGGCCCTCACGCTTCGCCCTCGGGCAGCGCGGACGGGGCGTGAGTATACCTTCACATGGCGCCCACGTTGAGGGCACATGGCGCTCGCGTTGACGGCGCCGGGCGGTGGTGGTAAGAACGGAACACTGCGCCGCACGGAGCGCACGGAGCGCAGGGAGCCCAGGAAGCGCAGGGAGAAGGCGCACCATGAACAATCCCCCCTTCGGGCCCGAGGACCTCAAGGAGCCGCCGCTCAGCGGGCCGGACTTCCTGCGGCTCCTGAGCGCCGAGCGCCAACGCCTGTACCCGGACCCGCCGCCCTTCTATCAGGAGCTGTCCAAGGGGACGCTCGCCCGCGAGCTCGTCGGGCTCTGGGTCAAGAACCAGTACGTCTACTGGGAGAGTGACCTCGTCTACAGCACGGCCGCCATCTTCTGCAAGACCAACGAGGAGGACACGAGGACCCACATCCTCCGCAAGATGGTCTGCATCGAGGGCAGGGAGATCGTCAACGACCTCGTCGGGTGGACGACCCCGGCGTACGAGGAGCTGTGGCTCCGCCTCGGCGAGGCGCTCGGGGTGAGCCGGGACGAGGTCGCCGCCTGGGACACGTTCACCCGCACCCACTTCGCCACGTCCACCCTGCGGCTCCTGTCGCGCTACTGGGAGTGGACCTGGCTGGACGGGGTCGCTGGCCTCTATGCGGGCGACCTCCTCGGCCGGGACCACCTCGGCGCGGCGCGCGACGCCCTCGAGCGACACTACGGCCTCTCCGGCGACGCCCTCGCCTTCTTCGACGCCTACCTGGGCGACGTGGGCGAGGACATACCGTGGGAGGAGGAGACGCTGGCGCACTGGGCCTGCACGCGCGAGCGGCAGCTCACGGCGGCGCGCGCCTTCCGCAACCGGCTCGACATCGAGTACCAGATGGTCCTGCCGCTGCACGCGGCAGCCACGGGGACGACGCCGCTTCAGGTCCCGGCCGGGACCACGCCAGGAGTGTAAGCGGCTGGGGTTTGAGAGGAGGCACGCGCATGGCAGCCAGCAAGAGCGAGACGAGGGCAGCGTCACCCGAGGAGTTCATCGAGGAGCTCGAGCGCATCCGCACCGAGTTCCTGGACGGCGCTTCGCCCTGGGGCCGCGGACGCAAGCGCGGTGCCCAGACGAAGGACGAGATCGCGGAGGGCAAGCGCAGGAGCCACGTGGGCGCCGACGGCAACCACCGCTTCGAGGGCGAGCGCTACCTCAACGCGCAGGACAGGGCCGTCCGGCGCCAACAGCTCCGCAAGCTCGTGGACGAGGGCGGGCAGACCTCCGTCGGCGGGCCGCTGCCGAGCCATCCGGCCATGAGCAAGTGGCACTCCAACGAGTTCGGCGTGAGCGACGAGGAGATCGCCGGGCTGGAGATGGAGGACCTGAGCCCCGAGTCGCTCGTCGCCCTGGGCTGGTGGTACCTGCTCCAGCGGACGTCGCCCTGGGCCGTCGCCCTGGGCAGCGCGCTGGTGGGCGAGGGCTCCAAACGGCTCCCCGGCGCCCACGAGCACTTCACGCTGCTGATCGACGAGGCCCGCGCCGAATACGCCAAGCTGGGGATCAAGGACATCGACCGGGCCGTCCAGCTCATGATCGAGCACGCGCCCTTCGGCGTGGACATGGAGCACGCGATGTTCGCCGAGGAGATCGTGAGGGAGTTCATCGACACCCCGGAGCTCCAGGACGAGATGCGCCGGGCGTTCATCCTGACCCTCGCCCGCAACTCGCGGGGGCGCATCTAGCGCCGCGCCCGGCCTCAAGACGCCCGCCCCGCGAGCGCAGCCGCCCCGGCGACTTATACTGTCGTGGCTTGCGCTCCACCATGAAGAAGACCATCGGCGCCATCGCCGCCCACTTCGTCCGGCTGTTCTCGCCGCTGCGCCATCGGAACTTCCGTTTCTACTGGGCCGGCCTGGTGGCGCAGGTCGGCGGACAGCAGATGATGGCCGTCACGCTGGGCTGGCTGGCGTTCGACCTCTCGGGGTCGCCGCTCACGCTTGGCATGATCAACCTGCTCCAGGCGGCGCCGCGCATCCTGCTGAACCTCCTGGGTGGCGCGATGGCGGACCGGTTGGACCGGCGGTTGATCATCACCCTCGGGCAGACGGGGGCGGCGCTCGTCATGGTGACGCTGGCGGTCCTCACGACGACCGGCGCGATCGAGATCTGGCACCTCGGCGCCGGCGCGGTGGTGATCGGCTTCGTCCTCGCCTTCGACGAGCCGAGCCGCCAGGCCCTGCTGCCGAGTCTGCTGCCCAACCGGTCGATGCTCGCAGAAGCCATCCCGGTCGTGTCGATCGCATGGCAGCTCAACCGGATCGTCGCGCCGGCGGTCGCCGGGTTCGTGATCGCGGCCTCCGGCGCCGGCACGAGTTTCTTCATCTCGGCGGCGGGGGCGGCGACGATGGCGGCCCTCGTGCGGATGATCCGCCTCCCGCACGTCTCCAGACGCTCCAAGCAAAGTTTGCTGCGCACCGCCATCGAGGGCGCGGTCTACGTCCGGCGGAACCCGGTCTTCCGCGTGGTTATCGGCTTGGCGTTCTTCAACAGCATCTTCGCGCTGGGCTACATGCTGATGATGCCGGTGTTCGCCGCCGACGTTTTCGGGGTGGACTCCCGCGGTCTGGGGGTGATGTATTCGGCGGCCGGAGCGGGCGGCATCTTAGGCCTGCTGACCGTCTCGCCCCTGGTGCGCGGGTTGGGGCCTGGGCGCGTGATCGTCGGCGGTCTCGGTCTCTTCGCGGGCTCGCTCATCGCCTTCGCCCTGAGCCCCACCTACCTGCTCGCCCTGGGATTCTTGGCGGTGGCCGGTTATGCGGGCCACCTCTACACGACGAGCGGCGACATGGTCCTCCAGATGTTCGTGCCCGACGCGCTCCGGGGGCGTGTGATGGGGCTCTACGCGATGCTGTGGGCCGTCATGCCGCTGGGCGCCGCGGGCCTGAACACGGCCGCGAGCTTCATC
Organism: Chloroflexota bacterium; assembly: GCA_022561985.1. GTDB lineage: Bacteria > Chloroflexota > Dehalococcoidia > Lucifugimonadales > Australimonadaceae > JADFRC01. Next base: position 30,237 of record JADFQE010000013.1, read on the forward strand.
GGCGCGCGGTACGCGCTCGCCGGCGGCGCGAGCCTGGTGCTGCTCGCGGCGATCACCGTCGCGGCGGTGGCGCCTGGGCTCCGGCGCGTGCGCCTGCCCGACGCCCCAGCGCCTGCCGACGAGCCCGCAGCGCAGCCGGCGCGGCCATGACGCCCCACCCACACGACCGCCTCCCTCCGAACGATCCCCCTCGCGCCTCTCACCGGGCGCGGGGTTAGCTCGGCGTCCTCGTTGTCCTGGATCGCCATCGCGCTGGTCGCCGCGGCCATCTCCGCGGTCGTTAACATCCTCGACAAGACGGTCATCCACCGCTACGCGACCTCCCCGCTCACGCTCCCCCTGCTCATCGGTATCTCGCAGACGGCCGTCGGACTGAGCGTGCTCGCCGCCGTGGGCACGCCGCCCGAGGCGACGCCGCAGGCGGCCGGGTGGGCGGTCGGGTCCGGCGTGCTCTTCGGCCTCGGCGGCCAGCTCCTCATCCGGACGCTGTTCACGCAGGAGGTGTCGAGGGCGATCCCGGTCTATCAGACGTTCCCCGTGTTCGCGGCGCTCATCGCGGTCGTGTTGCTGGACGAGGTGGTCACGACGCCGCAGTGGGCGGGGATCGGGGCCACGGTGGCCGGTGCGGTCGCGCTTTCTGTGCGGACCGACGCGGGATACCGGACGCTGTTCCTCCACCGGAGTTTCGCCGTCCTGATGCTCGCGAGCCTGCTCACGGGAGCCGCCCACGTCACGGGGAAGGCGGCCGTGAGCGAGCTGCCGGTCCTCTATACGCACGGGCTCCGGATGCTGGCGCTGGGGGCCGTGTTCTTGGCCTTCAACCTCCGGGCGGTACCGCTACGGGAGGTGGCCGGCTTCGTCCGCACACGCAGCCCGGCGCTGCTCTTCGTCGGGGCGAACGAGCTCCTCATCGCGAACGGCAGCCTGCTGCTCACCCTGTGGGCGCTCTCGCTGGGGCCCGTCTCGCTGGTGAGCGCGCTCATCGGCACGCGGGCGCTCTACGTCGTCCTCTACAGCACCGGACTCGCGCTGGTGTGGAAGGGGGCGCTGGGGGAGGAGACGTCGCCGCGATCGGTCGCGGTGAAGGCAGGCTCGACGGCGCTGATCGTGGCGGGCGTCGCCGGCGTCGCGCTCTAGGCCGGCGCGGCAACCGGCGGCGGCCCGCACCGCTCGCGACCGGACAGGCATCTAAGCAAGAGGTTTGCACACCGCCACGTCCGGCGCCATGCCGCTTCTGGTGCCCGCGGGCCACGACACGAACGAGGGAGGATGAGCGCATGAGCATACGCCGGCCGCTGTGGAGCACCACCGCAATGGCAGTCGTGGTCGTGACCGCACTTGCCGTCGCGGCGTGCGGCACGTCGGAGCCCACGCCCACCCCAACCCCCACCACGCGTCCAGCGGCGACCCCAACGCCTCCCACGACCGCTCTGAGCGCCGGGGAGGTGGAGTACTTCGAGCAGGTGAAGGCCGCACAGGGGCTGATGGAGAGCAAGTTCGAGAATTTCGGCGGGCTATTCAGCCGGTCTTGGCCGCTCCGCTCGCTGCTGATTGATGCGCTGCTGGAAGCGGGGGTGGGCACCGCGTTCACGGGAACGTTGGAGGCTCTCGAGGGGCTCAGCCCGCCCGAGCGCTTCAGGGCCGACCATGAGCGCATGGTGGAGTCCACGAGAGAGTTGGTCCGCCTGGATGGCGAAGCTGCCCAGGCAGTCAAGGACGGGGACCTGGGGCGGTTCGTGCTCCGGAACGGCGATCTGGGCCTGGTGAGCGCCACGGCCTCCCTGGGGTTATCCGCGGCCTTCTGCGAGCATTCGCGCGACGCGGACGACCCGGGTTTCGGTTTCACTCTCTGCGGTCCGGCCGGGCCGCTTCCGGGCGGCGAGTACGGCGGGCGGCTGAACGACGCGCTCCGCCGATTCGAGCCAGGGTTCATGTCCGCGACGGGCGTGTTTGCGTTCCCGCTGTCGCTGGAACCCGAAGAGCAGGCCCAGGTGTTGGCGTCCCAGGCACCGCTCTTCGCGGAGCAGCTGCAGGAGGTCCGCGCTCAGATGGGAAGCCTGACCCCGCCGGAGGAGCTTCGCGCCGACCACGACCGTCTCGCCGCCTACTACGACGGGTTCATCGATGGGGTCAACGAGCTGATGGCGGCGGCCGAAGCAGGCGATCTGCAAGCCGCGCAGGGCCAGCTCATCGGTTTCCTAACCGGGTTCTGTGAAACGCGGCAGAGCTTCTCGTCCTCGCAGTTCAAGGAGCTGGTCACCGTCCACTTCAAGTTCGCGGCCCCCAGGAATCCCTGCGAGGAAGCGCCATTCTAGGTCCGGCGGGGGCGGCACCGCGCTCGCTCGGCATTCTCGGGCCCCTCCCCGGAGGCCAAGGAGCGCTCTAGCCCGGCGCCGAGCCGAACAGGCGCGCGAGCAGCGCCCAGCGCAGCCGCTTCCACGCCTCCTCGGCGTCGCGCAGGTCCGAGAGCGGCACGCCACGGCCCCGGTAGCGCCGGCGGACGTAGGCCTGCGCGATCGCGTCGACGTCGGACGCGTGGCCGGGCACCTGGCGCCCGAGCGAGGCGGCGTACTCGTAGGCCGTCTGGTGGGCGCGCTGCGGGAAGCCGAGCAGCGTCGCGAGGCGCAGCATCTTCGCGTACATCTCGTCCGCCAGCCCCAGCCTCCGGAGGCTCCACCACCCTCGGTACCACACGGCCAGCAGGGTGAGCGCGGCCACGCCCCCGACCACGCCGAGGATCGTCGCGCCGTTCACGATGGGGGGGCCGCTCGGGCGGAACTCGCCGACGAATTCGTCCAGGTCCTCGTCGTCGTCCGCGATCAGACCGGCGATGAGCCCCGGCGCGTCCAGGACGTTGGGGGGCACGATGGTGTCGCCGCGGCCGAACTCGACGGCATTGGGGGGCGTCGGCTCGAAGGGGATCCAGCCGTAGCCGGGGAAGTACGCCTCCACCCAGCTGTGGTAGTTGAGATCCAGCACCTCGAAGGGGCCGCTCCCGCCCTGACGCCTCCCGCTGGCGTAGCCGAGCACGTAGCGCGACGGGATGCCCAGGGTCCGCAGCAGCACCGCCATGGACGAGGCGTAGTAGTCGCAATAGCCCTGCCGGAGGTCGAACAGGAAGTAGTCGACGCCGTCGCGGTCCTCCGGCGGCGCGGCGATGTCGAGGTTGTAGCGGAACGTGATGACGTGGTCGCGGAGCGCGATCGCCTGGTCGTAGGGGTTCTCCTCCCCACCGGCGACGATCCGGGCGAGCTCGTACACCCGCTCGGGCAGCGTGAGGGGGAGCTGGAGGTACGTCTCGGCGACCGCGTCCGGGTACTCGGCCGGGGCGTCGCGGAGGTCGCCGGGCGTCGCGAAGGACTCGCTCGCAACGCTCAGGTACCGGAGGTTGGTCCGCGTGGGGAAGAACTCACGGCCCTCGCCGTAGCGCACCTGGAGCACGTCCTCGGGGGCATCGGGAGCGATCAGCGCCTCGGCGGCCCGGTCGAAGCGGACGGGCAGACCGCCGCTGAAGAGCGTGTCGGTGGCGGCGCGCACGCGGAAGAAGTACTGGCTCGCGACACGCTTCTCGCCGGTGGAGGGCTCCGCGTCCAGGACGTCGACCCACTCCGCCTCCTCGAGCGTGTCCCAGCCCGTGCCGGTGTAGTTGGTGTAGGTGCGGGCGCGCCAGTAGGTGCCGCGGTCTCCCTCCACGGTGAACAGCAGCTCGTCCGTGAGGTTCGGGTTGCCGCTGAAGTGCGTCTCGTCCTCGAAGACGATGGTCTTGTACGAGAGGCGCGACGGCAGGCCGTTGAACAGCCGGGTGAACTGCTCCTCCACCGCCTCCACGGTCCCCCGGGCCCCCTCCGCGAGCACCCGCAGCGGCGTGGCGCGGGTCGTCGGCAGGACGGAGACGACGAGCACGACGCCGAGCCCGAACAGGAGGACGACCGCCGACTGCGAGAGGACGACGGTCGCCTCGAAGGACAGCGCCCGCGCGCGCCAGCTCACCATCCGGCGGGCCGTGCTCATGTGGATCAGCAGCAGGACGCTCGACCCCATGAACACCGCGAGCGCGAGCGCAGCGCCGCCGGAGACGTTGCCCAGGACGAGCGAGAGCACCAGGCCGCCCACCAGCACGCTGGACCACCCCTGCCGCCGGCGCAGGGCGTGCCAACCCGCGCCGAACCCAAGCGCCCAGAGCAGTGCGAGCATGAAGATACCGAACTCCACGACGCCCCCACGGAGCTCCTCCGTGAACACGCCGCCGAACCAGAAGTCCAGCTCGCGCGCGAGGCTGAAGCCACGGTCGATCACGCCGGTGGCGGGCGTCATGGCGAGCGCCGAGAGAACGACCACGGCGGCCCCGGCGCCCGCCCCCAGCAGGTGCGCCCGCAGCGCGCTCCGGCCGCTGCGCGCGAGCACCACGGCCAGCGCGAGCCCGAGCAGGGCGACCATCGTGGCCGGCGGCATGTTGGGGACCCACTGGGCCTGCTGGATCGGCCAGGCGACGGCCAGCGCGAGGGCCGCGGCGAGGGTCACGGTGAGGCCGTCCCCGCCGACGTACTGCTCCCAGGCCGAGTAGGTCCGGGCGGCCGGTGCGTTCACGGCAGCACGCCCGCGGGGTCGCCTTCGAGCCCCTGGGGCGAGCCGTGCAGCCGGTGGTCCACCCGCTGCGTCATCTCGTGCCCCCGGT
>JADFQE010000093.1 GCA_022561985.1 Chloroflexota bacterium
AGCGTCGGACACTCTCTCTCAGCTCCTGCAGATCGAAGGGCTTCAGAAGCAGGACGACCGGGCCCGACTCCAACACCTTGGCCAGCAGTGCGCTGTTGAGGTACGCCGTGAGGATGGCCACCGGACAGTCGAGGCCCCGGGCGCGCATGACGCGAAAGAGCTCGGCGCCATCCATATCCGGCATGGCGAGGTCCAGGAAAACGAGGCTGAAGGCGCGCTCCTCGAGACACTCGAGTGCCTCGTTGCCGCTCCCCGCGCTCATGACGTCCCACTGGTCTCCGAGGGCTCTCGAGACCAGCTCGCAGATGGACTGCTCATCGTCGACGACCAAGATCCCCCGTCTCGCCCCGCTCTCCCGGCGCGCGGTTGCTCCGGCCCCGGCCCTCCTGACGGCGAATCCGCCCCGTTGCAGGACGTCTATCGCCCGCCGGACGGTGGGCACGTCGACCCCGTATTCCGTCGCGATCCGCCGCAGCGCCAGCCGTTGTCCATCTCTGTAGATGCCGCCGACGATCTTTCTCCGGAGATCGTGCGCGACACGCCCAAGGAGGATATCGGCAGACTCCATAGAGCTTTCCTCCGCTTCGACTAGGTCAGCCAGTGGCTAACGGTGCCGTACTTTAACGGGATTGCCCATCTGAGGCAAAGTGGCTCCAGTTGCCGCAGCGCCCGAAAGCTCCAGCCCGTGCCGATGATGCGGCGCGGCCCCCTCACGCTCGGCGCTGCGGGGCGGCGGCTGGGTCGCGGCCGAGGGCGCGCGTCGCGTCCTCCCGGGCCCCCTTGCCCGCGCGGGCGAACACCCGCGCGTGTCCGGCGTAGTCCGCGACGAGAGGCGTGAGGCGCTCGGAGTAAACGTTCCGCGTACGGCCGCCTTCGGCCTGCGCCTGGTCAGCAAGCACGAGCTGGCTCAGCACCAGCTCCGCCTCCTCGGGAACGAGCCACCCGGCCTTGTAGACCAGGAGGCCGTCCTTGCTCACGGCGTAGACGGGGCTGGCCCGGAGCCCGTAGAGGTGATGGGCGTCACCCTCCAGCGAATCGACGACCACGGGGCAGCGGATTTTCTCCAGCCGCTGAAGGTCACGGGCATGCGAGAGTTTCTGCTCGAAGGAGGTATGGAAGCTGTACCGCTCGCCGGGATGGGCCTCCCGGGCATAGACGACCAGAACCTGCACGCCGTCGTCATGGAACTTTGCGTGGAGCCGGTTGAGGGTGGGGACGTCGCCCACGAACACGGGCGCGGTGATGCAGCCGAACTCGAAGAGCACGTGCTTGTCGCCTCTGAAATCCGAGAGCCGGACGGTGTTGCCATCGAGGTCCGTGACGGCGAAGTCCGGAGCGGGCATGCCCACGTGGAGCGCGGGGTGGAAGTCCTGGCTGGGTGGGTCTTGGCCGCGCTGCGGCCGGTCCTGCGTGAACGAGGTCCTGTTGTATTCGCGGACCGCGGACGAGGTGGCCATGGCGACTCCTCTTTGGTCTCTTTTGGTCTCTCACGGAAGGCGCAAGCGCCGAGCTGTCAGGTTTCTCCGGGAGTGTCAACCCGCGGGCGGCTCCTGGCAACGGCCGGCGCACGGGTCCCCATCGGGATAGCGCCTAACCACTCGCAAGAAGGGGCCGCACCTGCGTTGCAAACGTCTCCATGATGCTCTCGACCGACAGCCGGCCCACGGAAAGGCGCGGCGAGATGACGATGTCGGAGACCGCCTCATGCTGGAACGCGGGCCGGAGGCGCTCGGCGACCTCTTCTGGGGTGCCGATGAGGGACGTCTTGACCCACTCTCTCCACAGCTCGTCGGGCTGCTGCAACACAAGCTGGGCCGCGGGGGCGTTGGCGTCGGCGTGCTCCACATGGTTCCACAGCTCATACACGCGCTGGGCCAGGTCGATGTCGACGACGAGGTCCCCCTCCTGGGTCCTGCCTTCTCGCAGCGCGCGGTAGCTCCCCGCGATGCGCACGCTCATCGAGGCGGCCATGTGCTCCTTGATGGCCTGCCAATCGTCGGAGATCGATATCGAGCCCCAGGCGCACACGTCCCGCTCCCTGACCGTCCTGCCGGCCGTGGCCGCTCCGGCGTTGACGCGCTCCAGCGCCTGGGGAAGCACGTGCCCGCCGACCGGAAGCTCGACCCCATAACCCATCTCTCCGGCCTGGTGCTGACCCTTCGGACCCCCCGCGTGCACGAAGAGGCGCACCTGGCGGGTATGCTCCGGAGTTGCCCAGACCAGCCGGAGGTCGCGGCCGTCGTAGGGCACGTCCTCTCCCTGGAGTAGCCCGGCGATGAGCTCGAAGTTGCGGCGGAAGTCGACGAGCTTGTCCCGCTTGCGGCCCAGCGAGCCGTGGGAGCTGCCCCCAACGCCCATCACCGTCGCGATCCGTCCGGGCGCCAGGTCGGCGAGGGCGGCCAGCCCACTGGCGACGACCGTCGGGTGGCGCGTGCCGGCGTTGCTGACGCCCATCCCCAGAGTGATGCGCGTCGTGTTGAGGGCGCAGGCGCCGAGCACGGTGTAGGCCTCCGGCATGATGAGCTGCGAATCGCCCACCCAGGCGGAATCGAAGCCCAGCTCCTCGGCAAGCTGCACCTGCTCGACGACCCTCCGGGCGGACCCCTCGATGTGTATGTGGACGCCGAATCGGACGGGCGGCATGGCATCACCCCTCACGTGGCCCCGGTCTGGTCAGGCGCGTGGCCCTGGTTTGGTCAGGCAAAGACCTGGTCTCAAACGGGCAGTATAGAGCCCGTCCGTATCGCGGCGCGGCCGGGGGCGCTCCGGCCTCACCTATACTGGCCGCATCTTTGCTGCGAGCGGTTGAATCATGGCCACGCACCTCGTCTACATCTCCCCCGGACACATGGACCCCGCCTACGAGATCGAGCGCGCGGGGCTCGGCCCGGACATCGAGCTCCGCGTGATGAGCAACCCCGACGGCGGCGACATGGACGGCGCCGAGGCGCGCGAGGCCGACGCCATCATCACGTGGCGCACGCACATCAACGAGGCGGCGATCGATCAGCTCGAGCGCTGCCGCGTCATCGTGCGGATGGGCGTCGGATACGACATCGTGGACGTCGACGCCGCGAAGCGGCGCGGGATCCCGGTCTGCAACGTCCCCGACTACTGCACGAACGAGGTCGCGGACCATACGATGGCGCTGCTGCTCGCCCTCAGCCGTGGGCTCATGGGCTACGACGAGGCGGTGCGCTCCGGCAACGAAGCCTGGAAGCGGCCGGACGCGCGGCCCCTCTACCGGCTCACGGGGCAGACGCTCGGCATCGTCGGACTGGGGCGGATCGGCACGGCGGTGGCGCTACGGGCGAAGGCGTTCGGCATGCGGGTCGTCTTCCACGACCCGTACATCCCGGACGGTATGGACCGTGCGCTGGGGCTGACCAGGGCCTCGCTCGACGAGCTGCTCGCCGCGTCCGATGCCGTGACGCTGCACACGCCGCTTACGGATGAGACGCGGGACCTGGCGGGCAGCGATTTCTTCGCCAAGATCAAGCCGGGCGCCCTCGTCGTCAACACATCGAGGGGCGGTGTGATGGACGTGGGAGCGCTGGAGGCCGCGCTGCGCGATGGCAGAGTCGCGGCGGCGGGGTTGGACGTTCTGCCCACGGAGCCACCCGGACCCGAGCTCGGGCTGATCAAGGCCTGGCGAGCGGGTGAAGCGTGGGTGCGCGGCCGTCTCGTGCTGACGCCCCACGCGGCGTTCTACAGCGAGGAGAGCGAGCGGGACATGCGGGTGCAGGCGGCGGCGACCGCCAGGGCGGTGCTGGACGGGCGGCCTCCGCGGAACCGGGTCAATCCGTAGCCCCCGCCACGGACGTGCGGCACGTTCGTCCGCGCGCATGCTACCCTGCGGAGCCCGCCGGGGAGATCGGCCATGACTCTCGTCCTCGAAGACGACCACGTCGCCCAGCTCCTGCCGATGGCAGACTGCATCGATGCCATGGAGATCGCGTTCCGCGACTTCGCGAACGGTGGCGTCAATCTCCCTCGCATCCGCTACCGCAGCGCGACCTCCAACCCTGACGTCACGTACGGGTCGAACATCCACATCGGCACGGTGCCGAGCCTGGACGTGGCGGCCGTCCGCCTGGGCGGCAGCGCCCGGAGCACGGCGGCGCCGGGCCAGGGCGCCGAAGCACGCAGGCCGGGCGAGCGCAGCTGGGGATTCATCTGCCTCATCAGCATGCGCACCGGCGAGCTGCTCGCCATCATCCAGGAGTTCGTGCTCTCCGGGTTGCGTGTCGGTGCAACGTCTGGCCTCGCGGTGAAGCACATCGCCCGCGACGACGGGAGCAGGGGGTCGGCCACGAGATACCGACCGAGTGGTTCGGGTCCGACCTCACGGGGTGGTACGAGCGCGGTTTCTCCCCGTCTGCGTGACGCCGGCCCCGGGCTGCGTGAGGGATGGGCAACGCGCGTACAATCCGGCCCATGACGGCCACGAGCGCCCCCAAGGGCCACCGGCACAGCCCTGGACCCACGAAAAGGGAGCGCACGCTTAAGGAGGTCGAGATGGCGCAGGCGACGAAGACGTATACGGAGCAGCAGTTCATCGAGGACGTGCGCGAGGCCTTCGCGTCCAGCAAGGACGCGCGGCTCCAGGCCCAGACGATCGCGGACGGGCTGCGAGCGCTGTTCGCCACGGGCTGGCCGCAGTCGAGCGACAAGTTCGGCAAGGAGAATGGCACGTACGTGATGCACGCCGACACCGAGCACGGCCATCCGGACCCGGGCTTCATGGTGATGGCGTACCGTCAGGGGCCGAAGAAGGCCGCACCGGCCTCACCCCACGACCACGGCGCCTGCTTCGTGGTCTACGGGGTCGCCGCCGGCTCCAACGTCCAGACCAGGTACCGGTGGACGTACGGCGAGGACTCGACCCAACCGCCGGTGCTCGAGAAGACGCAGGACATCCTCCAGAAGCCCGGCGACGCCGCCTACTTCCTGCCCGGCGAGATCCACTCCACCCAGGGCTCGACCGAGGAGGAGACGGTCTACGTGCGCGTCACGAGCCAGAACCTGGACGATGCCTGGCGCCACCGGTACCACCTCGGCGACAACAAGACCACGGTGTTCCGCTCGGCGACCCAGCCGCAAACACAGGTGTAGAGCGCGAGGTGCTTGGGCGGGCACGCCGCGCGGGCACCATCAGGCTCTGAGGGGGCGCGGCCAGGCCGTGCTGCTCTGTCCGCTGCCGATCTAGGCAGCGCCGGAGCGCGTGCCGGGCCGCCAGGTCAGGAGGCCTTCCCGCACGACGGATGCTCCCCGCACGGTCAGGCTGCCGCTCCGTTCCTCCAAGAGCTCGTCCAGCGCCTCCTCCAGCCGCGCGTCTTCGGGGCTGCCGGGCGCCACGCCCAGGCGGCCCCGCATCTGCTCACGCGCTGCTTCCCGGCTCTGCAGGATCCGGGGCCGGGGCGGGAGCATCTGCAGGTCCGGGTGGATGTCCAGCTCCCAAAGGACCGCCAGCAGCTCCGCCAACCCGGGGCTCCGCGCGGGCTCGCCGCCGTGGACACGCCGCCAGAAGGGGTAGACCTGGGCCATGGGGGAAACCTCGTGCAGCACCACCAGGACCCGCTCGCGAGCGTGGGCGTCCACCTTCTTCATGAACGCGCCGATGTCCTCCACGTAGTTGAGGACGTTCCAGCAGAGGACCACATCCGCCGAGGGAGGTTCCACGTCCTGCCAGCGCCCCTCGATGAGGGTGACGTTGGAGATCTCCGCCTTGGCCGCCTCCTCCTTGAGGATGGTCGCCATGCTGGGGGCCGCCTCCACCGCGATGACCTCTTCACAGCGCAGGGCAAGCGGCAGGGCTATCCGCCCCGCGCCGGCACCCACGTCCAACAGCGTCCGGTCCGCTCCGACGAAGCGGCTGATCAGCTCGACGTCATGGTCGCCGTCGCGGTGTGGGTCGGCGCGGAACGCCTCGGCTCGTCCCTGGCTCCATCGCTGCGCCGGGCCACCCGCAGCGCGGTCGCTGACACGAGCGCTCTGGGCGCGCTCCGCCTCCACCATGGAGCGCCAGTGCTCGACGGCGGAGGCGGGCTGCACCGATTCTGGCGTCGTCATGATGAGCTCCCCATCTGTCCTACGACGAGAGCGTCGCGGGGGCGAAGATCTCGTCGACGCCGGGGATCTCGGTGATGAAGCCCTGCTCGAGCTCCCACTGCGAGAGCGTGTCGATGAACTTCCGGTTCGCCTCGATCCCGTAGGGGAACGGGTCCTGTCCCCCCAGCAGCTCCCTGGTCTGCGCGGCGTACTCGGCGCCGAAGAGCAGCCCGCCGGGTATCCGCTCGGCCATCGAGTCGTCGACGATGCGCTTCGCCTCGACCATCGCCTGGTAGAGGTTGAGCGCGATCCACGGGTGCTTGCGGTACACCTCGCCGCGGATCGTGTAGATGTTCGTCGCAGGCATGAAGCCGTGCTCCCGGAAGAAGCGCCCACACTCGGCGATCCGGTCGGGGAAGAGCGGCTTCACCTTGCTCCCGTCCTTCGGCCCGCTCCCCCCGAGCGGGGCCACGTCGATCTCGCCCGCCTCCAGCATGGCGTTCATGCGCTTGCCCTCCGCGACCACCTTGAGCACGACGCCGGCGGGCGGGACGAAGGTGCCGCCCCGGCGCACGTTCGTCCCCTCGTCCGGGAGGACGTGCCACTCGATCCGCTCGGGCGGGACGCCGAAGTCGTGCTGGAGCGTGCCCCGGATGAAGATGCCGGTGGTCATGGTGTAGTGGTTGAGCCCCATCCGCTTCCCGTCGAGGTCGGCGGGGGTCTCGATCCCGGAGTCGGTGTGATAGTGGAGCTCGGTGTGCTGGAAGCGCCGGGTGGGGAAGACCGGGAGTCCGACGACGTCCAGCCCCTTGCGGATCTCGGCGATGACGGTGGAGATGGACGCCACCGAGACGTCGAACTCCTCGAACTGCCCCTCGCGCCAGAAGGCCATGTTGGGGTCGGTGGACGTGATGGCGAGGTCGATCCCCTCGGGCTTCACCCGCCCGTCGATCAGGGGCTGGATCAACTCTCTCGGGGTCGCCAGAAGACTCAGCTGCAGATCGGCCATGGCCGTCACCTCTTTCCCCGCGGAGGGCGTTTCCCGCTCGCCCGTGCCGGGGCGCCGACCGTAGAACCGGGCAGGCGGGAAGTCAAGGCCGCGGCCGCTTGTTGGGTCCGGCAAGCGGGCGTATGGTTACCCATCATCAGAGGATTCAGGGGAGGATCACGATGGGAACGATGCTGTATATCGCCACCGCCGAGGGTGTCGTCACCCTCAAGCCGGACGGGTCCGGCGCGTGGAGCGTCGGCCACCAGGGACTGAAGTCCTGGGACATCAACCAGATCGCGGTCGAGCCATCGGCTCCCGGGCGCGTCTACGCGGGCACGCGCGGCGACGGCGTCTGGCGCAGCGACGACTTCGGCGAGACGTGGGTCAAGCCGAACCGCGGCAGGCTGGGGCCGGGCAAGGTGAAGTGCGTCACCATCGACCCGCACGACTCCGACACCATCTGGGCCGGCACGGAGCCCATCGGCGTGTGGGTCAGCCGCGACGCCGGTGAGAACTGGAGCTCGCTCGACTCCGTCTGGGACGTCCCGGAGGTCGCCAAGGTCGACTACCCGGTCGCTGCGGTCGAGCCACACGTGCGCGACGTGGTCATCGACCCGAAGGACCCGAACACCATCTACCTGGCGCTCCAGGTGGGACACATGCTCAAGAGCACGGACGGCGGGAAGACCTGGAAGCTGCTGAACAAGAGCGTGGACGCCGACGCCCACACGATCGTCCCGCGGCCCGACGACCCCTCCCATCTCTACCTGAGCACCGGCGGCCACAGCTCCCGCGGCCACGACTCCGGCACGGACCCCGCGGGCATGGGGCCGGCCGAGAACGCCCAGGGCAACGCGCTGTACGAGAGCAGGGACGGTGGCGAGAGCTGGAGCCCCATGGCCATGAACATCGACCGGGAGTACGCCATCCCGATGGTGATGCACCCGAAGGACCCGAACATCCTCTATTCGTCGCTCGCCACGGGGAGCCCGGGGAGCTGGCGCAAGCACCCGGACGGCGCCCAGACGACGCTGGTCCGCTCGCGGGACGGCGGGGCGAGCTGGCAGGCGCTGGAGGGGGACCGCGAGATCACGCTCAACTACGGCGAGGCGATCGCGATCGACCCGCAGGAGCCCGACAACATGTTCGTGCTCACGCGCAAGGGGCAGCTCTTCGGGAGCACCGACGCGGGCGACTCCTGGAAGAGTTTGGGCGTCCAGGTGGCCGAGGTCTCGAACATGGAGGCGGTCAACGTCTAGCGAGCCGGGGTACGCGCTCGCGGCCACGTCGGCCTAGGCGTCCCCGATCAGCGCCATCGTCTCGCGGACGAGGTACATCCGCGGGGCGTCGGCGGGCAGCTCGGGGCCGATGAACGGCGCGGGCTCGCCCCGGCCGGCAGGCGCCGCGCTCGCGCGCCTGCGCTCCTCCACCACGCCGCGGCAGTCGGTGCGCCCCTCGATCGCGCTGCGGACCTCGTCCCACTCGAGCCAGTGGACGTCGGCGGCGCTCTCGATCGAGCCCGCGGCGGCCATGTGCGTGCCGACACGCTCCAGGGCGGCCGTCACCAAGCCGCCTCCACGCACGCCCACGGCCTCGCGCGCCGCCTCCACGACGGCGCGCACGCCCGGCGCGTCCTCCGCGGGGACCTCGCCCTCGCCGAGGCGGTGCTCGAAGAGCGCGCTGGGCCCGAAGACACCGCGCACAGCCGTGTACCACTGGTTCCCCCGCACGCGGCGGCGCTGGAGCACCCCCCCGGCGAGCTCC
>JADFQE010000094.1 GCA_022561985.1 Chloroflexota bacterium
TGTAGGTCGACGGCAGGCCGAAGCGCTCAAGCAGCGCGCCCTGGCGCTCCGCGAGCTCCGGCGGCGTGACGCCCGCGAGCACGCCGAGGCGCGCGGCGCCGGTCATGCCGATGGCGACCGCCTCGCCGTGGAGGTAGCGCCCGTAGCCGGCCGCGGCCTCGAGCCCGTGGCCGATCGTGTGGCCGTAGTTCAGCAGCATGCGGTGGCCCGAGCTCTCGCGCTCGTCCTCCGTCACGACCCGCGCCTTGACCGCGGCGTTGCGCGCGACGACCTCGGTCGTGAGCTCCGGGTCGAGGGCGAGCAGCGCGTCGGCGCTCGACTCGTAGGTGTCCACGAGGCCGGCGTCGAGGGCGAGCCCGTGCTTGAGCGCCTCGGCCCAGCCCTCGGTGAGCGAGCGCGCGGGCAGCGTCGCGAGCGACGAGACGTCCGTGAACACGAACGCCGGGTGGTGGAACGCACCGACGAGGTTCTTGGCCACGGGCAGGTCCACCGCGGTCTTGCCGCCGATGCTCGAATCGACCATCGCCGTGAGCGAGGTCGGCACCTGCACCAGCGTGATGCCGCGCAGGAAGGTGGCGGCCACGAACCCCGCGAGGTCGCCGACGACGCCGCCGCCGACGGCGACGATGGCATCGGAGCGCTCCACGCGGCGCTCGGCGAGCCACTCGTAGATGGCCGTGGCCGTCGCGAGCGACTTCGACGCCTCGCCGGCCGGGACGGTGAACAGCCCCATCTCGATGCCGGCGCGGTGGAGGGACCGCTGGACGGCCCGCCCGTAGGGGTGGATGACGTTCGAGTCGCAGACGATGTAGGCCCGGCCGCCGAAGCCGGTCTCGGCCAGGCGCCGGCCCAGCTCCTGCTCGAGCCCGCCCCAGCCGACGAAGATCGGGTACGCGCCCGACTCGACGGTCACCGTCGCGGCCACGGCGGGGTCGCCGTCCCACGCGCGCGAGGCGCCGAACCGCGCCCAGGCGCGGACGACCTCGTGCGCCGCCTGCTCGACCGACAGTCCGTCGGTGGGCACGGTCCAGTGCGCGAGGGCATACGCCCACTGGCGCTCGCGCTTCAGCGACTCGATGCGCTCGAGCGGGTCCGTCGCGGAATCCAGCAGCGGACGCACCATGGCCACAGCCGCATCGCCCGCCGTGCCGGACGAGAGGCGCGCGTAGATGCTCTCGGGCCGCGCGTCGAGGGCGACGACGAGCCCGGCGTCCAGCATGCGCGAGCGGACGTCGTCCTGGACCATCGCGCCGCCGCCGGTGGAGACGACGACGTGCGTGCGCGCGGCGAGGGCCGCGATCACGTCGCGCTCGATGGCGCGGAAGCCGTCCTCGCCGGCGTCGGCGAAGATCTGCTCCACCGGCTTGCCCGAGCGCTCGACGATCAGCTCGTCGGCGTCGGCGAACGCCCAGCCGAGGAGCGCGGCGACGCGGCGGCCGACGGCGCTCTTGCCGGTGCCGGAGAAGCCGACGAGGAATATGCGGGTGTGTTCAGTCATTGCACAGGGACCCCGTAGAGGGCGGTCTGAGGGTCGGTCCTGCCTCCCAGGGCTCACGGAGTCAGTATAACGAGCCTGGAGGTCATCCGAGTGAGAGGGGCACCGAGGGGCACCGGAGGTGTGGCCGTGAGCGGCGGACCTATGCTATCTTTACTGATAAACGACGTTTACAGAAAGCATACAAATCATGGCACACAACCCGCCTATCCGTTCACGACAGCCGAAGCGGCAATGATCCACTCGCCGGACCGGATTGCCGTCTTACATCAGATAAGATTGACCTTTAGGCCCAGTTTGGTACATTTAGACGACGTATCAACCTACAAGATTCAGGTATTTGTTCATGGGCCCAGTCGAGATCCAAGAGATACGCATCGCATTCGCCCTCTCGCCGCGCGAGCTTGCGTCCGCGCTGAACGTCGCACCGCTCACGGTCGCGCGCTGGGAGGAAGGCAAAAGCACGCCGACGGGCCTCCAGGAAGAGGTCCTCCAGGCGCTGCATAGCACGGCCCTCGACGCCATCAACAGGGGCAACTGGGAACACACCAGGCACATCCGCGGCCTCGTGATGCTCGGCATCGGAGCGCTGATCTACTACCTGCTGAGCAAGCAGACGGAGCGCCCGCCCGATGCGGTCCAGACCTCGCTCTGGGACAAGGGGTAGAGCGCCCGCCCGAAGGCTAGGCGCCGAAGCGCGGGCCGACGGTCGCCAGGTACGCGGCGTGGTTCCGCTTCGTCTCGTCGACGTGGTCGCCACCGAACTTCTCCAGCATCGCCTCCGCCAGCGTGATGAGCACCATCGCCTCGCCGATCACGCCGCACGTCGGCACGAAGGTCACGTCGCTGCGCTCGTAGTGCGCCTCGGTGAGCTCGCCGGTCGCGGTGTCCACCGTCGGCAGCGGGCTCCGCAGCGTCGCGATCGGCTTCACGATCGCACGCACCACGAGCGGCTCGCCGGTCGTCATGCCGCCCTCGAGCCCGCCCGCGTTGTTGGAACGCCGCGGCCAGGGGCGCGCCCACGAGCCGTCGGCGCCCCGCTCCCACTCCTCCGTGGGCTTGATGACGTCGTGGACCTTCGACCCGCGGAGGCTCGCCTGGGCGAAGCCGGTGCCGAACTCGACGCCCTTGACGGCGTTCAGGCTGCCGACCGCCGCGATCAGCTTCGTGCTGAGCTTGGTGTCCCACTGGATGTGCGAGCCCAGGCCGATCGGCATGCCGGTGGCGATGACCTCGATGATGCCCCCGACGCTGTCGCCGTCCTCTCGCGCGGCGTCGATGGCCTCGGTCATGGCTTTCGAGGCCACCGGGTCGGCGCAGCGCACCGGCGACTCCTCGACGGCGGCCCAGTCGATCGGCTCCCTGCCGTCAGTCGTGCTCGCCTCCACGCCGCCGATGTTCGTGACGTGGGAGTGGACCTCGATGCCGAACTCCGCCAGGAACGCGCGGCAGAGGGCGCCGACGGCCACGCGGGCCGTGCTCTCGCGGGCGCTCGATCGCTCCAGGATGTCCCGCGCGTCCTCCGCGGCGTACTTGCTGATCCCCGGGGTGTCGGCGTGGCCGGGACGGAGCCGGTGGATCGGCGTGACCTCGTCCTCGACGGCCTCCTTGCTCATCGTGTGGGTCCAGGGCTTGCCGTCCGGGCCGTTGCCGGTCGAGAAGTCGCGGTTCTCGATGAGCAGCGCGATGGGCGAGCCCATCGTCCTGCCGTGGCGGACGCCGGACTGGATGACGGCGTAGTCGGTCTCGATCTTCATGCGGCCGCCGCGCCCGTACCCGGCCTGGCGGCGCGCCAGGTCCTCGCGGATGATCGCTTCGGTGATGGAGATGCCCGCGGGCAGCCCTTCGAGGATGGCGACGAGCCCAGGACCGTGTGACTCGCCGGCGGTGAGGAAACGCAGCATGAGGGGCTTACTCCCCGGTGGCCTTACTTTCACTGAGATGGACGGCCGTATTCTACCAGGGCGCCGCCGTGGCGCCCGCGCCTCACGCTCGCCGGACGAACGGTCACTCCTGACGGTTGAACGACCACACGGCGGCGGTCATAAGCGCCACGGCGAGCACTCCGAGCACCACCGCGTCTTCCAGTACGCTCATGGTGTGACCGAACACGGTGACGCCGAGCGGCGCCCCATCGACGAGGGGCGAGGCAGCCGCGGAGGCGCCCAGCATGACCTGGCGGATGGCGTCCACCCCGTAGGTGAGCGGGTTGACCTTCGAGACGATCTGGAGCCAGGCGGGCACATTGTTGACGGGGAAGAAAATGCCGGAGAGGAACATCAGGGGGAAGATCATGAGCTGCATCACCACCTGGAACCCCTGCTGGGACCGCATCATCGTGGCCACCAGGATGCCCAGGCCGGAGAGGGTGAGCGAGACGAGGACGAGCAGCGGTATCACCTGCAGGATGACCATCGGGCCGAGAGCGATCCCCACCACGGGAGCGAGCAGGAGCAGGACGATCCCCTGGGCCAAGGCCACTCCGCCGCCACCCACGGCCTTACCGAGGATGACGCCGCTGCGGCTCAGGGGAGCCACCAGAACCTCACGGAGGAAGCCGAATTCCCTGTCCCATACGATGGAGAGCCCGGCGAACAGCGACGACATGAGGACCGTCATGGTGATGATGCCGGGGTAAACGAACTGCAGGAAGTCCACGCCAGGCGTGAGGTTGCCGATGGTGCGGTTGAACCCGGCGCCGAAGACCACCAACAGCAGGAGCGGCATCCCGAAGGAACCCAGCACCCGCGAGCGTTGCCGGGAAAAACGGAGGAGCTCTCGATAGGAGATGACCCAGATGCCCCGATACACGTCCTGCATGAGCTACCTCCTCCCTCCCCAACGCCGGCGCATGATCTCCGCGGGGCTGGCCTCTTCGTCACGGATCGCGTGGCCCGTGAGTTTCAAGAACACGTCCTCCAGGGTCGGCCGCCGTATGCCCACCGAAAGCAGCCGCTGGCCGAAGCGGCGTACGAACTCGGGCAGGAACTGTTCGCCCCGGGGGACGTTGAACACGACCTGGCCGTCTTCCAACTGAGGCTGAAGGTCATATCGCTCCCGTATCTCCAGCATGGCGGCCTCGTTGTTCTCCGACCGCAGGGAGAGCACATCGCCCCCGAGGGCATCCTTGAGGTTGTCCGGCGTGTCCAGCGCGACGATCCGTCCCTGGTCGATGACGGCGATCCGGTCGCAGTGCTCGGCCTCGTCCATGTAGTGGGTCGTCATGAAGAAGGTCAGGTTCTCCCGCTCCCGCAGGTCAAGGATGTAGCGCCAGATGTGCCTTCGGGTCTGGGGGTCCAGGCCGAGCGTGGGCTCGTCGAGGAACAGCACCTTGGGGTGGTGCAACAGCCCTCGGGCTATCTCCAGGCGCCGGCGCATGCCGCCCGAATAGGTGGCCACGCTCTCCTTCCGGCGGTCCCATAGCTCCAACATCGTGAGCAGCTCTTTCATCCGGGGCTCGCGCACCGACTTGGGCACACTGTACGCGTAGGCGTGGAACAAGAGGTTCTGCTCCGCTGTCAGGTAGTCGTCCAGCGTGGTCTCCTGGAAGATCAGGCCCAAGGACCGCCGGACCTCCTTGCGCTGCCGCACGACGTCATACCCATTGACGGTGGCGGTGCCAGAGGTGGGCCGCAGGAGCGTGCAAAGCATGTTGATGGTCGTGGTTTTGCCAGCGCCGTTGGGCCCCAGAAAGCCGAAGATCTCGCCTTCCGCCACCGCGAAGGACACGTCCTTGACGGCTTCAACGTCCTTGAACCGTTTGCCCAACCCCTCGACCGTGATGCTGTTCATCGTATCGCTCCCGCAAGGGCACAGCCCCTGACCCACATCAGGTAGCACCGCCGACTGTGGGCAGGCGCCGTCGTCCATAGCGGCCCGGCCAGCGCCCCACTGAGGGTCTCCGCCAGCCGCGGTCCGCGCTGGCGAGTGGGTTCAAGGGCATGGCCCTTGTCGCTACACCGGCGCGACGCTCTCCGCGTCGGCCGGCGCACGGTCGGCGGCGGTCGCCGGCTGGACGATGTACCCCTCGCGGATCACGTGGGCCTCCTCGTCGAGCTCCGGCGCCTGGCCCTCGATGCGCACGTCCTCGAAGTCGAACCGGTGCGCGACCCACGCCGCCATCGCCGCATCGAGCTGGTCGACGGTCGGCAGCTTGCCGGCGTCGAAGGTGAGGCCGAGGCGCTGGAGCAGCTCGAAGCGAGCGGTACGCCCCTCCTGGGTGCGCTTGGCGGGCAGCGGCCGCTCGGCGACCGTGCGCCAGGCGGCACCGGGGAAGACTTCCAACAGATTCGCATCGCTCGGCGGGACGCCGTCCAAGCCGAGGAGCCGGAACCGTCCGCCGCTCGTGACGAGGCGGTGGAACAGCTTCACGCTGCCGGTGATGAGCCCCTGATACGGGCGTCCGTCCTCCGGGAGGTCGTAGGGCGTATGCCCCGGCGCGTTCACCAGCCGCTCGGACTTGCGCATGGTGGCGCCCTGCTCCCCCGCAAGCCCCTGCGGGCCGTCGATCGCCAGCAGGAACGAGTGGCCCAGGGCCCGCGACGGGACGATGCCGCTCCCACCCTCGTCGAAAGCCCAGTCGTCGAAGGTGCAGTGCAGGTCGGGGTCCACGATGGCCACGTCGCACCGCCGCTTCTTCGCCGCATACGGGTCGGTGAGGTCGAGGCCGATCAGGAACCGCCCACCGCTGGGCGGACGGTCGTCCTGGCCACCACGGCGCAGCGACCGGCGGCGGCGCCAGCGGGCCACGTAGCGCGCGGTGATGGCCGCCGCGATCAAGGATGCACCAGCAGCGCCGTATACCTGACGAGACGAGAGGTCCATGACCCGATTCTAGCAGGCCCAAGGGCGTGGCCCTTGACCCACTCACCAGCGCAAAGCGTGGCTGATCGAGACCGCAGTTGGGCGCTGGTCGGGTCGCTATGAACGACGGCGCTTGCCCACGGTCGGCGGTGCTACCTGATGTGGGTCAAGGGCTGTGCCCTTGGGCCAGCCATCGCGTGACGATGATGGCTGCGGCTGCTGCGTCGTCGGCGCCCTTCGGCGGGCGGCGGGGTTTCTTGCGGCCTGCGGGGGGGCGCGCATCGGCCATCCGCGCCTGGGCCTCGGCCGTCGAGAACCGCTCGTCGACCGTCACGACGTCGAGGTCGGTGGCTGCGCGCAGGGCGGCCACGAACGTTTCGACGGCCTCCGCCTGCGGGCCACGCTCGCCTCGGAGCGTGTACGGCATGCCCACCACCAGCACGCCGGCGTCCCGCTCACGCGCCTCGCGCAGCACGGCCTCGACGTCCGCGCCGATCTCCGTCCGTTCGAGCACGCCGGCGGGCATGCCGATCGAGACGTCGGTGTCGCCGAAGGCCAGACCGATGCGGCGGTCGCCGACGTCGAGGCCGCTCATGCGGCAGGCAAGATTGCGGCAATAGTGAGTTGTGAGGGCGGCAATCATATTGAAGACAAGCCGGAACGGCTCGAGGAAATGGTCGCGGCCGGCGTACGCAGTCTGCAGATTTACCACGTAGCACCGAATTCGCTGGTCAAAACTGACGGCACCAGGGACAGCGGATTATCGGATATCGGCCGCGAAACGCTGCAGGAAATGAATCGTATCGGTTTGCTCGCGGACCTGGCGCACGCCTCATTCGAAACGACCGCGGAAGCCGCCAAAATCACCACTCAGCCCATCCTGTCCACGCACAGTCTCGTGCGCGCAGCAGACGGCTCAGCGCACGGCTTTGGCATGACGGCTGAACACGCGAGGATCATCGCAGCGACCGGTGGTGTAATCGGCACGTTTGGTGGCGTGGGTGGCGGCATGGCCGGATTCATAGAACACACGCTAAGATTGATTGATACGGTCGGCATCGATCATGTCGGTATCGGCACTGACATGGATGGCACCGGCAACATGCCGGCTGCATTCGACCGGTATCCGTTATTGCCGGAGGCGACTGCAAGATTGTTAGCCAGCGGTCTGGATGAAGATGAAGTTGCCAGGGTAATCGGTGGCAATGTCGCTCGCGTCCTTGATGATGCGCAGGCCGGCGCAAATGAATCATGATTGGGAGTTGACCTATGCTTCGTGATGTATTCCAGCAATTGCTCAGCGGTTCTATTTCGAGACGGCAATTTCTTAACAGGCTGGGCCAGCTCGGCGTTGGCGCTATGGCAGCGACCCAGCTGGCTGATGTTTTCGCCGCAGTTCCCGAGTCCGAGCACAACGTCATACTCAACGACGTCACGGGTGGACGCATCACTTGCGAGACCCTGAAACTGTGGGGTGTCCAGTATGTCTTCGGCAACACCGGCGCATACGAAGCCGGGTTCATCGATGCACTCGTAGATTTTGAGGACATCCATTATGTGCTCGGTCTCCAGGAAGGATCGGTGATGGCCATGGCGGACGGCTATGCCCGCATAACCGGGCAAACATCATTCGTCAATATTCACTCGATTACGGGTACCGCCAATGCACTCGGTATGATCGTGAACGCCTGGGCGGACAGCTCGCCGGTCGTGATCTCGGTCGGATTCAGCGAACGTAGCGGTGAAAACCTCGGGGTGTTCACGGAAACGAACAAGCTGGAAACCATCCCGGAGCTATTTACAAAACTGTCGTTTCGATCGAGTCGGGTTGAGAATCTCGGTGAGTCCCTCCGGCGTGCATTCAGGCTTGCATCAGTGCTGCCAGGCGGCCCGGTGTTTCTGGGTGTGCCGTCCGATGTCTGGGCCGGTCAATGCAAACTAACATCGTTGATACCCGCCAGCCGCACGGTATCGACCAGTCGCATACATCCGGATAGCAGCGCTGTTGAACAGGCAGCACAATGGCTGGTCGACGCGGACAACCCCCTGCTGATCGCAGGCGCGGAACTTCCGCGCTGGGGAGGCCTGGCGGAACTTGCCACCATCTCCGATCAACTGGGTGCGACTGTCAGTGGCGACACATCGTCGAGTCGATCCTCGATGGGTTTTCCCAGCGATCACCCCAGGTATCTCGGTGCGATGCGGGGTGCAATCCAGACAGAGACACCATTCGACGTCGTACTGATTGCAGGCGCCAGCCGCTTTTCATTGTCGAGAAGAGGACACCCACTGATTCCAACAGAGGCGAAGATTATCGAGATCGGACTAAGGGAAGAGCATCTTGCGCGCAGCTACCCGGCCGACCTGCTGATCTATGCACACGCGCAGGAGACCCTTGGACAGTTGGCTGATGCCATACGAGCGAGGAATCCCAACCAGCGTAAAAAAATTTCGCGGGGCCGCGTAGCTGGCG
>JADFQE010000014.1 GCA_022561985.1 Chloroflexota bacterium
CCCCACGGTCACTCCGACGGTCGCGCCCACCGCAACGCCGCCCCCCCAGGCGGCCCCCACGCCCGACGCGGCCGCCCTGTTCGAGGCCGAATGGGCCGCGCTGATCGAGGCCGCGCAGGCGGAGGGTGAGCTGAGCCTGGTATTCGGCACGAGCGGGCGCATCTTCCGCCCGATGGCCCAGATCTTCGGCGAGAGATACGGCATCGAGATGATCATCTCCACCGGGAGCGGCAGCGCGGGTGTGAATCGGGTGCTGGCTGAGCAGGGGAGCGGGCGCTACCTGGTGGACGTCATGTACGGGGGTGCAACGTCGGTGGCCAGGAGAATGATCCCCGCGAACGCCCTCGACCCCATCGCGGAGCTGTTCATGCACCCGGAGGTGACCGATAAGTCCCTCTGGTACGGGGGCAAGCACTACTACACCGACCTGCAACAGAAGTTCCACTTCTCCTTTGCCGCAACGGCAGGCCCCGAGAACCTGTCGATGCACTACAACACGGACCTCGTCACCCAGGAGGACATCGACGCCATGGGCTCCGTGTTCGACTTCCTTGACCCGAAATGGAAGGGGAAGATCGTTTCGCTTCTTCCCGGCAGCGGCGGGTCGGGCGGACCGTATTTCCAAGCGTACGTCCACCCCGACATCGGCGCGGAGTGGATAGACGGGTTCCTCGCGCCGGAGCTGGACGTGACCTTTACCCCCGACAAGCGGTTCATCGTCGACGGCGTCACCAAAGGCAAGTTCCACATGGTCATCGCCGGCGGCAGCTCGTCGGACCTCGACGCGCTGGCCTCTCTTGGCGCGCCCGTCAAGAAGCTCCGCAAGGAGTTCACGGAGGGAGGCGGCCTGAGCGCATCGGACGACAGGACCAACATGTCGGTCCCGATAAATCAGCCGCATCCGAATGCCGCGAAGCTTTGGGTCAACTGGTGGCTCTCGAAAGAGGGCCAGACGCTCATGCACACCACGGCGGTGGAAGTGCGCCCGACGCTCCGGGTCGATGTCACCGACTGGGGCTATACCAAGGAGGAGGAGCGCCGAGTGGAAGGGAAGTCGTACTACTTCTTCACGACGGACCCGGAATACGTTCTGCAGAGGGAGGCGGCGAGCGACTACGTCACCACCGCCTACGAGGCATCCCGCTAGAGGGCGTTAGCCGACCCGCGGAGTTTCCTCGATGGGAGCACTCCGGTCGCATCGGCTGCGTGCGACCCAAGCGGACTCGCCAAAGCGCCGGAGCAGCGCCCGCGCTTGACGACCACGGCGCCCTCGTGCACCCTGGGGCGCACGCCCATCCGGGCATCCCATCATCCCCCCAACGACCCCTCAAGGCAGGTGAACATGGACGCGATGGTTGAGGCTTTCGCCAAGCTCGGCACCACCACGGTCTCGGACGCGATGGACCGGCTCGGGCTGACCGGGCAGGCATTCGGGATCAAGCCGGTGGACCGCAGCTTCAAGCTGTGCGGGAGGGCCTTCACGGTCCGCAACGAGCCCATGACCGCCGGGCACAAGGGCGAGAGCGTCGGCGACTACATCGACGACATCCCCGAGGGCGGCATCGTCGTCATCGACAATGGCGGCCGCCTGGACGCCACGGTGTGGGGCGACATACTCACGATCATGGCCAGCCGCAACAAGCTCGGCGGCACCGTCATCAACGGCGTCTGCCGCGACTCCGACCGCAGCCTCGAGCTCGGCTACCCCATCTTCTCCCGCGGCACCTACATGCGCACCGGGAAGGACCGCGTGCGGGCCGACGAGTACAACGCCCCCGTCTCGCTGGGGGAGGTCCGCGTGCTGCCCGGCGACCTGCTGCTGGGCGACGGCGATGGCATCGTCGTCATCGCCAAGGAGCACGAGGAGGCCGTGCTGAAGGCGGCCCAGGAGATCGACGTGGCCGAGGAGAAGATCCGGAACGAGATCGCCAAGGGCGGGCGGCTCGACGAAGCCCGCAAGAAGTTCGCCTACCACACGCTGCAGAGCCGCGAGTAGCCCGCTTCTCGCGAGGGTCCCCAACGGACGAAGGAGCACTCGTGACCACCGCCGATTCCGAGACCGTGAAGGGGCTCATCAAGGGCGCCTACGACATGCACGTCCACAGCGCGCCCGACGTGCTCCCGCGCCGCTTCGACGATATGGTCATGGCCCAGCACGCGCTGGCCGCAGGCATGGCGGGCTTCGTCATCAAGAACCACTACGCGCCGACGGCCGGGCGCGCCGCCGACGTCCGCGCGGCGGTCCCCGGCGTCAACGTCTACGGCGGCCTCGTGCTCAACAACGCCGTCGGCGGGATGAACGCCATCGCGGTGGACATCGCCGGCAGGATGGGGAACAAGGTCGTGTGGATGCCGACGGTGGACGCGGCCAACGAGCTGGACAATATCGCCGGCCAGGTGGACGAGAGCAAGCTGCCCTACTGGATGACCATCGCTCGCGCGATGCGCGCCAAGGGCATCGCCGGCGAGCCGATCCGCGTGGTCGACGGCGACGGCAGGGTGACCAAGGACACCCGGGACTGTTTGGAGCTGATCGCGGAGCACGGGATGGTGCTCGCGACGGGGCACGTGAACCCGCACACGGAGCTCGAGCCGCTGATCAAGGCTGCGGTCGAGTCCGGCGTGGACCGCATCGTCGTCACGCACCCGGAGTTCCCGACCACGTACCTCACGGCGGACGAGCAGGTCGCCCTGGCGAAGTACAACGTCTACTTCGAGCGCTGCTTCACGCAGCCCTACACCAAGAAGGTGTCCTGGGAGGTCGTCTTCGAGAACATACGCAAGGTCGGCCCCGCCTCCACGATCCTCTCGACCGACCTCGGACAGTCCACGGCACCGTGGGTCGAGGACGGGATCGGTATCTTCATCAGCAAGCTGCTGGGCGCCGGCTTCACCGAGGCCGAGATACAGATGATGTCGCACCACAATTCGGGACAGATGCTGGGCGTCGAGGGGAGCTAAGCCGCCCCGTCGCCCCTATCGCTCAGACTGGCGCTCGGAGGCGCGCTCAGCCGGACTGCGCCACCGCGATCTGGGTGATGTGTTTCTGAAGATCGTGTGCCATGTCCGCCATGGACTGCAGAGAGAGCACGGCGGACGCCGAGCTGACCTGCTCCACCTGCTTCGCCATCGACTCGACCGCAAGGGAGATGGCGTGCACGGAAACGAGCATCTCCTCCGAGAAGGGGGCGTGGAGCTCGGCGAGGGCACGAGCGTCTCTGAGCGCGCTCTCGACCCGCTCGATGATCCGGTCGAGTCCATCGGTGGCCTCGATCACTCCGCCGGTCATCCGCCGCACCCTGTCCAGGGAGACATCGAGGAAGTCGGCGGGGATCTCCCTGACCAGGGACGAGAGGCCGGATCCGGTGGCTTGGCCCTGCGCCGATCCGTCGGTGCCCTTTGTCATGGTGGAGCTCTCCAAGATCTGTGGGTGGGGCAGCCAAGGGGCCGCCCGGTGGGGCCGGGCGCACCCGCGCCCGGCCCCACCCGTGACTCTGATAACGCTTCGCGAACGCTTAGCTCGCCAACGCCAGCGGCTCGTTCTTGGAATGACCGTTGCTTGGGACCACGGCCAGGTGCCCCCGAGCGCCGTTGGTGGCGCGGACGGTCTGCTGGCCCGTCCCATCGTCCATCTTGAAGGTCGCGACGATGGCCTGGAGCTCCTGGGCCATCCCGGCCAGGTCGGTGGCGGAGTTCACCACCTGCTCCACCTGCTGGCTCATCTGAGACGCAGCGGCCGACATCTCCTCCGTCGCGGCGCTGTTCTCCTCCGTGATGCCGGCGACGCTCTCGATGGTCTTGGTCACATCCGCGCTGTTGATCGCCATCTCCTGGGCGGAGGCTGATGTCTCCTCCGCGATCGAGCTCACGTTGTCGATGTTCTTCACCATCTCGTCGCTGGAGGCGCTGACCTCCTCGGCCGCCGCTGAGATCTGCTCGATCTGGCCCGAGACCACCTCGACGGCTTCGTTGATCTTGTTGAGGGCCGCCCCCGCTTCCTCGACGAGCTGCGCCCCGGTGGCGACCTCCTTGCCGCCCTCCTCCGTTGCCTTGATGGACTCCTCCACGCCGTGCTGGACGGTGTCGATGAGGCCCGCGATCTCCTTCGTCGCGTCGGTGACGCGCTCGGCGAGCTTCCGCACCTCGTCCGCCACCACGGCGAACCCACGGCCCTGCTCGCCCGCCCGGGCGGCCTCGATGGCCGCGTTGAGCGCCAGCAGGTTCGTCTGGGCGGCGATGTCGTCGATGACGGCAACGATCTTGCCGATCTCGGCCGACTGCTGGCCCAGCTCCTCGATCTTGCCCGAGGCCGTCAGCACCGCATCGCGGATGCGGTCCATGCCTTCCACGGTCTTGTGGACCGCGTCCATGCCCTCGCCCGCGGCCTCGCTGGTCTGCCGCGATCCTTCCGCCGCAGCCTGAGCGTTCTTGGCCACGTCCTGCATCGCGTTGGCCACCTGGTTCACGATCATGGACGTCGCTTCGACGGAGGTGGCCTGCTCCCGGGCGCCCTTGGCGATCTCCTCGATGCCCGTGCCGAGCGCCGTGATCGCGTTGGTCGCGTCCTGCACGCTCTCCGCCTGCTGCCCCGCTCCCTTGGCGATCTCTCCGCTCGTGGTGGCGATCCCCTCCGTGGCCTGACCCGCCTGGGCCGCAGCCGTGGACAGTCCGGCGCTGGAGTCGGCGAGTCTGCCGGCGGTGTCTCCCAGCCGGCCGACGACGTCGCGCAGGCTCTCGACCATCTTGCCCAGGGCGAGCCCCAGTGTGTCCTTCTCGGACTTCGCCTGCGCGTTGACGGTCAGGTCGCCGCCCGCGATGGCCTCGGCGACCCTCGACTGCTCCTCGATGTACTCGACGATCTGCAGGAAGGACTGCGCCAGCTCGTCCCCGCCCTGGAGGATCTCGGCGCCGCGCACGTCCACGTCGCCCACGGCGAGCTTGGAAGCCGCCTCGTTGACCTGCGTCCGCAGGTTGATCGTGATGTTGTCGACATACGTGTCCATGATGATGGCCTGGTCGAAGATCAGCAGCTTGTGGACGGCGTCGACGGCCTGCTTGGCCTTCGCGGGCCGGCCGCGGAACTGCTTGCGGATCATGGGGAAGAGGATGTCGTAGTAGAACTGGTAGCTGGCGATGTAGTACTGGGCGGTGACGCCCATGGAGGCGTGCCTCTTGCCGACGATGAGGCGCTTGTCGACGTAGGCATCGTCGGGCCAGCCGCGGAACAGGTCGACCGCGTACCCACTCTGGGCCGCTTCCAGCCGCTCCCGGGTGGAGTTCTGCTTGCGTATCATATCGACGATGGCCGGGACCTTGTACGAGCGGTCGTAGAAGAAGCGGGAGAAGGTGGGCATCGCGCGCTCGGCCCACGGCCTGAGCGTCTGAAGCAGGGCCGCGTCCGCGTCGGTGAACTCCAAAATCGATAGCCTCTGCCGGATGTCCGTTGCGTCGATCTGACGGGTAGCGGTGGTCATGGTGGCGTCTCCTCTAGAAAATGCGTAGGAACGTGTTCCCCGCGATGCTTCATTGCCCGTCCGCGGTCAGTCGCGGGCGGTCGCTGCGTCGAACCTCTCTATCACGAGTCCAAGATCCAGCAGACTGATCAGGGGCCGGGCCGCTTGAGGATGCCGGCCGGGTAGTTGGAAGCGGCGCTGATGACGGCGCCGGCCGGCGCCTCGATGGATACAGCGCGAAGCCCATGCCCCGCTCGCCGGTGTCGACCACGAAGATCTGCTTGGCCTCGCTCTCCTTGTCCCCGCCAGGGCCGCAGCGCTTGCGCAAGTCGACCACGAGCGTGATCGCACTACGTGAGGCTGTGTCGGTTCCGCCGCCATGCTTCCCTCCTCTTTCCGCTGTTGGTCTGACGAACTTCTTTGATCGAGTTCCCCTGAGGGGGTAAAAAAAAGGGAGCAACGCTGGCGATCTGCCTTGCGTTGCTCCCGCCGATTCTCGGTTCTAAGAGCTGGTATGTGCGGTTGTTCAGGTCATCCGCGTGGGGTCCGCCCCTCGTTCGCCACGCGGCCGGGTCTCTTCAGGCCGCGCCGGCGCCATGACCGTTCCCGTCCGGCTGCTTCCTCACGGAGCGCGTGACCTGGATGGTGACTCCGTCGCGGTTCCGCTGGAGCGAGAGGCTGTCTCCCAGCCTCGCCGACGCGGCGAACCGCAGGAACGTCTCGAGTATGTTCGTCCCCAGAGCCTGGCCCAGGGCGGCCGCCTCGCAGGGGCCGCTCGTGTAGTGGCAGGTGCCCATGGGAGCACCCTCGGCTCGCAGCGCCAGCCGGCTTGCGCTGCGATGGGGCGGTGTCTGAACGCTTGAAGCTGGCATGTCCCCCTCCGTTCCGCGGATCGGTGATCTTCCTCTTGGCCGGCGCCGTAACCGCTCGGTTACTCGTGGCTGAACCGCGCCAGGCACGAGCGATAGCAACGCCGGCCCTTCCTGCCGCGTTGCTCCCGCTCGTTCTTAGTTCTAGGAGCTCCTTGCTGTAGACGGATCTTCGTTCAGGATGCGTCCACTCCCCTCGAAGCCAATCTCTCCTGCATGGCCTGAAGCGCGTTGACGTCGACCGGCTCTCGCGAGCCCCTCCGGACAGAGTCGGTGAGGTTCAGCGTGAAGGAGTCGGCCGTCCGCTCGAGGACGAGACGTCCCCCAGCATCATCTCCCAGCACGAAGGCCACGAAGGCATCGTAGATGTCGCTCCCGAGGCTCTCCTTCGAGCCTGCGAGCAGGCAGGCACCCTTCAGCTGCGGGCAGTAGGACCATTGCGGCTCTTGGTCAGACACCTTCAGTCGCTCCTGTCGCGAGGTTGGGGCTGCACCGGCGGATCGTGCGTTGGCTCGGTGCGTTTAGATTCGCATGGGTCGGCGCACGCGCGCATGGGTGAAGCCCCCCAAATCCACCCTACATGCGTGCGCCCATCGTCAGCGACCTGGGCGCACGCGCCCGTACTGCCAGAGGCGCCCGCCTGCGCGCCTCCTTGGGAACCGCGCGAGTTGACACCGCGCACGACCGCATCCATGCTCGCCGCATGCACGGACGCACTTCATGACGACGCGGCGCAGGCCCTGGCGCCTGGCGCTGACCGCCCTCTGGGTGGCGTGCCTCGCGCTCGGGACCGTGGGCCAGGCCGTTGCCCAGGACGTGGGCGGGGCGCGCCAGGCGCACGTCGTCACCATCGACGGCATCATCAACCCCGTGAGCGCACGCTTCTTGGAGCGCGCCGTCGAGGGCGCCGAGGCCGCGGACGCCGAGGTCATCGTGCTCGTGCTGAACACGCCCGGCGGGCTGCTCGATTCCACGCGGCGCATGGTCGAGACGATCTTCGCATCCGGCGTGCCGGTCATCGTCTACGTGGCGCCCTCCGGCGGCCGGGCGGCCTCGGCCGGCACGTTCATCACCGCGGCGGGACACATCGCGGCGATGGCGCCCGGCACGAACATCGGCGCCGCGAGCCCCATCGGCGGGCAGGGCGAGGAGCTGCCGGAGACGCTGAAGGAGAAGATATTCGAGGACACGGCAGCCGAGATACGCGCCATCGCGGAGCGGCGGGGAAGGGCGGTCGAGCCGCTCGAGGCCACCGTGCTCGAGGCCAAGGCCTACACCGCGAACGAGGCGCTGGAGCTCGGCATCATCGACCTCGTCGTATCGAGCGTCAGTGAGCTGCTCGATCTGATCGACGGCCGCGAGGTGCTCGTCGAGACGGAGGAGGGCGAGGTCACGGTCACCCTGGAGACGGCGGGGCTGACGGTCAGGGACGTGGAGATGGGGTTCTTCGACCGGCTGCTGTCGTTCATCGCCGACCCGAACATCGCCTTCCTGCTGCTCTCGCTGGGTGGATTGGGGCTGGTCGTGGAGATGTGGAGCCCCGGCCTCATCTTCCCCGGGGTCAGCGGTCTCATCGCGCTGGTCCTCGCCTTCATGGCCCTCGGCAACCTGCCGGGGAACTGGGCCGGCATCGCGCTGCTTCTCCTGGCGTTCGTGCTCGCCATGACCGAGGCCAGCGTCGATGGGTTCGGCGTGCTCGGTGCCCTCGGCATCGTCAGCTTCGTCCTGGGGGGCGTCCTGCTGTTCGCCCACTTCGGGACGCCGTCGCCCGTTCTGCCGTCCCTCCGGGTGAGTCTGTGGGTGCTCGTGCCGGTCTCGGCGGCCATGGCGGCGAGCGTCGGTGGGCTCACGTACTCGATGGTACAATCCCGGCGCGAACAGCACCGTGAAGGGCCGGAGGAGCTCCCGTTCATCGGGGCCGGAGGCGTCGTTACGGCAGTCCTCAACCCCCGCGGAACGGTCCGCGTCCGCGGACAGATGTGGGGTGCGAGCGCCGCGGACGGCGAGCGCATCGAGCGCGGCGCCGGCATCGTCGTCGTCGCGGAGGAGGGCGCGCTGCTGACGGTCGAGCGGCGCGCCGAGGCCGCCGAGCCTGGAGCGGAACCGCAAGCCTGACCGAGGCCCAACCAAGGCCCAACCCAAGGCCCATACCCAAGGAGGGACCCATGGCGAACTGGGGAATGAACGTCGTCAAGCAGTACGAGCGGATGGTCGTCTTCAGGTGGGGGAAGTACACGGAGACCCGGATGCCCGGCGTGCGGTGGCTCTGGCCCATCGTCAACAACGGCTCGAAGACCGTGGACCTGCGCGAGGTGCCGGTGATCATCCCGCGCCAGACCAGCATCACGCGCGACAACGCGCCCATCGACATCGACTTCTTCGTGTACATGCAGATCATGGCGGACCGTCCCCAGGACACCATCCTGAACATCGACAACTTCGGCCTGGCGGCACAGGCGCTCGCCATGACCAGCCTGCGCGCGATCGTCGGCGAGATGAACCTGGACGAGGTGCTGTCCAAGCGCGACCGGATCAACTCGCAGCTCCAGCTCAAGCTGGACGAGGTGACGGCGAACTGGGGCGTGAAGGTCACCCGCGTCGAGATCAAGGAGGTCGAGCCCCCGCGCGACGTGCAGGAGGCCATGAACCGCCAGCTCTCGGCGGAGCGCAACCGGCGGGCCGCCGTCACCGAGGCGGAGGGCCAGCGCGACGCGCAGATCAACATAGCCGAGGGCGACAAGCAGGCCTCCGTCCTGCGCGCAGCGGGCAACAGGGAGGCCACGATCCTGGAGGCCGAGGGCCATCGGCAGGCCGAGATCCTGCGGGCGGAGGGCTTCAGCCTGGGCATGGAGCGCATCAACCAGGCCGCGATGGTGGCGGACCCGCGCACCATGAGCCTCCAGTACTTCGATACGCTCAAGGAGATCGGGGCCGGCGAGTCGACGAAGTTCATCTTCCCGATGGAGTTCACGTCGATGCTCCAGTCCTTCATCCAACAGATGCGTGGCGGTGGGAGCGACGAGCAGACGGGCAGCTAGGCGGCTCTGCCCCCGGATGCCGAGACTGCTCGCCACCCTCGCGGCCGGCGCCGCCACCCGTGCGGCGGCAGCGATGAGCGCGGCCGCGCTCATCGCCGCCTGCACGGCCGCTGTGCCGCCGCCAACGCCGCCGTCGGCCGAAGCGCTCCGTGACCGCGCCGTGGCCACGCTCCGTGACCTTTCGAGCGTCCACTTCACCGTCTCGCACGAGGCGGGTGGCACCGACCTTGGCGGTGGCCTGACGCTGCTCACGGCCGAGGGCGATGCGCTCTTCCCCGACCGCGCCGAGCTGAGCGCGCTCACGGTGGTCGAAAGCGCGGGGATCAACCTGTCGCTGGGCATCGTGCAGATCGCGCGAGACACCTACGTGCGCGACCCCGTGAGCCGCATCTGGCGCGAGGCGGAGCCCGGCACGCTGCCCTTCAACTTCGTTGGCATGCACGACAGCCTCGCGGACGCGCTCGCGGCGACGACCGGCCTTGCGCTCACCGACGGCGGCGAGCGGGACGGCGTTGCGACGTTCCTGCTGAGCGGGACCGTCGCGGCGCGCGCCTTCGCCGGCCTCGTTCCGGGTGCGTTGGAGGGGTCCGTGCTGCGGATCGATGCCTGGATCGGCCGGGAGGACGCGCTGCCGCGGAGCATCCGTCTGGCGGGCGCGCTCCTGGCGGGCGATCCGCCGGAGATGGTCCGCCTGATGGCGCTCCGCGATTTCAACGCTCCCGTCACCGTCGAGCCGCCCCTCTAGGACCCCCCATGCGCATGCAGCGGCTGATCCCCAGCGTCTCCTCACCGGCCGCGGTCCTCGTGACCGTCTGCGCCGGCGTCTTCCTCGCCTCCCTCGACCAGACCTCCGTGGTCACCGCGCTGCCCGAGATCATGCTGGACCTGGGCATCACCATCGACCGCCTCGACGACCTGGCGTGGGTCGTGACGGCCTACCTCCTGGGCTTCACCGTCGCCATGCCGCTGCTCGGGCGCGCGGGGGACGTCTACGGCTACCGGCGGCTGTACATCGGGGCCACCCTCGTGTTCGGCGCCGGGTCCGCGCTCGTGGCGGCGGCGCCGGACCTCGGCTGGCTCATCGCCGCACGCGTCGTGCAGGCGGTCGGTGGCGGCGCGCTGATCCCCGCCGCCATCGCGCTCGCCAGCGAGCGCTTCCCCGCGGCGCGGCGGCCCATCGTCTTCGGCATCGTGGGCGCGGCGGCAGAGATGGGGGCCGTGCTCGGCCCGCTCTACGGCGGCACCATCATCCACCTGCTCGGGTGGCGGTGGATCTTCTGGACGAACCTCCCCGTCGTCGTCGTCCTGCTCGCGGCCGTGCTGGCCGTGCCCGTCGTCCGGCGTGCGGGCGGCCGGCTCGATGTCCGTGGAGGCTTGCTGCTTGCCGCCGGCCTCGCGCTCGTCACCCTCGCCCTCTCGCAGCGCTCGCTGTTCCAGGGGGTGAGCGTGCTGCCCTACGCGCTCGGCGGCGCCGGGATCGCCGCGTTCGCTGCCCTGGCGTGGGCCGAGCGGCGGGCCATCGAGCCGGTGCTCTCCGGGGCGCTGTTCCGCTCCCGCCGGTTCGCGGCCGCGATGTCGGCGCAGCTGCTCGTGGGCGGCGCGCTCATCATGGCGCTCGTCACCGTGCCGCTGATGACGGATACCGTGCTCGGCGGGAGCCCCCTGGAGGGCGGCTTGAACCTGATGCGGTTCACCGGCGCGATCCCCCTCGGCGCGATCGCCGGAGGGTATGCGGCGCGCTGGCTCGGACCGCGCACGCCGACGCTCGTGGGACTCGCCTTCGGCGCGGCCGGGCTCCTGCTCATGAGCACGTGGGACGTCTCGATCCGGGACCCGGCGCTCTCGCTGCACCTGGCGACCGGGGGCTTCGGGTTCGGGCTCGTCATCGCACCGCTCGTCGTCTCCACCATCGACGCGGCGGCGGAGAGATACCGCGGGACGGCGGCGGCATGGATCACGGTCTCGCGCATGCTGGGCATGACGCTCGGCCTGGCGGCGCTCTCGGCCTGGGGCATGGGGTACTTCCAGGTGCTGACGGCCGACGTCGCCTTCCCGCTGGGGGGGAGCGCCGAGGCGTTGGCGGCGTACGAGGCCGGCGTGAGCGGAGCGGCGGTCGATGTCTTCTCGGCGTTCTTCCGGGCCGGCGCCGCGCTCAGCCTTGCGGCGATGGTGCCCGCGCTCCTGCTGGCGGGCCACCCGAGCCGAGGCGCCCCGGCGAGCCGCTAGCCGAGGCGCACGATGTCGTCGGTTGCGAACAGAGGGCCGAGCGCGATGCTCAGGCCCGGCCGGGCGTAGAGCTCGGGTGGGATGGAGATGTCGGCCAGGTAGAGCTCGCCGACGTACTCCGCCGCCGCCGCCGCCCGCAAGCCTTCCTTGGGCAGTGCCAGCGTGAGCGTGGCGTCGGCGCGGATAGCCTCGCCGGCGGCTTCGCCGGTCGTCGCATCGAGCCCCGTCGGCACGTCCAGCGCGAGGGTTGGGGCGCGGTGGCGGTTCGCCGAGCGCACCAGCGCCGCCGTGGTCTCTGAGGGAGCGCCGCGCAGGCTGTAGCCGATCAGCGCGTCGACGATGAGGTCGGCCTCCGGAAGCGCCTCGGCTTGCGGCGCGACGGCCACGGGCACGCCGGCGGCCTCGAGGATGCCTCGCTGGTGGCGCGGCACGTCGCCCATCTCTTCGGGTGGCTCCGTCGCGAGCACGCGGACGTCCGCGCCCCAGTTGTGGAGATTGCGTGCGCAGACCAGCCCGCCTCCGCCGTTCCCCCCGGGGCCCGCGAGCACGAGCACCCGTCTCCCGCGCGCATCCCCGGCCAGGAACCGCTCGCGGGCGAGGCGCGCGAGCGCACGCCCCGCGTTCTCCATCATCTGGAGGAGCGTGATCCCGAACTCTTCGACGGCGAGCCTGTCGACCTCGCGCATCTGGTCCGCCGTGACGTACGGGACCTGGGGGCCCGTCAACGGGCGGCTCTACTCATCGTGGCCGCAGAGGCTCTGCCACGCGAAGCCGTCCTGGGCGAGCAGCTCGTCCGCGGCGGCGGGCCCCCAGCTCCCGGTGGCGTAGCGCTCGAGCTTGGGGGACGCCGGGTCGGCCCAGCACCTGAGCAGCGGGTCCACGATGCTCCACGCCTGCGCGATCTGGTCGCTGCGGATGAAGAGGCTCGCGTCCCCGGCCAGCGCGTCCTCCAGCAGGCGCTGATAGGCCTCGGGTATCTCGTGACCGGCGAAGGACGTCCGGTAATGGAACTCCATGTGCGCGGACTCGATGAGCATGGCCTGGTCGGGGACCTTGGTCGAGAAGCGGAGGTGGAAGCCCCCGTCGGGGCCCACGCACATCGCCAGCACGTTCGGCGCAGGGTCCTGGCTGCCTTGGTGGGCGAAGATCGTGAGCGGCGGGGCCTTGAACTGGATCGCGATCTCGGAGCGCTTCCCCGCCATCGCCTTGCCGGAGCGCAGGTAGAAGGGCACGCCCTGCCACCGCCAGTTGTCGATGAACAGCCGCATGGCCGCGTAGGTGGGCGTGCGGGAATCCGGCGCGACGCCTCGCTCGTCGAGATAGCCGTCGTACTGGCCCGCAACGGCGTTCTTCGCGAACTCCTTCGGCGACCACCTGCGCACGGCGTCGAGGACCTCGACGCGCTTGCTCCGCAGCGACTCGGCGTTCTGGGAGCTGGGCGGCTCCATGGCCACGAGGCAGAGGAGCTGGAGCAGGTGGTTCTGGACCATGTCGCGCACCACGCCCGAGGAGTCGTAGTAGCCCGCGCGGTCGCCGACGGTCACTTCCTCCGAGGCGGTGATCTGCACGTTGTCGATGTAGTTGCGGTTCCAGAGAGGCTCGAAGATGGCGTTGGCGAACCGGAAGACGAGCAGGTTCTGCACCGTCTCCTTGCCCAGGTAGTGGTCGATGCGGTAGACCTGCGACTCGCCGAAGACGGCGTGGATGCGCCTGTCGAGCTCGGCGGCCGATTCTTCGTCGTGTCCGAAGGGCTTCTCGACGACGACCCTCCGCCAGCCCTTCTCCTCCCGCGCCAGGCCTGCAGCCTCCAGACCCGCGATGGCGGGCGCAAAGAGCGCGGGCGAGATCGCCAGGTAGAACAGTCGGTCAACGCGCTCGGCCCCGGCCTCGATCGCTTCGAGCCGCCCCCGGAGCGTGTCGAAGGACGCCGGGTCGGCCAGGTCCGCGCAGACGTAGGAGAGGCGCGGCGCGAAGGCGTCCCAGGCGGGGCGCTCGACCGGCGGATCGCCGTGCTCGTGCGCGCCGCTCCACATGAGCTCGCGGTACGACGCGTCGTCGTGCTGCGCCCGGGCGAAGCCGATGACGGCGAGGTTCTCGGGCAGCCGGCCCTTGGCGGCGAGGCGCACGAGAGCGGGAAGCAGCTTGCGCTGGGCCAGGTCTCCCGTGCCGCCGATGATGACGATGGTCGTAACGCTGCTCATGGGCCCGCCACCTCCAGGTGCGCCTCGCGGTTGTGCGCCTCGATCCGCCGCCTCACGGTATCGAGCAGCGCATCGGTGCGGCGGACGACCCACTCCTCCGGAACGGGAAGCTCGCGTTGGAGGCTGCACTCCGTGAAGGGCGTCGCCACCGCGATGACGCTCATCCCCGCCGCGACGCCGGAGCGGACGCCCATGACCGAGTCCTCGATCACCAGGCACTCGCCCGGGGGGACGCCGAGCTTCGAGGCTGCCAACAGGTAGATCTCCGGGTCGGGCTTCGGCTTCTGGACGTCCTCGCGGCTCACGATGACGTCCAGGTGCTTTTCGATGTCGAGAGCCCGGAGCACATGCAGTGCCTCCTTGCGCTGCGACATGGTCGCCAGCCCCGTGCCGCAGAAACTCTCCTTGGCCACGCGCAGCAGGCCGACGGTATGCGGCCATTCGTTGTCGCGGACCACCTGCGGGTCCGCCACCATCGCGTCGTAGATCTCGAGGCGCATGCGGGTCAGCACCGCCTCCGGCTCCGCATCCCCATGCTCCGCCATCAGCGGCCGCAACAGCGGCTCGAGGCCCAACGACTCCATGATGTGGCGCGAGGCGACGTTGCGCTCGGACCCGACGATCTCGCGGTAGGCCTCGACGGCGCGCTCGTCGGGCTCGTCGAGGCCTCCGAGGCGCTGCGCCGCGATCGCGTACGACCGGGCCTTGAGCCGCTCGGACTGCACCAGCGTGCCGTCGAGATCGAACAGGATCGCCTTCACGCTCGCTCCTCTATTCAGCCCGTGGACAATTCAGCCAGCAGCCGCAGGATACCGGCTTCCGCGTCCGGCGAGACGTCGATGCGGGCCACGCGCCGGCCCGCCGCCACCAGCGCTTCGAAGTCGCCCTGGGCCTGCGCCGCAACGAGCGTTCGGAAGCCGAAGTCGCTGCCGGGGATCGCGACGTCGCTCCCATCGGCGTCCCCACCCTCATAGGTGAGCTGCAGGAACAGCCCGGTGTCCGGGCCGCCCTTGTGCAGCTGGCCGGTGGAGTGGAGGAAGCGCGGGCCGTAGCCGAAGGTGGTGGCGATCTTGTGGCGCTCCATCACGCGCTTGCGCAGCGCCGCGGCCGCGGCGTCGACGCCCGTGCTCTGAGGGACGTACGCCATCACCGCGAGGTAGTCGCCGGGCTTGGCACCCGCCAGCAGCTCTTTCGCCGAGCCGGCGGGCGGGGCATCCGGCGGGGCCTTTGCGCTGCCGAAGGTTTCCAGCACGCGGCCGGTCGCGTCCTTCGCCGCCTGCACGTTCGGCTGGTCGAAGGGCTGGACGCCTAGGATCGCGCCCGCGACCGCTGTCGCGAACTCCCAGCGGAAGAACTCGGCCGCGATGTCGTAGGCGTCGCTGAGCACGAGCTGCACCAGCGGGTGCCCGGCCCCGGCGAGCCGCTCGGTCGCGACGTCGAGCGAGGCGTTGTCGTCCCCCGGGACGCGCAGGTAGACGAAGACGCGGTCGTCGCCGTAGTCGCCCGGGCTCCCGACCGGCTCGCCGGCGACCGGGACGATGCCGGTGCCGTCCTTCCCGGTGCTCTCGGCGATGAGCTGCTCGATCCAAAGCCCGATGCTTAGCACCGAGGGCGAGGCGACGATGGTGAGCTTGTCTCGACCCTTGAGCGCCAGCGCGCCGAGCATCGCGCCGAGCCATGCGCCGGGGTTGGAGGGCACATCAAGCGCAGCGTCGCACCGGGCCGCCATGTCGTTCGCCCGCTCCAGCAGCCGGGCGATGTCGACGCCGATCGCCGCCGCCGGGACGAGGCCGAAGTGCGTGAGCACCGAGTAGCGCCCGCCGATGTCCGACCGGCTCTCGAACAGCCGCCGGAAGCCGTCCGTTGCGGCAAGGCTCGCCAGGGGGGTTCCGGCGTCGGTCACGGCGACGAAGTGGTCGCCGGCGCCCTCGCCGACCGCGTCGGCGACCACGCCCCTGAAGTGCTTGTAGAGCACGTTGGGCTCGATGGTGGTGCCTGATTTCGACGACACGATGAACAGCGTCCGGGCCGGGTCGATGGCCTGCGTCACGCTCCGCACCCGCGCGGGGACCGTCGAGTCGAGCACCGTCAGCTCCGGGAAGCCGCCGGCGCTGCCGATCGATGCGCGGATGACCTCCGGCCCGAGGCTGCTGCCGCCCATGCCGAGCAGCACGACGTCTTGGAACCCACCGTCCCGGACGTTGCCCCCGAAGGTCCGCAGCGTGTCGAGCTCGCGCTTCATGTCGCCGTCGGTGTGCAGCCATCCCAGCCGGTTCTCGATCTCGGCCGGGTCGTCCCGCCAGACGGTGTGGTCGCCCGACCAGATGCGCTGGACCACCGCCTCCTTCTCGAGGCGCGTGAGCGCGTCCGTCACGTCCGTGGCATACGACCCCAGGGAGATCGTGGGACGCTCGGCGCTCCCGGTCACAGCGCGGCCTGCTTCACCAGGGCCTCGGCCTCATCCGCGACGTGCTCGGGCGTGAGGCCGAGCTCTTGGTAGATGCGCTTGTACGAAGCCGAGGCGCCGAAGCGATCGACGCCCACGGATGCACCGTCGAGCCCGACGTAGCGCTCCCAGCCGAGGGTCCCCGCGGCCTCGACGGACACGCGCGCCCTCACGCCGCGTGGGAGCACGCTCTCCCGGTAGCTGGCCGGCTGCGCGTCGAAGATCTCCCACGATGGCAGTGAGACGACGCGGGCGGCGACGCCGCGGTCATCGAGCAGCTTCGCGGCATCGAGCGCGATCTGCACCTCGGAGCCCGTCGCGATGAGGATGGCCTGTGGGTCGCCTGGCGCCTCCCGGAGCACGTAGCCACCGCGCTGGAGGCCGGCGGCGCTCGCGTAGGCCGTGCGGTCCAGCACCGGCATTCCCTGACGCGTGAGCACGAGCGCGGTCGGCCCGTCGCGCCGCTCAAGCGCAGCCTTCCACGCCTCCGCCGTCTCCGTCGCGTCGGCCGGCCGTATGACGACGAGGTTCGGGACGGCGCGCAGCCCGATGAGCTGCTCGATGGGCTGGTGCGTCGGGCCGTCCTCGCCGAGGGCGACCGAGTCGTGGGTGAAGACGAAGATCGCGCGCTGGCCCATCAACGCCGCGAGGCGCATGGGCGGGCGCATGTAGTCGGAGAAGATGAAGAAGGTCGCGGTGTAGGGGATGACGCCCCCGTGCAGCGCCATCCCGACGGCGATGCTGCCCATCGCGTGCTCGCGGACGCCGAAGTGCATGTTGTGGTCGACGGTTGCATCGAGCCCCACGTCCGCGTGACTCTTCAGCAGCGTCTTGGTGGACGGCGCAAGGTCGGCGGACCCTCCCGTGAGCGCATGGACGCGCTCGGCGATCGCGTTCATCGCCCGGTTCCCGGCGTCGCGCGTGGAGAGCGCGGTGTCGC
Source organism: Chloroflexota bacterium (assembly GCA_022561985.1). Lineage (GTDB taxonomy): Bacteria > Chloroflexota > Dehalococcoidia > Lucifugimonadales > Australimonadaceae > JADFRC01. The sequence continues at coordinate 17,174 of JADFQE010000014.1, forward strand.
CGTCGAAGAGGCCATCGAGCCCGTCCGCCCAGCCCTCGGCCAGATCGCCGCTCAGGTCGGCCTCGAGTTGCGCGGCCTCGGCGGGGTAGGCGGCGCGGTAAGCTTCGAGGCGCGCTTCCCAGTCGCGCTGCGCGTCCGCGCCCCGGCCCAACGCCCCCCGCATGTGATCGAGCGCGTCTGGGGGGATGACGAAGGGCTCGTTCTCCCAGCCCAGCCGCTCGCGGGTCAGGCGCACCTCGTCCTCGCCCAGGGGCTCGCCGTGCACCCCGCCGGTGTTCGCCTTGTTCGGGCTGCCGTAGCCGATCACGCTATGCACCACGACCAGGCTCGGCCGGCCCGTCTCGGCGCGCGCCTCGGCGATCGCGGCCTCGATCCCGTCGAGGTCGTTGCCGTCGACAGGCCCGGCGACGTGCCAGCCATAGGCGCGGAAGCGCGCGGGGACGTCCTCGGTGAAGGCGATGTCGGTGTCGCCCTCGATGGAGATGCCGTTGTCGTCGTAGAGGTAGACGATCTTGCCGAGGCCCAGGGTGCCCGCGAGCGACGCCGCCTCGGACGACACGCCCTCCATGAGGTCGCCGTCCGACACGATGGCGTAGACGCGGTGGTCGATGATCCGGTGGTCCGGCCGGTTGTAGTGCTCGCCCAGCCAGCGCTCGGCCACCGCCATCCCGATGCCGCTCGCGAAGCCCTGGCCCAGCGGGCCCGTGGTCATCTCAGCGCCGGGGGTGTGACCGTATTCGGGGTGTCCGGGCGTCTGAGAGCCCCACTGCCGGAACTGGCGGATCTCCTCCAGCGAGAGTGGGTAGCCGCTCAGGTGCAGCAGGGCGTAGAGCAGCATCGACGCGTGTCCGGCCGACAGCACGAAGCGGTCGCGGTCGGGCCAGCGGGAGTCGGCCGGGTTGTGCTTGAGGAAGCGGTCCCAGAGGATATACGCCATCGGCGCGGCACCCATGGGCGCGCCCGGATGCCCGCTGCCGGCCTTCTGGACGGCGTCGACGGCCAGGAAGCGGATGGTGTTGATGCTGAGCTCGTCGAGCTTTGCGGTCGTTCGCGATGCTGTCACCGAAGGCATCTCCACAAGGGCCGGGTTCGAGCCCCCCGATTCTAGCAGGGCACAGCCCTGCACTCACATGGGGGAAGGCCGCCGGTGTGCGACGGGCGCTGCCGTGCAAGACGTGCCCGCCCACCGTCATCCTGAGCGGAGCGAAGGATCTCTCACCCCACCCGCGACTTAGATGCCGCCACGACCAGGGACGGCGCAGGCACTCTTTCTTTGGCATACTCAAGAGGCGCTCACGAGAAGGGAGACCCACATGCTGTTCATCGACAACGAGACCGCCCAGCGCGTGCTGACCATCGCCGATGCCATCGACGTGCAGGAGACGGCCTTCCGCGGCCTGGCCGACGGCGGCTCGATCCACCGGCCGCGCGTCGACATGTACGTGCCCACCGGGCGCGAGCACGACTACTATCGCTGGGGGACGATGGAGGGCGCCAGCCGCGACCTCGGCGTCTTCGCCATCCGCATGAAGTCCGACATCATCGAGTGGCCCGAGGACGCGGATGGCAACTGGACCGAGGAGAAGTACTGCGTCCAGCCCGGCACCTACTGCGGGCTGGTGTTCCTCTTCAGCACCCGCAACGGCGAGCCGCTGGCGATCATCAACGACGGCCACATCCAGCACATGCGCGTGGGCGCCGGCGCCGGCCTCGGCGTCCGGTACCTCGCCCGTGAGGACGCTCACGTGGTCGGCATGATCGGCTCCGGCGGCATGGCCCGCACGTACCTCCAGGCCTTCTGCAACGAGCGCCGGATCGACAAGGTCCGCGTCTACAGCCCCACGAAGGAGCACCGCGAGTCCTACGCCGCCGAGATGAGCGACCTGCTCGACATCGACGTGACGCCGGCCGACGACGCGGAGAGCGCGGTGCGCGGCGCGGACATCGTCGCGACCTGCACCGACTCGATGCGGCCCGTGCTGAAAGGCGCCTGGCTGGAGCCCGGCATGCACGTCACCAACGTCGGCGGCTTCGAGCTCGACGCCGAGGTCGGCGAGCGGGCCACCGTGGCGATCCGCCAGGGCGTCAGCGGCCTGCCGATCGCCGAGGGCACCGAGCGCGTGGAGCGCGGGCGCGGCCACAGCCCGGTGGCCTACATCGCGGGCACCGAGGAGGAGATGAAGCGCATCCCGCCCGCGGCCGAGCGCTTCGCCGGCGACCGCCGCCACGCGACGTTCGCCGAGCTCGCCAGCGGCGCTGCAGCCGGCCGCACGAGCGCCGACGACATCACGCTCTATCTGAACACGGGCAACCAGGGGTTGCAGTTCGCAGCGGTTGGCTCGGTCGTCTACGAGAAGGCGAAGGCCGCCGGCCTCGGCCGCGAGCTACCGACGGAGTGGTTCCTGCAGGACATCCGGGATTAGCGAGGGGTTCGCCCTCGGCTACGCCCCTGCGTAGTCCCACTCCCACTTGGGGTCCTTGTAGGCCATGCCGGGCATGTCGCTCTTGAGGCCGCGCTTGGCGAGCTCCTCCTCGAAGTGCTTGCGCACGTCGGGGTCCTCCGAGGGGTATTCGATCTGGTCGCGGTTGACGTCTTCGATGAGCTCGCCCGTGCCCGTGAACTGCGGCAGCGGGTGGAACGCCAGGTAGCGCGCGGGGTCGCCGCCCAGGTTGAAGTGCTGGTGGAACCAGCGGTTGGGGGGCACGAAGATGCTGCCCTCGTGCCAGGGCACCAGCACCTTGTCCTTGCCCTCCGGCCACATCACGGAGTAGCCCTCGCCGAAGGGGATCACGATGACGAAGGCCGGGCCGTGGCGGTGGCCCTTCTTGTACGTCTTGGACGGGAACACCGACATGTGGGCCGTGAGCTCGGAGCCGGGGAACTGCACGAACACCGTCGTCCCGCCGGCGCCGCGCCCCCGGAAGGGCACCAGCTTGTCCCACGCCCGCATGTCGGGGAAGAAGTTGCCGTACCAGTAGTTCCGCACGCGCCCGGTGAGGCGTGGGTCCTGCTCCACCACCTTCGCCTCGGCGTAGAAGCCGTCGTCGCCGCCGTCGCCCACCACGTCCGCGGCCGTCACATGCTCGCTGTCGAAGAAGAATGACGGGTCCTGGACCGTCGACATGGAGACGGGCAGGTTGTTGTAGTGGAGCAGCCGCACGGGCGCGTCGCCGGCCATGCTCGCGTACTCCACCCAGTGGTTGCCGGGGATGCGGAACAGGGCGTGCGCCTGCCACTCGAAGCTGCGCTTGGCGCCGCCGTCCGCCCAGACCGTCGCCACGCCGCGGCCCTGGAGGACGTAGACGATCTCTTCGAGCGCGAACTTGTAGGGCTTGATGGACCCGCCCGGTGGGATCTCGGAGATGCGGGCCTCGGTGACGCCCGCCTGGCCCGCGAGCTGCAGGAACGCAGCGGGGTGGCCGCGCTCCTCCCAGAAGCCGAGCTCGAGGGTGCGGCCGTCCTCGATGAAGTAGTCGCGGTAGATCGGGATGCCCTGGGACTCCATCCAGCGGTCGTAGAAGGCCGGCTTGCGGATGTAAGCGGGCGCATCTTGCTGCGGGCCCTGCGTCATGGCGGACGCCTCCTGCGGTGTGTTACCGGGACTGTATCACCAGCGATAGCAGTGTGGGGGGCGGGTCAGCGCCCGCACTGGACACGGACGCACCGTCGACGTGGACGGCGCTACCTCATGTGGGTCAAGGGCGATGCCCTTGTGTGGGTCAAGGGCGATGCCCTTGGCTGTGCCATTGGAGAAGATGCGGGAAGTGATCGCGCCAGTGCTCGGCTGCGGGGATCACCTCGGCGATCGTGTCGATGTGGCGCATGTCGTTTTGCCGCGGGTCGGTCACCTGGTGCGGTGGCTCGCCGCCGTCCGTGAAGGCGCGCAGCGTGGATAGCAGGTAGCGGCGGAGCGCGATGACGCCGCGGTCGCTGACGCCGAGGTGCTCGGCCGAGCGGTCGGCGAGCGGCCCCATGGATTCGGTGGCGGCGGCGTCCTGGTTCAGGAAGACAGCGATGCCCGTGAAGTCGGACGTGCGCTGCCGCTCGCGGTCCTGGAGATAGTCGTTGCTTGCGTTGCGGACCCGGTGGAAGTCGGGCCCGATCTCCTGGGCGCGGGAAGCGTCGTCGGCGGTGGCGGGCCGGTCCAGCACGCCCATGTCGAAGCGCCAGGTGTGCGTGTCGTCGATGGGGACGTAGATGTGCGGTGCCTTGGTGCCGCGTCCGTTGATCCAGCAGGTCACGGGCATGACGAAGCTCGTCACGCGCACGTACTGCTCGCCGGGGCCGGCCTCGCGCAGCGCGACAAGGCGCAGGCCGAAGTCCGTCTCCTCGATCTCGTAGGCCGGTGTCGTGTCCTGCTGGAACAGCCCCTGGCGGTCGTCGGTGCTGCCGGCGCCCCACTCCTTGTGCAGGAACGAGAGGTGTGCGGAGTCGACCTCGCCCTCGAGGCCCTGGAGGTAGTTGCACTCCAGGACGGACTTGGTGACCCAGACGTTCTCCGGCGGCACCTTCGTGAACAGGTAGCTCGGGAAGAGCGGCAGGTGCTCCTTCGGGCCCATGTAGGCCCAGATGAGCCCCGCGACCTCGTGGCAGGGGTACGCCGTGTGCTGGACCTTGGGCCCGAGCTTGCTGCCGGCCGGCTCGGCGGGCGTGTCGAGCACATTGCCGTCGACGTCGTACTTCCAGCCGTGGTAGATGCAGCGCAGGCCGCACTCCTCGTTGCGTCCGTAGAGCAGCGACGTGCCGCGGTGCGAGCAGTGCTCGGCGAGCAGGCCGAGGCGGCCGTCCGTGTCGCGGAAGCCGACGAGGTCCTCTCCCAGAACCCGGACGCGCCGGGGTGGCGAGTCGGGGGCGGGCAGCTCCGAGGACAGCATCACCGGCAGCCAGTACCGCCGCATGAGCCGGCCCATGGACGAATCGGCGCCGGTGCGCGTCAGGAGCTCGTTGTCTTGGAGGCTGAGCATCGTGGTCCTCTCGCCTGTGGGCCTAGGGCACCAGGATGACCTTGCCGGTCGTGAGGCGGCCTTCGAGGCGCCGGTGTGCCTCGGCCGCCTCCGAGAGGGGCAGCCGCTCGCCGATGCGCACCGTGAGCTTGCCGGATGCCGCCCAGGAGATGAGGTCGCCCGAGCGCTCCTCGAACTCCTCGCGCGTCCGCGTGTAGTGCCCGAGGTTCGGCCGCGTCAGGAAGAGCGAGCCCTTGGCGTTGAGCACCTGCGGGTCGAGCGGGGCCACCGCGCCCGAGGCCTGCCCGAAGAGCACGAGCATGCCGCGGGGACGCAGACAGTCGAGGCTTCCATCGAAGGTCGTCTTGCCCACCGAGTCGTAGACGACCGGCAGCATCTCGCCGCCGGTGATGCGCTTCACGGCCGCCACGAAGTCATCCTGCGTGTAGAGGACGACGTCGTCGGCGCCCGCCTCGCGGGCGAGCGCGGCCTTCTCCGGCGTGGACACCGTCGTGATGACGCGCGCGCCGCGCATCTTCGCGATCTGGATCAGCAGCAGTCCGACGCCGCCCGCACCCGCATGGATCAGGCAGGTGTCGCCGTCGCTGAGCGGGTAGGTCGACGTCGCGAGGAAGTGCGCGGTCATGCCCTGGGTGGGGAGCGCCGCCGCGGTCGCTTCGTCGAAGCCTTCGGGCAGCTTGACGAGGCGCTTCGCCGAGGCCACGACGAGCTCGGCGTAGGCGCCCCGGCCGCCGCTGACCATCACGCGGTCGCCAACGGCGAAGCCGTCGACCCCCGGGCCGAGCGCCACGATCTCGCCCGCGCCCTCGGAGCCGGGCAGGTGTGGAAGCTCCACCGGGTAGGCGCCGGCGCGGCGGTAGGTGTCGACGAAGTTGACGCCGACGGCGCTGAGCCTGATGAGCGCGTCGCCCTCGCCGGGCTCGGGATCCCCCACGTCCTCGTACCTGAGGACCTCGGGACCGCCGTGCTCGTGGAAACGGACTGCCTTCACGCTCGCCTCCTCCAGCCATGATGTGGCCGCGATGATGTGGCGGATTCTAGCGGCAACCGGCGGGCCGTGCTCGCCCGGCCGTCGCCCCGACCAATCGAAGGGTCACGTGAGCGCGGCGTAGACCGGCGGAGCGAGGAGCCCCACGATGATCGGGAAGGGCGCGTTGACGGCGAGGCGGCTCGCGGCGAAGGCGCCGCCCATGAAGGGGACCTCGTACATGATCGTCCGGGTGAGGGGGATCACGCTCCACGCCGTCAGGAAGGCGGCGACGGCCCCGACCCCCGCTCCCGAGGAGAACACCGAGCCCGTCAGCGGCATGACGATGGCGGGCCCGCCGGGCATCACGGCCCCGAGCGCCGCGCCGATCAGCACGCCGGAGAAGCCCGAGTCCGCCCCCATCCACCGGGTGATGAGCTCGGACGGCAGCACGACCCGTACCATACCGGCGAACAGCATGCCCATCGCGATGAGCGGAGCGACTTGCCGGAGCAGGCCTGCCGACACGCCGAGCCCGGCGCGCACCCCGGCCGGGCCCTTGCGGAGGAGCACGAGCAAGCTCGTCGCGGCAAAGAGCGCAGCAAGGATGGCGAGCGTCATCGGCCGTCCTCGCCGGTGTCCACGCCGGTGTCCATGATCTCTGGGGGGGTCGCCTCGCCCCCAGCGCGCGTCTTGCCCCTCGTCCGCATCTCAGAGGTCCGCGCAAGCTTGGTCCGGGCAGCCTCGCGCGCACCGGCGGGCATGAGCCGGAACAGCACGGGGACGAGCACGACCGAGACGAGGGGGAGCCAGATGGCCCCCACCACGCGGGCCGCGGTGAACGGCAGTCCGAGGAAGGGGATGTCCCAGACCAGCAGCCGGGAGACCGTGAAGGAGTTGCGCATCGCCAGGAAGCCGGCCAGAGGCCCGATCCCCGCGCCGCCGCTCATCATCCCAGCGGCGAGGGGATAGGCGATGTAGGGACCGCCGGGCGAGAAGGCCCCGGCGGCGACGCCGATCGCCAGGCCGGCGAACCCGGCATCGTCGCCCATCCAGCGTCCGATGGCACTCGGCGGGATGAGCACCGTCAGCATGCCGGCCATCCCGATGCCGAGGAGGACGAAGGGTGCGGCACGCAGCAGCAGGCGCACCGCGCCTTCACCGCCGTCCGCGAGCCCGCCGGTGCCTTCGCGGACGAACACCAGGAGCGTGGCGACGACGAGCAGCCCGAGCATGATGCGGAGAGAGGGGTTACGCCACCAGGGGGTGTGGGGTCGAGCAGGGCGCAAGGGGGTCCTTGGGGGAGGCGATGGACGCCCCGGGAGATGCGCCCATGATAGCCGACCGCAGGATCGGGAGCAGGCGCCGGCGCGCTCGGGCTAGCCTGGCACCGTGAAGTCGATGGTGAGCTGCGGCCGGCTGGCGCCGTTGGAGTGCTCGCGGCTGTCGAAGCGCTTCGCCGTCTGCCGGGCATCCTCGTTGCCCTTGAGCAGCCAGCCGAAGTTCCCCTCCGGCGCATCGAGCCACGATTGCACGTCGGCGACCATCGCCTCGGCCGACGCCCAGGTATCGCTTCCGGTGCCGCCGACAGCCGTGCCGCCGCTGGGGGCGGTCTCGAAGTCGCCTCCGGGGGTATCCCACGCCTGGGTGTCGAAGAAGCGATGGACCCACGTGGCGTCGCCCATGGCGGCGCGCGTGCCGGCTCCCTCCGGCCCCGATGCGTCAGAAGCGCCTTCGCCCCAGTCCGCCAGCACCCGGTGCAGCGTGAGGGTCTCGGTGCCTCCGCGGGTCCTCGACATCCGCATCCGCAGCGTCACGGCCGTCACCGTCGCGCCGAGGGGAACGGCCCCGGCGACGTCGAACCGCAGGAGGGCGCGCCGCGTGTTGCGCGAGTTCGTATTGCCGACGAAGAGATAATCGCCCGTGCCGTTGGACCGGAAGCTGAAGGTGTCCTCGAAGAGCGTGTTGTCCGCGGAGGGCTCGATCGTCACGGAGCCGGGCTCCGGCGGCGGTGGCGTCGCGCTGGGCGTGGGCGTGGGTACGGGCGTCGGCGTGGGCGATGGCGTCGCGGCGGGGGCGTTGGCGTTGGCGTTGGCGTCGCGATGAGGGTCGGCGTCGCAGCCCGCGCCGGCGTGGGGACCGGCGTGGCCGTGGGGGTTGGCGAGGGCTCGGGCGTCGCGGCGGGAGGCGGCGTGGGAGTGGACGCCGGCTGTGGGAGCGTGACGGTCGCAGTGGGAGCCACGCTCGGCGTCGGGTCCGCGCTGCAGGCGGCCGTGCCGAGCGTGAGCACGAGGCCCACGAGCAGCCAGCCGCCTGTGCGGACCTGCGCTGAGGCTTGGGAGAAGCGCGTCATCAGACTGAGCTACGCTCACGGCCTCCGGCGAGCTTCATGCGCGGACCGCCGGAGGCCGTTGCGGACGGCTACGTCAGGCGCTTGAGCGCCTCCGCCGCCGTGATCGACTCGTGAGCGATGAAGCCGTAGTTCGTGAGCGCCGCCTGGTAGGCGTCCGGCCCCGGCCCGGCAGTGGCGTCGTTGATCACTATCACTTCATAGCCACGCTCCTCGGCATCGCGCAGGTGCGACTCGACACACAGATTCGCCGACATGCCGCACAGCAGGATCGTGTCGATGCCGCGCTTGCGGAGCTGGATGTCGATGTCGCTCGTGTGGAACCCGCTCAGGTTCTTGTGCGGCCCGCACTGCACGACATCGTCCGCGGGCACCAGGTCCGGGTGGAACTCGGCGCCCCATGCCCCGCGGGAGAACATCTTGCGGGTGAACATCACCGTGTCGATGAAGTTGTTGTTCTGCCAGGCTTCATACTCCTTGTCGTAGTAGTGGGGGGAGTAGAAGACCCGTACACCGGCCTTGTTGGCCGCGCTGACGAGCTGGCGAAGCTTCGAGACAACGTCGTGCTCGACCACCTGATCCCCGACGAGGTCCCAGACGGCGCCGCCCTCGGAGAGGAAGTCGTTCTGTGGATCCACGATCACCAACGCTGTGCTCTTCGGGTCGATGGGCGGCATGAATCATTCTCCGGGTGATGGGATCACGACCAGGCTGACGCCGGCCGGCGATAGTGAGATGCGCCAGGGGCCGAAACGGTGCGGTGCCGGGTCGGCTCGCATCGTTTTACGCTAGCTATGCTTAGGAGGAGCTGTCTACGAACAGGTCGGCGAGACTCCACGCCTTGCGTATCAGACCCTGCTCATGGAGGTAGCCGACCACGACTTCGACGCTCCGGCCGTGCGTTCGGAGCCCGTGGGGCCGCGGGAAGTGACCGGCTTTGCGGAGCGCGCCCACCCGCAGCCCCTGGTGCACGGCGTCGTCGGGCTCCTCGGCGTCGTAGATCGCCCGCGCCTTCTCCGCGGCAGCCACGACGGCACCCGCAAGCCCAGGGTTCGCCGCCGCCGATGCTTCCTTGATGACCAGCATCGTGTTGATGGGGAAGGCGCCGGAATCCTGGACGTACGCATCGAGGGCAGGGTACGGGTCGCCGATCAGCCGCGAGACGTTCTCGGGGAGGCCGACGTTGCCGCCTGCCACCACCAGCGCGTCGATCTCGCCCGCCGCAAGCAGCGCGTCGAGGTCCTTGCGCTGCTCACGCTTGAACCGGGGCGGACGCGGGTAGGGCACGCCCGAGAGCGAGTCGCGCTCGCCCTCCACCCAGACGATGGAGTCGGCGGCGACGCCGTAGTGGTGCTCGATGATCCCCCGGAGCCAGACGGCGGGGTTGGAGGCGAACCCGAGGGGGACGCCAACGCGCTTCCCCGCGAGGCCGGCCGGGCCGTCGATGCCGGAGCGCCCGCTCACGGTGACACCGGTGAGCGGGAAGAAGAGGTTGGGGAAGACCGGGAGCCCGATGATGGGCACGCCCTGGTCGCGGGCGATGATGAAGTTCGCGATGGTGAGCTCGCCCACGTCGTAGGGCAGGGTGGTCACCATGTCCGGGAAGATGGGTGCCGGGGCCGGGCCGGGGTTGACCATCTCCACGTCGAACCCGTCGATCAAGACGCGCCCGCTCAGCAGGAACTTGGTCTCGAGGCGGTCACCCACCGCGATCTTGAGCTTCGGCATCTTAGGGGCCTCCGTTCCGGGGTCTGAAGTGGGGGGTCTAGGCTTTCGGCATCTGCGTGGCTGACCGGAACACGGAGCTCTTGTTGTCGCCCAGGTGGTAGCGGTGCCGCCAGACGTCGTCCAGGTTCTGGCTCGTCACCCGCACGTAGACCGTGGCCTCGGTGGTAGAGCCCTGGGGTGCTGTGGGATCTCGCCGGGGAGGAAGTAGGCGGCCTCCCCAGGGCCCTGGACGACCTCCTGGACCTTCCTCAAGCACCGGTGGCTGCGTGGTGTCCTCCGGGTAGCTCCACCGGTAGCGCGCCTGGACGTTCGAGCCCGCGGCCACGCCGTAGACGACGAAGCACGTGCCGTGGTCGTGCGGCGATGGCACGCCCGCCTTCTGCGGCCCCTGACGGTACACCATCACCATGAAGCCGGGGTCGGGGTGGCCGCGGTCGGCGTCGGCGTGGATCGTGTAGCTGCCGGCCGCCTTGCCGAAGCGCTCGCTCGTCTCCGGCCAGCCGGTGGCGAACAGCTCCCGCATCCGGTCGGCGATCGTCTGCGCCTGGACCCGCGCGTCCTTACCCGCGGCGAATGCTTCGCGGATGTCCTCGATGAACCGCTGCTCCGTATAGGGTGGGGTCGCTCCTGTCATCGCACGCTCCGCTGTCACAGGCTTCTTGACGGGCCGCCGCCAGGATAGCGGAGCGCAGGAGCGCGTCAACCACCGCCGCCCCGGATCGCGTCGGCGAGTATCTGTGCCCGTTTCGCGTTCCCCAGCTCCGTGAAATGCCACTTGTTGCTGATGTCCCGCTCTGGAACGAGGTCCATCGCGGCGTCCAGATCGATGAGCTTCACCTTTCGTATCTCCGAGAAGTCGCGGACCGCTTCGTTGATGCGATCGATGCCCCACGCATAGACGGGTCTCGGGCCGATGTGCATGTCGGCTCTGTTGTAGGCCGCCGTCGTCAATACCAGCTGTGCGCCCGTCTCTTCGCTGATCGCGGCGAACAGGGCCAGGGTGGCGGAGAACGGATCGGTGCTGAACAGCTCCTTCCCAAGCGCAACGTGCTCTGGATCGAAGAAGTCAACGACGTGTCGCTCGGCGAGGCCGTCCCAGACTTCGGCGCCTCTGCCGCCAGCGACGAGGGCCGCAGCCAGCTTGAGCGTGGCCGGCAGGAGACGGCGGATCCCCGCGCGCCGGCCTCCGTAGGGGACCCAGGGTACGTAGATGTGCGTGTGGCCGGGGCCGACTTCCCCTCGATCATGGGCCAGGAAGCCGAGCACGTCGTTGATGCCCGCGAACAACACGATGACGTCGGCCTTGTACCCCCGCAGCACATCGAAAACGAGCCGATTGTATGCGTGAGCCACCGTGTAGTGCGGGGCGCCGGCATTCAGGACTCTCCATCCATCGAGGTGCGCCGCGAGCTGGTAGGCCATGGTCTGATGGGGAGCGAGCTGGTCCTCGAACACCACGCAGTCGCCAGCGAGATACAGCGTCCTTCCTGCTGGATCCGCTCCCTCGGACGTCCGGCGGAAGTGATCGTGAACGTCGGGGTAGTCCGATGACGGGATGAAGTGGGTGAAGATGTGCGGTTCCATCCGCAGCGAGGGCGTTCCCCGCCGGAGGAGCGTTGGGAACCTCCTTCTCAGCATGGCGCGGGCAAACAGCTCAGCGGCGAGGAGCATCAGGGCGCTGTAGGTCAACGCGATGAGCACGAGCCCGATCACGCGACCCCGTTCCTCGAACGTCAGGGCCGCCGCGACGGCGCCCAGGCCAAGGGCACTGAGCAGCGCCATCGAGCCTGCGAGCCTGATAGCGAGCGGTTTCATCCTAGATCGAGTGCACCGGCATCGCGCATCCGGGCGAGATCATGCGAAGGAGACCGTGGGCATGCCCAGGGCGCTCAGGCGAGAGTGGCCGTTGCGACGATTCGCTGGCGCCGCAGGGATGGCAGGTCGGGATGCTTGTCGAGGGTCCGGACGAGGGTTCGCGTGCTCCACAGAGGCGCGTTTCGACCCGGGAGGGCGGCATACAGCGCGCGGACGAACTCAAGGTCCTCGGGATAGTCCACGTCCAGCCGGTATCCGGCGCCAGCCACGTTCGCCGAAACCAGAGCGCCGAGGCGAAATTCATCGGGGTGGTCATACGCGTACAGCGTCACGTGCTCCCGGTGGTCCTGGGCCACGGCCACGGTGTCGAGCCGATCGAGGACCGCGTCGGTGACGACCTCGGCGCCAACCCCGTCGGGGAGTCCGCACTCCGGCCGGTGGTTGTAGGCGAGGTCATAGCCGCCATCGCGCTCGAACCGCACGAGGCTGTCCACCTGCCTCGGATCGACGAAGGGGTTGTCGGCACACACCCGGACGAAGAGGTGCCCTGGGTATTCGTGGGCCGCTTGCCGGAACCGCGCCAGGACATCCCATGAATGGCCGCGCACGCAAGGGAGCCCAAGCTTGCTGACCTCAGTCTCGATGGCATCGTCTTCGTCGGCCGCGGTCGTCGCCACCACGATCGTGTCCAGGGTGCGTGCTGCCATAAGCCGCAGCAGCACGAGGCGGAGCAACGATTGCCCGCCAACGTCCGCCAGGGTTTTCCCCGGAAGTCGGGTTGACCCCATGCGAGCCTGGACTATAGCCACTGTCTGCGTTGGTGTGGTCATGGGTTGGTGGATCGGAATCGGCGCATTACGCATTACATTGTAGGTACGAATGTTACTAATAATCAACATTAATGATGGTCACGTATCGATCGATGGAGGGCCTTCGGGCGCTTTATCCAACATAGCCGCCTTCTGCATCTTTGCGCTGTCACATGAAGTCAGCGACGGAAGATGTACGTATCGATACCAGTAGAGATACTAAAAATATCATCCGGGGTGAGTCCGAGGGCTACCCGGCCCGGCAGACGAGGCGAGGTGCACGACGATCCCCTGCGGTTGACGAATGATGACCGTAAAGTCACACTGTGACGTACCGAGTGACCAGAGCATTCGGGGCGCGCCTGCACCGGCGCCCGGTGGGAGTTAGGGGGCCAACCGATGCTGAGAGCAATGAACACCGCGACGTTGGGGCTGCGCATCCGAGAGCTGCGCCGATCGAGACGCCTGACTCACGCGATGCTGGCCGAGAAGGTCGGGATCAGCCGTAGCTACGTCACTCGGCTGGAGTCAGGCCGGATCGACCTGCCGAGTAAGCGGGTCCTGTGGTCGCTCGCCAAGACACTTTCCGTCACGACCGGCGACCTCCTGGCCGCCGCCGGATATCTGCCATCCTGGGAGCAGGTGAACACGCTCTCCGGGATCGAGATCGCCTTCATGTACGTCGCGACGCTCCCCGAGGACACCCAGCGCGAAGTGCTCGACTTCGTAGCCAGGATCTCTCTGTATCACGATCAGCGACTCCGCGAGCAGGACACCGGAAGGAGCTTGGATCATCCCGCGGAGAGCGCCGACCATGCCGAGGATGCGGTCTCCATTCCTTCTTGAGCCCCAGTCTCCGTCGCAGGGATGACTGCAGGGCATGTACAGAGGCCTGCGGCCCGCACGCAGCAGCCGTTCCTGCGACAACCGCCACTTTGGCTTCGGGCCGCCGCGTGCTAGCGTGGCCCAGCGCGGCCGAGCTTGCACGCGCGCCACGTTCCATGAGTCGACCGCTATCGCCAGCACCACTGCATCTCCCGTCGATACCTACCGCGGCCTGCTGAGCCGCTACTTCGGCTTCAGCGAGTTCCGCGACGGCCAGGAGCGCGTGCTGGGCGTGCTCGCCCACGACGACGTCCTCGCGGTCATGCCGACAGGCAGCGGCAAGAGCATGTGCTACGTCCTCCCGGCGCTCGCCGCCGGCCGCACCCTCGTCGTCTCGCCGCTGATCGCACTCATGCAGGACCAGGTGGAGTCCCTCACGGCCGCGGGCGTCCCGGCAGGCTTCATCAACTCGAACCTCGACCGTGCGGCGCAGAACCGGAACTATCTCGACTTCGTGGGGGGGCGGCTCAAGCTCCTCTACGTCGCGCCGGAGCGCTTCGCCAACGACCGCTTCGTCGCGGGGCTCCGGGAGGCGGGCGTCAACCTGCTCGCCATCGACGAGGCGCACTGCATGTCGGAGTGGGGGCATGACTTCAGGCCCGACTACCTCACCCTCGGCTCGGTCCGTGAGCGCCTCGGCTCCCCCCGGACCCTGGCGCTCACCGCCACCGCGGACCCGGCCGTCCAGCGCGACATCGCCCGGCTGCTCGGCATCACCGCCGCGCCGGTCGTCACCTCGGTGGACCGCCCGAACCTCAAGCTCGCCGTCGTCCGCGCCGGTGGCCCCGCCCAGGCCAGGGCGTGGCTGCTCCGGTACGTTGGCGAGCGGCCGGGGCAGCCGGGCATCGTCTACGTCAGGACGCGCCGGGCCGTCGATGAGGTCGCGGCTGCGCTGTGCGAGGCGGGGGTCGCCGCCGCCGGCTACCACGCGGGCATGCCCGCCGAGGAGCGCTCGCTGACGCAGCGGCGGTTCACGCTGGACGAGGTGGCGGTCATCGTCGCCACCAACGCCTTCGGGCTGGGCGTGGACAAGCCGGATATCCGTTTCGTGGTGCACATGAACATGCCCGGGCGCATCGAGTCCTACTACCAGGAGGCAGGGCGGGCGGGGAGGGACGGCGACCCCGCCGAGTGCACGCTCCTGTACGACCCGCGGGACGAGCAGGCCCAGCAGTACTTCATCGAGCGCTCGCACCCCAACGAGGAGCGGTTCCGGACGATCTGGGCCCAGCTCGTGGACGATGCCGCGGAGAGCGGCGGCGCCCCGGTCCGCCGCAATGGGCCCCCGGCCGAGGAGGAGGGCTACGCCACCGGCATCGCCGCTCTGCGGGAGGCCGGCCTCATCGACCCGGCTGGGAGGCTGACGTCGGACGACCCGGATGCGCCCCTGGACCTCGCGCCGGTCCGGGCGCACCAGCGCTACGCGGAGGACCGGCTCGCCCGCATGGTCGACTACGCCGAGTCCGGCCGCTGCCGGCACCTGCTGATCCTGGACTACTTCGGCGAGCCGGCGCCCGAGCGGTGCGAGAGTTGCGACAACTGTCTGGGTGAGGCTGCGCCCACGGGGGCCGCCGCCGACGCGGGACTGCGGGAGATCATCGCCACGCTGCGCGACGAGCTGGCGTCGCGCTACGGCCGCGAGCCGGCCGACATCATGGGGCCGCGCACCGTGCGCGAGCTCGCCACCTACCGGCCCCACGACCGCGGCGAGCTCCTCGAAACCTGGGGCATCGGCGGGGTCAAGCTCGACTGGTTCGGCCGCGAAGTGCTGCGGGCCATCGGCGAGTGGGAGGAGGCGAACCCGGACGCCCCGGCGCGTCCAGAGCGCCCCGTACCCACGGGGCGGCGGCAGGTGCGGCTCGTCGAGGCCGAGGAGCGCCCCGTGGACGAAGCGCTGTACCGGCGGCTCACCGAATGGCGGATCGAGCGCGCGCGGAGGGACGGCGTCCCCGCCTACGTGGTCTTCTCGAACAAGACGCTGCGCGAGATCGCCGCGCTCCGCCCGAGCGATACCCACGCGCTCTCCGGCGTGTGGGGCGTGGGCAGCTCGCGCGTCGCCCGCTACGGCGACGAGGTGCTCGCCGTGCTGAACGCCGTCTGACGGCGGGCGGGGCCCGTGCCGCCGCGCCCGCGGGCTGGGGTACACTGCACCGCACCGGCAGCAGATCGGCCGGAGGAGTACCGATGCGCACCCAGGAGATGAACGACCGGCTCACCAGGGTTGGCACATCGGACGTCGAAGCCCTGCTCTCGGGAGATGGCGCCCAGCTGCCCGAGTGGAGCTGACTCCGGCGCATGGTCCACGCGATCCACTTGACCGTCAACGGCACGGAGCACGCACGCGAGGTTGAGCCTCGGCTGCTCCTCGTTCACTTCCTGCGTGACGTCCTGGAGCTCACCGGCACGCACATCGGCTGCGACACCTCCCAGTGCGGCGCGTGCACCGTGCTCGTGGACGGCGCCGCCGTGAAGTCGTGCACGCAGCTCGCGGTCCAGGCCGACGGCGCCGACGTGCTGACCATCGAAGGCCTCGCAGGGGGCGGGCCGCTGCACCCGATCCAGGAGGCGTTCTGGGAGAAGCACGGCCTCCAGTGCGGCTTCTGCACGCCGGGCATGGTCATGACGCTCCTCCAGGTGCTTGAGCGCAACCCCGACCCGAGCGAGCACGAGGTGCGCACCGGCATCGCCGGGAACCTCTGCCGGTGCACCGGCTACGAGAACATCGTCGAGGCGGCGCTGTTCGCCGCGGCGGCGATGCGGGGGCCCGCATGATCCCAGCCGCCTTCGACTACGCGGCCCCGGCCACCGTGCGGGAGGCCGTCGGCCTGCTCCGGGGGCGGGCGGGGGACGCGCGGCCGCTGGCGGGCGGCCAGAGCCTCATCCCGATGATGCGGCTGCGGCTCGTGAATCCGGCCCTCGTCGTCGACCTCGCCCGCATCCGGGACCTGGCGTACGTGCGCGAGCACGACGGCGGTCTCGCCATCGGCGCGATGACCACGTACCGGGCGATCGAGACCTCGACGCTCGTGCGCGAGCGCTTCCCGCTGCTCGCGGAGGTCGCCGGGCAGGTCGCGGACCTTCAGGTACGCAACCGCGGGACCATCGGTGGCGCCCTCGCCCACGCCGACCCATCGGCGGACCTGCCCGCCCTCATGGTCGCGGCCGAGGCCCGGATCGCCACCGCCGGAGGCCGGCGGGCCCGGAGCATCGCCGCGAGCCGCTTCTTCGTCGACGCCTTCACGACGGCGCTCGGCGAGACCGAGATCATCACCGAGGTCCGCCTCCCGGCGCATCTGAGAACTGCGGGAGGAGCGCGTGTGGGAGGGGCGTA